>DATEPX010000248.1:0-3920 GCA_035272945.1 Terriglobales bacterium
ATCAGGCGTTTGCGCTCAGAACCCGATCGTGAGTGCAAAGGCGATTTTTCACCAACTACGTACCGCAGTCGGACAGCTCGGTTCCACCATGTAGACAGAATTGCAAGATTGGTTCCGCTTACGGGAGTAGTTGGTTGGGAATTTGACTGCGGGTTGAGGGACTCCGTTTTTGGAAACGATAAAGGCAAGCTGATAATCGCCATCGCCTTTGCCGTCGAAACAGAACGTCCTTTCCGTTGTAGGGCAAGAGACTTTTGTCCCGACCTGCGTTGTACACTCCCTCTCACGTTTCTCGACGACAACTTTCTTCGAGTCGAGAATCGTCGTGCCGGCCCTATTCCGCAGTTGCACGGTAATGTCGTCATCGAGGCTGTAGTCTGAAGGACGCCCGCAAACATCTCCTGAACACACTTGCACCGTTCCGCAGAGACATGAAACTTTGTGTCGTGCGTATTTCAGAGTCGAACAGTCCGAACCGTTGTACCGAGTTTGGCAGAACACAAAGGCATCAAGCATGAACAACAGAAATGTGATTCTCAGGAAGCGGTTCACGGAAAGCACTTTACGCCCAATCACCGCATGTTTCCACGGCTAACTGTTGTAATCAGGCCTTAGCACTCAGAACCGGTCGGTGAGCGATATGGCGATGTTTCGCCAACAACCCTTCCCACATACCACAAACTCCACGGGGGTTCATTGACTTGCACTCGCATCCCGCCTAACATACCTCGACTCCATGATTGGCCAAGCCATCTCTCATTACCGCATCGTCGAAAAGCTGGGTGGCGGCGGGATGGGCGTTGTCTACAAGGCCGAAGACACCTCCCTGGGACGGTTTGTCGCTCTGAAGTTTCTTCCCGACGAGGTCTCCCAAGATGCTCCGACTCTGGAGCGCTTCCGTCGCGAGGCGCGTGCTGCCTCGTCACTGAACCATCCCAACATCTGCACCATTCACGAAATTGGCGAGCACGAGGGCAAGCGCTTCATCGCCATGGAGTTTTTGGACGGCGTGACGCTGAAGCGCATGATCGGCACCCGTCCGATGGAAACCGAACTAATTCTATCGCTGGCCATCGAGATTGCGGACGCACTGGATGCAGCTCACTCCGAAGGCATAGTCCATCGGGACATCAAGCCCGCCAACATCTTTGTCAGCAAGCGCGGACATGCCAAAGTGCTTGATTTTGGGCTGGCGAAGGTCACGACATTGGGCGCAAGAGAGCAGAATGAGGCCACGCGAACCGACGCGGCTAAAGCACAACTGACCAGCGCGGGTTCTACCGTCGGCACCGTTGCCTATATGTCGCCGGAGCAGGCGCGGGCGAAAGAGTTGGATGCGCGGACTGATCTGTTCTCGTTTGGAGCAGTGTTGTACGAGATGGCGACGGGCACCCTGCCTTTCCGCGGCGAGAGTTCTGCGGTCATCTTCCACGAGATTCTGGATCGTGACCCAGTTCCTGCAGTAAGGCTGAATCCTGACCTTCCGCCCAAGCTGGAAGACATCATCAACAAGGCGCTGGAGAAAGATCGCGAATTGCGCTATCAGGTTGCGTCAGAGATTCGAGCCGACCTAAAGCGGCTGAAAAGGGAAACGGAATCGCGGCACGGCGTACCAGCTAGTTCGGGATCGGTCGCGGTCGCACGGGAAAGCGGCTCTCAGGTTGCAGCCCAACCGCCTTCGCCAGCATCCGGTTCCTCCCCTGCGCTTGCTCCATCTCCGTCATCGAGCGCAGCGAAAGTGGCCGAAGTTCCTGTAGCGGGCAGGAAACTCTGGAAGATTCTGGTTCCCGCCGCTGTGATACTGATTGCGGCTGCAATCGGGGGAGGGTTTTACTTCCGCTCGCGCCAGGCCACACACCGCCTGACCGAGAAGGACACCATCGTTGTCGCCGATTTTGCCAACAGCACGGGCGATGCGGTGTTCGATGAAACGCTCAAGCAGGCACTCAGCGTTGCTCTGAACCAGTCGCCATTTCTGAATGTGCTTTCCGAGAGCAAGGTCGCGGCGACTTTGCAGATGATGTCCCGTCCGGCGGGTGCGAAACTTACGCCCGAGGTGGCCCGCGAGCTTTGCCAGCGTGCGGGCAGCAAGGCGTACTTTGCCGGGTCGATTGCCAGTCTGGGCAGTCAATTCGTGCTGGGGCTGAAGGCGGTGAATTGCCAGAGCGGAGACCCGCTGGCCGAGGAACAGGTGACGGCGGCGTCCAAGGAGAAGGTACTGGAGGCGCTGGGCGAGGCGGCGTCCAAGCTGAGGGGCGAACTGGGCGAATCGCTGGCTACGGTGCAGAAGTTTGATGTCCCACTCGCACAGGCCACCACGTCTTCGCTCGAAGCTCTGAAAGCGTACAGCCTTGGCAATAAGGCGCAGGATGAGAAAGGCCCCGTTGCAGCCCTGCCTTACCATCAACGAGCCATAGAGCTTGATTTGAATTTTGCAACGGGCTACAGGGCAGTGGGCCTCGACTACTTCGGTCTCAGCGAACTAGGGCGGGCCAGCGAGTACTTCACCAAGGCATTCCAGTTGCGGGAACATGCAAGCGAACGGGAAAAGTTGGCGATCACCGCCGACTACTACCAGAATGTAACCGGGGAACTGGATAAAGCAGCCCACACATATCAAGAGGAGATTGAGAGCTACCCTCGGGACTCCCGAGCACATCTCGATTTGGGCAACGTGTACACGTCGCAGGGACAGTATGAGAGGGCTGCGGAGTCGTATCGCCAAAGCCTCCGTCTAGCCCCCGATAATCAAGGCCCCTACGGCGACCTTGTCAACAGCCTGATCTCCTTGCAACGTTTTGATGAAACGCGGCAGATCGTCCATGAAGCGCAGGCACGAAAACTGGATATCGTCCTATTACACAGTGCTCTCTACGCTCTTGCCTTTCTCGGGGCGGATTCTGCGGCGATGGCGGAACAGCAACAGTGGTATGCGGGCAAGCCCGATTATGAGAGCTTCGGACTGGCGCTCGCATCAGACACCGAGGCTTACGCTGGTCATGTGGCCAAGGCGCGAGAGTTGACCAAGCGGGCGGTGGACTCCGCCATCCGAGCCGACAGCAAGGAAAACGGGGCGATATCGCAGACGATTGCTGCGCAGCGTGAGGCCGCTTACGGCAATCCTGCGGAAGCCCGGCAGTCAGCGGCAGAGGCTTTGAAGCTGGCTCCCACCAGTCAGGGCGCGGAGCTCGAAGCCGCGCTTGCCTTTGCCATGGCGGGCGATACGGCACGAGCCGAATCGTTGGCGCAAGACGTAGGGAAACGCTTTCCGCTGGACACCCAGATGCAGTCGCTTTGGCTGCCTGCGATTCAGGGGCAATTGGCGCTGGACAAGAAGAATCCGGCTACCGCCCTGACTGCCCTGCAAGCTGCTTCCTCTATCTCTATCGAGTTGGGGCAAATTGGGTTCGTCATGAATATTTCCTGCCTCTATCCGACCTATGTACGCGGAGAAGCATACTTGGCAGCCGGACAGGGCAGTGCTGCTGCCGCCGAGTTTCAGAAGATTCTCGACCACAGCGGGATCGTCTGGAACTGCTGGACCGGAGCGTTGGCACATCTGGGAGTAGCTCGCTCCAATGCCTTGCAGTCGAGAACCTCGCAGGGGGCGGATGCCGACGCCGCCCGCGTCCGAGCGCTCGCCGCCTACAAGGATTTCCTCACGCTCTGGAAAGACGCCGACCCCAACATCCCCATCCTGAAGGAAGCCAAGGCGGAGTACGCGAAGCTGCAATAGCAGCGACATGATCCTGCGGACATGAGTCGTCAAATGACGCTATCAGGCGTTAACACAAGCTTGCGCCGTTTCTTCGCCCTCTCAGCAGCCATTGCGCTGAACATCCGCCTAAGGGTCTGCCTGACAGTAGCGACCCCATTCGACAGGATGGCCTGCAAGGTCAAGTCTTGGCTACCACACATTA
>DATEPX010000249.1:0-4115 GCA_035272945.1 Terriglobales bacterium
CGAGTTTCTGGCTGTACGGAATGAAGAGCCGAAGCGCTACGTGTGGCGCGCCAAAGGCGAAGATATATTGCGGAAGATCGAGAAGGCGAAAGCAGTGCTCGAAAGGATTATTAACAGTTAATTAGATTACAGCACACTAGAAGATCGGCACAGCACCGTTCGTATCTCGGCTACGAGAGCCGCGCGATCACACTCTCAGCGGCGCAGACCAGCGACGCCGCTTGGGGTGGGAATAATACTCCTGAGCTCGCCAAGTCGTTCACCTCACCGATGAAGGCATTGAGGTTCCCAATGGCAGCAGCATCTTTTCCTGTGTTTATCAGGTTTATCGCGTGTTGAAGCTTTACTACCAGTGAGTTGCCCTGGCCTCCATTCAGCACTCCCTGGGAGAACAGCGCATTCACGGCATTGATGATAGCCGACGTCACCTGCTGTACCATGCCTTCGGCGGGAACGCGGTAAGCGACACCAAGTACGCCTCCCGGCCGACGCGTCGAAAACGGTGATCCCGCCACTTCCGGTCAGCGCACCGTTAGCAGCCACGCTGAAACTCGGATAACCCTCGAAAGCTCCGGGCCAGAAGTCCTGTTCGAGGACATCGCGCAAACTGACGCGAAGCCCGTTTCTGGATAGCTTCCGGTTGGCCGACCATTCGTTCGGAACCTCATCCTTCGCTTCCCACTAACCCCCGACTTCGGCCTGGTGACACTACTGCGATGGTACAATGCGCGGCGGCAAGCACCCTTCCCGCCTGCATGGCGGTTGCGGGAAAACGACTATATGAGTTCTCACCCGAAGGTATTTTACGGCTGGTGGATTGTAGCCGCGTGTTCGCTGGGGTTGTTCCTCAGCACAGGGCCCGTCGTGGTATTCTCCTTCGGAGTTTTTTTCAAGTCACTTATTCAGGATTTTCACGCTGGCCGCGGGGCTGTTTCGTTTGCTTTCACGCTTCACAATCTCGCGGGCCCGATGTGCGTTCCATTGGTCGGCCGGCTGATTGATCGCTTCGGAGCTCGGCGAGTGATTCTGACAGGGACCACGATCTTTGCGTTTATTTTGGTTTGCAGCGAGCTGGTAGGCACAAGGATCGCGTACCTGTATCTCTTCTATACTGCGCTCGGCGTCGTGTCCGGGAGTTCATCCCCCGTGCCCTACGGGACCGTAGCCTCACGATGGTTTGACCAGCGGAGGGGCTTGGCGCTTGGCCTCATGATGCTTGGTTTAGGCATTGGAGCGATCACCCTACCTTTAATTGCATACAGACTCGTCGTTGTGTTCGGGTGGCGTACGGCCTACGCGACCTTCGGGTGCGCTGTCTTGTTGATTTGTCTGCCGGTCATGGCAGCCCTGATCAAGGACGACCCAAGAGAGAAGGGGCTCATGTCCGATGGCGTCGTGCGGGCGGAAGGAGCAGAACGAGGAGAGCACGATCTGGAAGGAATGAGCTGGCGTCATATTTGGCGTCAGCCTATCTTTTGGCTGTTAGTTGGTGCCTTTTTTTTGGCGGGTGGGAGCGTACATGCCTGCGTTCTACACATGCCGGCATTGTTAGCCGATCGCGGCGCAAGCGCACAAGGAGGCGCAGTAGCGAGCGCTATCGTGGGGGTGGCGGTGCTGATTGGCAGAATAGGAACCGGGTACCTGCTCGACCGATTCCTTGCGTCGCGGCTGGCGATGATTTTATTTGGCGGAGCATCCGTCGGAATTGCATTGCTGTGGTTCGGGAGCGCGGGCAAGGTTGGGTTGTTTGCTGCATTCCTGATTGGACTGGGTATGGGCGGAGAGGGAGACATTATCGCATACACCGTCAGTCGCTATTTTGGTTTAAGAGCATTCGGCACAGCGTACAGCTACGCCTTTGGCGGTTTTGTGCTGGGGGGCGCGGCGGGCGTCTTTTTGATGGGGGCTGGCTTCGATTCTAAGCATTCTTATACTTTGCCGCTGGGCGCATTTTTCTTCGCCATGCTGATAGCGGCGGGGTTGATGAGTCGGCTTGGGCCCTATCGTTACGCTCCGCGACGGGCCGAGCCCGCGCTAGGCGTAGCGAATGCCGGGGCCCCGATTCAGGCCTAAGGTGGGATTTTCGCCGAGGTGAATCACTTAATCGTCCCCAGACAAACTGCGGAGGGAAATTATGACGGCGCAACCTGCTTCGAGCATCACGTCAGCACCGCTTTTGCAGGCACGCAACCATTTGATCCTTCATCAAGCGCTGTACGCTGCAGCCAAATTGGGAGTCGCCGACCTGCTTAATGGTGGAGTGCGCACGACGGCGGAACTTGCCGGAGAGCTGAAAGTCAACGAAGAGGCGCTGTACCGTACGCTCCGCGCACTCGCTAGCCAAGGAATATTCGAAGAAACGACTGCGCGCACTTTTGGAAATTCGCAACTTTCTCTCTCTTTGCGGACCAATGAGCCCGGATCGGTACGTGCGCTTTTTCTCTTCTTCGGGACGGAGCTCTATTATCGATCGCTGGGAGAAATCCTTTACAGCATCCAGACCGGGGAGCCAGCCAGGGCCAAGCTGCTGGGCATGAGTGAGTGGGAGTACCTCCGCCAGCACCCAGAATTGGCGCGGATTTTTGATGACGCGATGACCAGCAACTCAGACCTTACGGGCGCTGCGATTGCTGCTGCATATGACTTTGGAGCGTGGGAAAGCATCATGGACGTCGGCGGCGGAAACGGAATCCTGTTGTCACACGTGCTCAAGGCACACAAGAAGCTGCGAGGTGTCCTGGCGGACCAGCCGGACGTCCTGGAACGCGCGCGCCGGCGCGGGTTTCTGGGAGGCGAGTTGGCCGCGCGTACGTCCATTGAAGAGTGCGATTTTTTCCGCGAGGTACCCTCCGGTTGCCGAGGGTACATCATGAAGAGCGTGATTCACGACTGGGATGACGAAAAGGCCCGGGAAATCCTGATGAACTGCAGACGAGCCGTTCCCGCGAACGGCGCGCTGCTGCTGGTGGAATGGGGTTTGTCCGAATCTAACCTTCCCTCGACCGGCAAGCTGATGGATTTGGTGATGCTGGTGCTGACAGGAGGAAAGGAGCGGACTACCGAGGAATACCGCGGGCTATTGGCAAGCGGAGGGTTCAGGCTTCAGAGGGTAATTCCCACGGCCTCTGAATACGCGGTCATTGAGGCGATTCCAGCCTAGTTGTGTTGCCTTTGAGAGCTTTCGCTGGATGCAATACGGCAAAAATGCGAAGCGGGGCCAGAAGTTTTGGTGTTGTATCGGAAGCGCGAAGGGGCTAGGCGCATGCACGAGCACGGTGTGTTCAAGACCGGTTCTGGGAAGTCATGAATATATCGGCTGGGCGATTGCGCCCGAGTGACGCTAGTGTTTTATCGGAAGCGCGCACTCGAGAATGAGTGCGTGTGGCGACAATGCTCTGCGCGCTTTCGATAAAACCGCTAGAAGGAAGCCGCGCGCGGGGTGCGGCGGACGCGGAGTGCTATGGGAATTGAATCGATTTCGGCTTGGAAGTCATTGTAATAAGAGAAGTTGCGCGAAAACCCCGTTATTGATGCTCATCGATATATTGCTTCTCGCATCCAGCGAGGTCATCCTAGCGCCGGAGGGTCGGTCAAGACCAAGACCACAGACACTTGCGGCTTATACACGCGGTAGCGTCCGCCGCGCGAGCGGCTTCGTTCTAACGGGTCATCCAGAAATTAACTTCCCAATCACCGACCATCCGCCCGGAATGAGAACGCATCGAACGGAAACCGCAAAAAGAACTCAGTGCCGCGAGGAGTCGCAGGGCACGAAACTCTCGGCCTCCTTCGGATCGCGTTTGCCGGAATAAGGAGCCAACATCGGGGTAAGGGAAGACAGGTCGGCAGCGCTCGATGACGCCGTTGTCCCGATGGCAGGCGATCAGCTTCAGTGGCGGTCCCTTCTCAACCCATTTTTCCAAGGCGGTGAGCGCATCGAATTCAGTGAGTCCCGGACCTCCTCTGCCATGATGAACCCCCGGAATGAGAAATAGCCGCAAGAAGGTTTCAGTTTGCTCAGCCGCCCATAAATCTCATCAGGTGAGCGGTTGAAACGCGTGCCTGAGGTCGTACTTCGCGACATTGCGACCAAGGACCACCCCCGGCGACACTTG
>DATEPX010000250.1:0-3590 GCA_035272945.1 Terriglobales bacterium
AGCGCAACCAGCGGGATTTTGCTGCGACTTGCTCTCCATACGGAAAGCTGAAATTTCGCGCTCAAATCTTTACAATGGTGCGGCTTTTCGAGGAGCCAGCATGAACGATCCCCAGAATCCATCCCGGCGTCAGGCAATCCGCTACCTGGTCGGGGGCGCTGTAGCCGCAGCCTGTCCACTTCCTTCGAGCCTGTGGGCGGCGGCAAGCCTCAATACCAACCTCGGCAGCGAGCAGAATAAGATCTGTCATCAGGTGCGGGATGGTGCGCAGTTCACCCTTCCTGCACCTTCCGCTGAGTACGAGGTAGTGATCGTCGGTGGCGGCCCTAGTGGATTGATGACCGCCTACAAGCTCCGCAATCTCAATCTGCTGCTTTTGGAGAAAGAACCTCGCCTCGGGGGAAATGCCATCAGCGAACAGTGGCGCGGGCAGTGGTATTCGACCGGAGCCGCTTACCAGGAAGACGAAGCAGTCAAGGCTCTCTGCCGCGAAGTCGGAATGGAAATCCATCCCATTCGTAGCGTGGATGCCGCCATTATCAACAACACGCTGGTACCCGAATTCTGGAATGGAGGTTTTCGGAAAGCACCCTATCCAGAAGGTGTTAAAGAAAACTTTGCCAGGTTCCAAAAGGATATGAAGGCGCTCGACACGGAGAAAGACGAAAAGAACGTCGAGAAACTCGACAACATGACCTTCGCGGAGTTGCTGAGGCCTTACGGTCCCGAGTTGAAGGCATGGTTTGACAACTTCGGTCGGAACAACTGGGGCGCCGACGCCGAGAATACTTCTGCGTTAGTGGGAGCCCAGTCGATGATCTGGGGCGGCGGCGTGCAACCGGACCGGTTCACATGGGATGGAGGGCTCGGGCGGATTTCGCTGGCCCTCGAAGAACGGCTCCAGAAGCTGGTTCCCGGGCGGTTGCGCAAAGGCACGACCGTCCTGCAAGTAGAACCGAAGGGCAGCAAGATCCTGGTCGGCTACTCGGAAAATGATGCTGTGAAGACGGTGGCGGCAAGGGCCGTTGTGATGGCCTCGCCCAAATTTATCACCAAGAAAATAGTGAAGGGTCTCGACAAAGAGCATCTGGACGCCATGGACGAGATGCGCTACCAACCCTATCTGGTGGTGAATGTCTGCTCCAACCAGGTCATCTACAACGGATCCTTCGACACCAACATTCCTGCGCCCAGCATTATCGTCGATTTTAACGTCGCCGACTGGGTGATGAACCGCGACAACAAAGAAATCAATCGTCCGGCGGTGCTTACTTGCTACGTGCCGCGTCCGGAAGAGGAGCGATCCCGATTGCTGAAAGACGACTATTGCATCAGCTTCGGCCAAAAGGTCGTTGATCAACTTGATGTCTGGTTTCCGGGGGCGAAATCCAAGGTGGAAGAAGTACACATCTACCGGCGGGGTCATCCCATGTACGTTTCAGCACCGGGCGTGCTTACACGCCTTGCACCCAAACTGCGGAAGCCGTTCGGCAATATTTTCTTCGCACATTCCGATTCTGAAGGCGGAGTAACCGACTATTCCACCGCATTGAAGGCCGCCGATAGAGCCGGCAAAGAAGTGATTGCGGCACTCGGCAAACAAGCGGCGCGGGAGAGCGTCGCATTCGCCGCAGGACAGAAGGAATTGGACTAGAACCTCTCCAGAAACTCTCTGAGCAATGAGTTCAAGCCTGGGCCTCAGTGATCTGGAATCCGAGCTTGGTTGCGTTCTTTCTGAGCAACTGGATTTGTTGGTTGCGGTATCTCTGCTCGTAGTACTCGGTCCCTTTGTCGACGTATCGTTGTCCGTACTTCAGCATGCGATAGACCAGTCGGGCGAGGCGGTGGGCCATGGCAGTGATGGCCTTTGGGGCACCGAGCTTGGTGCGTAAGCGACGGTACTGGGCTCCCAGGTAGCTGCGGCTGCGGATGAGAGCGTTGGCGGCCTGCCGCAATGCGTTAGCGGCACGGTTGACCACATGCCGTGTACCGCGGCGCAGCACCTTGTCCCCGCTCACACGGTTGTCCGGGCATAGGCCCAACCAGGATGCGAAGTGCGCCTCGGTTTTCCATCGGCTCATGTCCACCCCCACTTCGCTGAGGAGGGTCTGAGCTATCATCACGTCGATGCCGTCGATCCGTGTCAGGTCCACTCCGGTGATGCGCTGCAGCTCGCAGCTGAGATCGAATCGGGGCGCATTCTTGGCCGGTTTTGCCCTCTTTCTCTTTTTCCCGTCGGGCTCCACTTCCGGCGGCCTCGGCGGAACGTTATTCGCGAAACTGGCGAGGTGCTTCTGTAATTGCAAGTCGCACTCGGCGATCCGCCGTTGGTAGGTGTCGTACATCTCCAGTTCCTGCTGCAAGACAAACAACAGTTCGGGACGCCAGTTGCCCTCCAGACTCTTGGCAATCTCCTCCTCGCTAGCCTGAATGCGCGGATCACGGAATTCGGCCAGCTTCCGTGGATCCCGTTCTCCCGCGACGATCGCTCGCACGATCGCTTGCCCGGTCAGCCCGCTTATATCGCTGATCACATTCGCCAACTGCAAGTTCATCTGTGTCAGCGCTTTCTGTATCCGCTGAATGCACGTCGCCGCGCCCGCTACGTGTTCTCCTCGTTGCCTCCAGTAGGTTCGTAGCGCTCGAATCTCGGCTGGTGGTTGGAACGAGTTGTTTAGTAACCCGTAGGTATGCAACTTTAGCAACCACTGGCTCTCCTGCACATCGCTCTTGCGCCCCGGCAGATTCCTGGTGTGCCGCGCGTTGACCAGATACACCTCAAACCCGCGTTCTTCCAAAATCTCGTAGAGCGGAATCCAATAGACCCCGGTGGACTGCATGGCCACGGTCTTGACTCCGCAGCTCTGTAACCAGTCCGCCAGACGGCGCAGGTCCGCCGTAAAACACTCAACCCGGCGCACGGGTTGCGGGTCGCGCTCTGGTCGTACCGCGACGTAATGGGCGCTGTTGCCCACATCGATCCCTGCCGCATGTGGATGGACTACCTCCAGGCCCGGATCCTCCGATTGCAGTCGCCGTGCCCATTCCTTCCTCTCCTTCCGATTTCGCCACAACTTCTTGTCGGCTGTCATCCCTACTCTCCTAGATTGGAAATGGGATCCAGTTCGGCCCGGTGACGATAGGTTTAGAAATCTCTCCAACGGGGTCAAAGCGCCATCCGAGCGACGGCCCTTGCCACCATGCCAGTGATCGCCTGTACCGGAGCCATGCTCTAACGCGGGCACGAAGCACCAGTGTTCTTTCGGCCTTAGCTTGCCGAACCTGATCCTCGGATAGATTCGCAAGCAGCGGGTGCTCGCCACAAGTTTCTGGCGCTAGTGACCGCGGCCGAAGGCCCGGTGCGCTGCTCTAACAAAAGCCGTCGCTTCTCGCGACCCACCCCAGCCAAAACTAATGATCGGGGTTGGGGATGAACCCCATAAGCGCTAACTTAAGCGGTATGAAGTGAAGACCTTCCAACTTCCAAGAAGCCTACCGGATTACTTCCGATTGCCGACCACCGATCCATAAACACTGTCATCCGTGGAAGCGAAACCACTCGTTAAGTCGGACTGAACCTCCGACCCTAG
>DATEPX010000251.1:0-30411 GCA_035272945.1 Terriglobales bacterium
TCGGGAATGTTCTGGACCGTGCGGGGCGCCAACGCGATCCTGGCGCTGCGCTGCTCTCATCTCAATGGCCGATTTGAGGACTATTGGGAAGAGCGCCGCGAGGCTCGGGCGGCATGACACCCACTTCTATGTCGCCCGCCCCTTTACGGCCCTTCTCAAGAAGCTGAACCAAACACAATTTGACTTCATGATAGTAGACCTTGACGTGGCCCTTACACTGGCGAGGATGGCAGTGACGAATCCGGATGAGCTGGTTGGAGCGCAGATCCCGCTTTGGTATCCCTATTACAAGCGCTATGCGGAAATGCACGAAACGGACGTACCCACGTGGTGTTTCAGCCGAATCAAATGAGCGTGGACGAGCTCCTGGCGGGATTCCGATTCTGCCATGGTTTCACACTGCGCCGCACCGGTGTTGTTAGTCCTGACGGGCGACACGGAAGTTGGGTGCGCTCCCCGGACTCGTACCTTCAGACGCCGCGGCGACGAGTCGACGAGTTGCCGTGGGGTGCACACGAGCAATGTGTCCACAGAGGAGAATCATCGATTGTTGCTATCCAAAATCAGATTAGATCAAGGGGCGTGGGCTGCAACGGCGGCGATGTCTGCAATGTTGTCGCCTTTTTTGAGGGATGGGACCGCGTTGATGTGCAAGATGACACCGGAGACGGGAGCGCGCGCTTCCAGTATGAGTTTGCCGAAGTAGTCGGTGACAAAGCCGATTTTCATGCCCTCTTGAACATAGGTACCACGCTTCACAAGCGGGTACCAAATGCCCGGGCCGTCGGACAAGACATCCACGACTCTGTCGAGCCAGACAGGATTCTCGACGTGCCGAGGGTTTCCTGAAAGCATCTTGAGAGCGCGCATAGTGCTGAATGTCCCGTCGACGAGAAGGGCGACGTCATCCGCATCGACGGTGCCCGCATAGCCAGCTTCGACGACGATGGAAGGTTTTCCCCGAGCACTAGAGGTGTTGTCGAGGTAGCGAGTGGCGGCTAGGTCGGCGGGACGGTCGCGCCAGATAATGATGTGGTCGAGTCCAAATGCGAGGACCATCTCTTTGGATATTTGGTCTTGACTCTCCTTGCCAGTGGGTGCCCAGTACGCGTAAGGGCGGAGGCTCTCGTCGAGATCGCCGCCGTGGTAGTCGATAAGATAATCACATCGATCGACGACTTGTTTGGTGATAAGAAAGGACGCACGTTCAGTTTGCGTCCCATCGGGTTTACCAGGGTAGAAGCGGTTCATGCTCTTGTTATCGATGGGGTTAACATGGGGGACCTTTTGTTCGAAGGATTGAATGTTGACGAGCGGGACAAGGATAACGGTGCCGGTGATTTGAGAGGGATCAAGTACGTTGATGAGTTTTTCAATCGCGATGATGGAGGTGTATTCGGTACCGTGGGCGCCAGAGACAAGAGCCAGGACCGGGCCGCGCTTTTCGCCGTTGATGACGATGACGGGAATATTCGTGGCAGCGTCGACGCCAGCTGGGACCTCCAAATACCCGGTTGATTTTTGCCCCGGTGCGGCAGAGGCAGTGCCGATAGAAAAAGACGAAGCCTGTGCCTGGACGAGCAGCGGAAATAACAGACACATCCCGGAGGAAACAAGGGTACTAGCAAAGGACCTAAGCATAGACCCTCCATGGGGTGGAAGAGGATACCGCGAAGGGAATGACTTGAGCAATGCACACAGCCTCGCTGAATTGGCCAAAACGGCTTTTGTTGAGCGACGCACTCGCCGCTGGGCGCGTGATGAGTGTGCGCGCCAGCGCATTCGGAGCCAACCATCGTCGCAGCGCTTCACCGTCCCATCCGTTGGAGACATTATTCACGACCGAGAGGCACGACTTGCCTTCGCTGCTGAATTTAAAGCGCGCCCTCGCGTTGTTGCCTGCTCCTCCGTCATCCCACGGTGTCAATGCCTGCTCGGTTCGCGATCTACGTGATTGCTGGAATCCTGTGGGTTTTGTAGGGTGACTTGACGTGTAATAGGCAAACTTTCCCTAATTCTGTAATGCAAACTCGTCCAGAATGGCACTAGGTGGACGGGGTAGGCTTCCATAGGACGCTTTTCACGAATTCTCTGGCACCGCGAGGGCCGATCACTCGAACCATCAATGGTCCCTTATTCGGCAGAACTGCCAGCTCGAATGTCAAGAAGGGGCAACATTCGCGCTCTGCCACAATCAACTCCGCTACAAGCATGATCCACTTGCCCTCGCGCGGAAGACGAAAAGTGTAACCTTCCTGAAGTTCCTCAGCTTCGACGACTGCAGACCTGAATTGAGCAAGAAGTTTTGCTTCGCGATCGTGGAATTCTGACCTTGTCAGGGAGCAGGCGATCGCGGGGTTATCGAGATTTTTCATGGACGGCTCGCGGGAGGTACGACTCCGTTCATTCTGAGGTATTCGACCATCTGCCCATAATGGTCATAAGCATGCAGCAGCGTCTCTGTTATGAGCGCTAAGCGAGTCACTTCGCCGCGCTTTAGGGGCGAGATCGGCGAGGCATTCACTGGAATGTTCGTCTGGCCGATGGCTTCGACTGCTTTGTCCAGATGGACGAATGATCCTTTCAAGTACGTAAGAATGTCAGCCTTGGTCCTGACATTTTCTGGCCCGAGTTCGTCACCAGCGTCCGCGGGTGGCTCCTCTCCCAGGGCTGCGGCAGCCAAAATGTGATTGGTGGCGGAGAAGTGCTTCACCATTTGACCAAACGTGCGAACGCCCTTGAATTCGCCATCACTCGGGGCAAACCCGAATTTGTCGGCCGGCATGGCATCCACCGCAGAAAGGATCTCCTTCTCGACGACTCTCAACAGGGACTGCACGGCATGTCTTTCGCGCTGAGCGTCGAGACTCGCATCATTCTTTATAGCAACGACCTGCGGAGCCGCTTGAGCCAAGAGGCTCTCTGCAGTTAACAGCACGATGACCGTCATCCCTTTTATTTTCTTCACGACTCATTTCTCCTTCGGGCGGAAAAGAAGCAGGGTGTTCGGCTCTTGTGTCACCCTACAACTTAGAGTGGACTTTAAGGCAAGGGGATTTTTTGTAAATAATTTGTCCGTGGCAGCCGAGTGAGTGACGAAGAGAGCAAGAGAGCGTTAGAATGACGCATGCCCCAATTGACCATTTCGCAGGTGGCACGGCAAATTCGACTTCGGCCCTCAGCAATTCGCTATTACGAGCGGATTGGCCTGCTTCCCGCTGCGCAGCGGCTCAGCGGGCAGAGAGGTTACGATCCAAGGGTGCTTTACCGCCTGGCAATCATTCAGCGGGCTCGTCAACTCGGTTTCACATTGGCTGAAATTCAAGACTTGTTTTTTGGCTTCCGAATAGAACCTCATAAAACGGCACCGACCTGAAGCATAAAATGGCACTGTCGCACTCCATGCTCCTTTTGAATCAGCGCGACCCTCCAGCAGCTGCATCCCCTTTTGAAAAAGTGGCACTAAGTACAGGACAGAAGAAAAACGTGTCACCAGGTGGAATGGGGTCGCAGCGCGCACTCATAGTTGGTCAGTGTGGTAGCGAACACAATGGTTAGAAGTGCAACTCGGCATACCGTTCGAGGTGACCGATCCGCTTATGGGCCAGCACCTCCATAGAGCTCCTTTGGGCCCAGTGACCAGCAGCCCTCTCTTTAACAATTCCTGCATCAGCTTCGTTCCCGCAGGCGTCACCAACCCGGGCAGCCAGGGATCATCTCGCGATTGGAGTGAACCCCAAGAATGAGAGGAGCAGTCGACCAAGCTATGAATCTTTCGAGGTAAAAGCCCTTTATAATGCGGGGTCCCAATGCGCGAGCCCTGTGCTTGCCGCGCGTGCGCACGCTACGCCATTGCGGTCAAGTTCATCATGAGGCTATCGATGACTTCCCTCACACGTCGTGATCTGCTTCTCTCTGGTCTTGGGCTATCGGTTTCGACACTCATGCCCGATTCGATTCAGCGGGCGCATGCACTTCTGGTGCGATACACGGTATCGGAACCCGCCGGGGCGTTGGCCCCGCGGGAGCGGCTTCTCTTTGACTTCGGCTGGAAGTTCTTCCAGGGACATGGTTCGGATCCGGCGCGGGATCTGGGGTTCGGCATGGGAGAGGGAGACTTCGCCAAGAGCGGCGATTTCTGGTTCTCGACGCAGAAATTCGACGATTCAAAGTGGCGCGACTTGGGTCTGCCGCATGACTGGGCGGTCGAGTTGCCGTTCGTGCGCGATCCCGATCAGGAAAGCCACGGTTTCAAGCCGCTGGGCCGGCGGTATCCCGAGACCAGCATCGGCTGGTATCGTCGCGCCTTCGACATCCCGAAAGGGGATTCCCGCAGGCGGATTGTTGTCGAATTCGACGGCGCCTTCCGCAGCGCGCTGGTGTTTCTGAACGGATATTTCATCGGCCGTAACGACAACGGCTATGCTCCCTTTCGCTTCGATCTGAGTGATTTCCTTCGGTACGGAGAAAAGAACTATCTGGTTGTGCGGATGGACGCCAGCTTCGGGGACGGCTGGTTCTATGAGGGTGCGGGCATCTACCGGCACGTCTGGCTGACCAAGACAGATCCGCTACACCTCGGGCACTGCGAGAGCTACATTCGTTCCACCTTGAAAGGAAATGCAGCGACGCTCAGCCTCGGCACAGTTGTGCAGAACGAAGGCCGGCAGGCTGAGAACTGCCGCGTGCGCTGGCAGATCCTGGACGCGTCCGGTAGGACTGTCGCCACGACGGACTCCGCGCAGCAGTCCGTCGCCGTGGATGGCTCGGCGACCCTTACTGCGAGCGCAAATCTGGCGAATCCAGCACTCTGGTCCCCGGAAACGCCGAATCTTTATTCGGCAGTGGTAACCGTCGAGTCCGGCGGCAAGGTTCGTGATTCGGAGCGCATCAGTTTCGGTGTGCGCGATATCAAGTGGGATCCCGACAAAGGATTTTTCCTCAACGGCAAATCCGTCAAAATTAAAGGCACCTGTAACCATCAGGATCACGCCGGAGTCGGGGCAGCGCTTCCCGATCGTCTCCAGGCGTTTCGTCTCGCCGTTCTGAAAGGTATGGGCGGCAACGCCGTACGTACTTCCCACAACATGCCCACTCCGGAGTGGGTAGAGGCCTGCGATCGCCTGGGCATGATGATGCTGTGCGAAACCCGCCTGATGAGTTCAAGCCCTGAAGGTATGGCGCAACTGGAGACGATGATCAAGCGATACCGCAACTCACCGTCGATCATTCTCTGGTCGATGGGCAACGAAGAAGGGACCATGATGAAGCAGCCGCAGGGCGTGCGCGTCATCGATGACATGATTGACCGTTCTCACGAACTCGACCCCACGCGCATGTGCACCGCCGCGGTAAATACAGCCTTCGATAGTCCGTTTCCCGAGCAGTTGGACGTCATGGGGTTTAACTACAATCTGAAAGTCATCGATCAATGGCACCAGGCGCATTCCAGGGTCCCGAGCGTGGGAACAGAAACGGCGAGCACCGTTTCGACACGCGGCATTTATTCGACTGACAAGCTGCGGAACTGGGTCAGCGCCTACGATCTGAACCATACTTCCTGGTCGGAGCTCGCCGAGGAGTGGTGGAAGTTCTATGCCGGGCGGGAATGGCTTTCGGGCGGCTTCGCGTGGACCGGCTTCGATTATCGCGGCGAGCCGACGCCGTATGGCTGGCCCTCGATTAACTCGCAATTCGGCATCGTCGATATGTGCGGCTTTCCCAAAGACAACTTCTATTACTACAAAGCCTGGTGGGGAGCGGACCCGGTGCTGCATCTGTTTCCCCACTGGAATTGGCAGGGGCGCGAGGGCCAAACGATCTCGGTCTGGGTGCATTCGAACCTGGATTCGGTCGAGCTTTTTCTCAATGGAACGAGCCAAGGGTCGCAGAAAGTTATGCCCTTGACCCACTTGGAATGGAAAGTGAAGTACGAACCCGGCGTGCTCGAAGCGCGTGGCACAAAAAATGGAAAGGTTGTGCTCACCCGGAAACAGGAGACGACTGGCGAGCCGGAATCAATTCGCCTTTCGCCCGACCGCACCGAAATCAATGCCGATGGCGAAGACGTCTGCGTCCTCCGTGTGGAAGTCATCGACAAGGAGGGCCGGTCGATTCCAACTGCAGATGTCGCGATCCTGTTTCAGGTAAGCGGCGACGGTGCTTTGATCGGTGTCGGCAACGGCGATCCGAACTGCCAGGAATCCGACAAAGAGCCAAAACGCACCTTATTCAACGGACTGGCGCAGGTGATTGTGCAATCTACTCGCAGGCCCGGGATGATCACGATTGAGGCGCACACGGGCGATTGGCCTCCGCCCAAACTTCCGCCAACGCAGGTCAGGATTAAGACAAAGAGAGTGGAATTGCGCCCGAGCGCGGATTGAAAACGAAGGCATCGGGCGCCGGGCTTCGGGCGTCAGCCCGCTGTCGTCGGATTAGCTTCACCAAGCCAATCGGGCTATTGAGTAAAGGTCTGAGGTATGAGGTATGAATTCTGAGGCCCGGTTAGCGCTCTCTCCGGCAGAAGTTATCAAGGATCATGGGACAGGTGCGCCGTGCTCGATCCCGATGTCGTGGTCCGTGGGGGAAACTGCCGCACGTCCGGGTGCGCCCAGAAAGATTCGTGGCGCGAGGACGTGGGCGAAGGGAGCCATTGCAATTTCACGACAGCTTGTCAGCGACGCACACGCGATGCCAGTCAATGGAAAGGTGGGACTCGTTGAGCACCGCGCGGACAACTGTCGAGGGTGCTTCGCTGCTCGATCGTGGATCGGAAGATCGCTACGTAGTGTGATTGCCGACGCAACGCGTCTCCGGGAATTCGAGCTTGGGCGTGCTCGAACCGTGACGCTCATGCACGTCGCAGTCGAGTGCCGTGGCGCAAGGCGCTAATATGAATACTGGAGCTGGTCGGGGATCATGATTGGAGCCAAGAAGAATTTGCGCGCCGGCGGGAACGCTAAGCCAGAGCCGTCTGACGATATTCGGTCAATTGGCGTGATCCGCTCAAACCTAAAGGAGCGGAGCAAGGCACCGAAACAGGGTTCCGAAGGAGCTCCCGATGCCTGGCTTGTAGTGCATCCGTTCGCTGCGCCGGGCCTCGATGGCTTGGCGGTCGGTGACCAGGTCATCGTCCTGACTCGGCTGCACCAAGCTCACCGCGAGGTTCTGAAGGTCCATCCACGCTCGGATCCGAACCGGCGACTGACGGGTGTGTTTGCGACACGATCTCCCGATCGGCCCAATCCGATCGGCCTGCATCAAGTCACCGTGCGCAAGAAGGGCAACA
This sequence comes from Terriglobales bacterium, assembly GCA_035272945.1. Taxonomy (GTDB): domain Bacteria; phylum Acidobacteriota; class Terriglobia; order Terriglobales; family Acidobacteriaceae; genus Gp1-AA122. The sequence goes on from DATEPX010000251.1 coordinate 7,292, forward strand.
AGCGCCTGCGAATCGGTCCAATCGAAGCCCTCGACGGCAGCCCGGTAATTGACATCAAACCGGTGCTTTGCGAAATCCAGAAACATTAGCCCATTTTTGGAGGCGGAAGTCGGATCCTAGTTCTACGTTCTAGTCGCCGGCGATTACCCGTTACTGGCCCCTTGCAGACCAGTTGTCGCATCGGCCGCACGGCACATTCGGCATCGATCGCATGCTTCCGCCCTGCAACGGCCGTCTTTGCCTTGGCTCCATATTGCTCCAACCACTCCGATGCGGACTCCTTAATACATAGGACGGCTAGCCGCCGATGTCCGTTTCAGACATAAGATTGCCTGGGTCGCGTTGGGAGCGCTCGTCGTGTTGGTGACCGGAGTTGTGGCGTTTCGCGAAGGGTTCTCTGCACGCGCGCCAGCCGTGTTCTGTTTCTACAGAGATAGGCTGGGGAAGGGGAACTGCCCCCTTCCCCAGACCCCATCCCCAAAAACAAAACTTGGTCGTTTACACAAAAGTTTTGACACACCTTAGGCAGCCTCAATCGTCGACGTCGCACTATCGTCGTCTCGTTGCGCCGAACTTGCGTCTCGCAAGGCCGGAGTCTAATATGAGAGGATTTTGCCTATCATTACCCACCCCGGCGAGTTCGTTCCGGGCATCCTGATGCCGTGATACCAGCCTCGCGCGACCTCTGGGTCGGCTCGAACGCCCGCAATGTGGACAAGCAGGATTTCGAGACTGTTCTTGAACGCCCAGAGCCTGTCAGCACCCCGGACGTGCAGCGTCAGTTTGCCCTCTGGTATCGACAAATCAACCAAGGAATTGCTCCGGTAATCTCCCGGCTCATTTTGGCCCGTTCCGCAATGTATTGACTCAATTTCAGTCGGTCGTCTTGAGCCATGTCAATAAAATCGATTCCATTACCGACTTGTGGATATTTGGTTGCCACAACAGCCGTGCAACGAATCACTTCGTTGTCCAACGACAGCGTGACCCCAAGTCTGGTTCCCACCTCCATCGTGAACATGGTCTCGATGTAGCACCCGCAAAGGCTGATTTCGTCCGTCGAAGTCCGCATCGGCGCTGCACCGATGCAGGTCAGTCCCAATGGGATTCGAGCCTTCACTCGTGGATAGCGCCTTCGCTCTGGGTCGTGGGTTGCGGAACTACTCACAATCGGCGAATGATACCTAATTAAGGATGCGTGGGACTAAGAATGAGATGTGGGATGGACGCTCGACATTGAATCGGCGCGGAAACTCGCAGGCAGAGAGAATTTGCCGAGAAGGAAAATTGCTATCTGTGGAACGCCGGTCTGTCAACGGCCAGATGGAACAGGAAGGAACGAGAGGGAATCGGAAGGGATCAGACGAATTACTAATGCGGGGCCTAGTTCAGTTGGTTAGAACGCCTGTCACGCAGGAAGCCGCGGGTTCGATTCCCGTCGCTCCCGCCAGAGAATCTACAGTCCATCCAACATGTTAGAAGAGCCTTGGAGCGAAGTCTTTCAGATCGCGGCGCCACGTCTGCCATTCATGGTCTGTACCGGGCGATTCGTAGAAGACGTGCTGAATGTTTGCTTCGAGCAGTGAATTGTGCAGGCGCTGGAGTCCGGCGCGCATTCTCTCCGGCTCTGCGGTTCCGACCCCGAGCCAGAGCAAGTGCACCTTCTTGGCGAATGCCGCCGGATCAGCGAATACTCCGTTGTAGTCGGTCTTGGGATCCAGTTTCCGATCCCCGAGCACGAGCATCCCGCCTGCTCCACTGAACCCGCCAATGTAAGAAAAGAGATCGAGATGATTGAGCGTGATCTGGAACGTCTGCATTCCTCCCATGGACAGGCCAGCCATAGCGCGATGATCGCGATCGGATAGTGTGCGGAAGGTTGAATCAATGTACGGAATCAGGGCCTGCGTCACATCGTCTTCGAATGATGCAGCCATTTCCTGCATCGCCTTCAGCATTTCGGGAGAGCCGAACGGTTTTCCGGTCAGATCGGACAGATTTTGGCCGGCGCGTTTGGCATAGCCGTAGGCCATCACGACGATCATCGGCTTGCAACTCTTTGCTGCTATGAGATTGTCGAGGATGAAATTGGCATTGCCCTGGCGAATCCAGCCGGTCTCATCTTCACCGGCGCCGTGTTGCAAATAGAGCACCGGATAGCGCTCTTTCATCTGTGTATCGTAATTCGGTGGCAGATAGACCAGCGCGTGCCGCCAGCTACCCGTTACCTTCGAGTTGTACCAGACCTCCCGGACTTGGCCGTGGGGCGCATCCTGAATCGAGTAATAGGTCGAACCCGGCTCCGGAACCTCGATCCCACTCGCTTCCTTGGTTCCACCAAAGAACGCATGCGAGTTGAGGTCGCTGACTTCCATGCCATCGATGATCAGCGTGTAGTAGTGAAAGCCGGGAACGAGCGGTGGAGTGGTAACGGTCCAGTATCCGTCCTGCTGTTTCTCCATGTCCACCTTCGGCCCGCTCCAGAAATTCAATCTGACCTTCATGGCGTCGGGAGCCTTCACGCGAATCTGAACCCTCCCGGCGCTGTCAACTCGCGGATACTCCGCTCCCCAGACGTTGGTTGAGAAGGGCCGAAAATCGCCCGCCTGTTGTGCACGGCAAAAACTCGCGAAAAGGATGATTGCTATTCCGATGTGCTTCATCTTTACCAGTCCTCCCTCATGTTTCACTTAGTCATGGGTGAAACCCGTCCTGCTCAACGGCACTCGAAGGAATTCGCGTCTTCGGGATTCCCGTCTCCCTTATATTGCGCGTGCCTCGGATAAGCACACAGCGGCCGGCTACGCCCGGGAAACGCTTTGCCAGTCGCGATCACTGACATCGGCGCCGTTCCCTTCTCGACCCAGTTGACGATCGCACCCAACAAATCAAACTGATCAAGCGCCTGGCCTCCGCCACAGTGGCTCATCCCTGGAACGAAATAGAACTGACTCCAGTTGGACACGGCTTCGAGTCCTCCGTTGGCAGCGGCCACATCCTTGTAATAACCGAAGGTATCGAGCGGCGAGAACCATGGGTCGCTATCGCCGTGGTAGAAGATCAGTTTTCCTCCGTGCGCAGAGAATGTCGTCAAGTTGGTGGACATAGAGTCCACTAGGGGCTGAATGGCCGCCAGAGCTTCCTTATCAACATCCATCGTCATGTCAGTCGTCGCAGGTCCGAAAATACCGGGACCGGGTGAGAGCAATCCGCGGAACGGCGGACCGTTTGTGATGCCTGTGTCGTAAAGGAAGCCAGCATAGACCCGGGTTCCGCTCGAAGTGTTCGGCCCACCGAGGGCCTTCTTGATGGCGGCAGCTTTTTCGGGAGCCAAACAGGAATCGTTCTTTTCGCCCTTGCATGCCAACGTCTCTGGATCGAAATCGCACGCAAGAGGATCGGAGATCAAGCCGTCGGCAAGACCGTCTTTGGCATCGCACTTCTTGATGAGGGCATCTTTGATCAACTTTCGTTCGTTGTCAGTAATAGCTTGCTCGATGATTGGTTTCCCATTCGCGTCTTTCGGCGCAATTTGATTGAAGGCAATAGGAACCCATCTGCCGATGGCGAGATTGGAGAGCCCGGTGCGCATGGCGGGATCGCCGGAGATGATGCCGTTGAAAAGCGTGGGGTAACGCTGGGAAAGAATCATCCCTTCGCGGCCGCCCGTCGAACAGCCCGAGAAATACGAAAAAGCTGCTGGCTTTCCGTAGTGTTGCGTGATGAGTTGTTTGGCGAGCGTAGCGACCTCGGCATTGGCGAGATAAGCAAAATCCAGATACGCCTGCTGATCTCTCATGAAACCGAAATCAAATCCTGGACGGTGGCTCTTATGACCCGTATCCGTACTCGCAACAGCGAATCCGCGCATAAGTCCAGGTGTGTCTCCGGCAGCATTTAATCCAAGCGGAGCAAGCACAATACCGTTGCTGCCCCCTCCACCTTGCATCAGGAAGTCGCCATTCCATTTGTCAGGCATTGCCAATACGAAGTTGATCCCAAACTCCTCGGCGTCAGCGCCACTTCGCCGATTGATGACTCCTTCAATGCGGCAATAGGCAGGAAGAGGGGCGCTACGACTTTGGTTCCAGGGAATGGCCTCGGTGCTTCCGGCCTCGACATGAGTGGCCTTGGTGATCTCCAGGCTTGGAACCTTGACGTTCACCAAAGCGCTGCATGAATCATTCTGTTGGGCGAACGCAGACGCAACAAACGCAGCCATAAGACAGCATATTACCCACAGAGTTTCCGAACGCATTCGTATCTCCTCACTGAATGTCGGCCGCACAGACAATCCCGAGTAAACCGCTAAAGCGGTTTGCTTACCTGCCGATCACGACTACCCTTGCTTTGTCCAGTTCACTCGATCCTGACGCGCCCTCGTGGCTCAGTCGATGTGCGGCATCGTCCCAGGTCAACTTTGTGACTGAGCCGCCACCGTTTTCGTAGGCGTAGGTCTTTCCGTCATCGTTGTAGAGGGTAAAGCTGCTATTCGCTCCCGGATACACGCGCAGGGATACAATTCTCTGCGTCTCCTGAGTGCTATTCACATCGGACCCGAGCGGCACAATGCTTCCCGCTTTCACGAACAGCGGCAACGTATCGATCGGAGCGTTTACCACAATGGTCTGTCCGCCATGCAGACGCTCATTCGTCCAGTAGCTGTACCAGTCGCAACCGGCCGGCAAATAAACCGTCCGATGCGTTGCGCCTTGCTCGGTCACCGGAGCTACCAGGAACGTCGGTCCATACATATATTCATCGGGAATGTCCGCAACCTTCGGATCAGCGGGAAAGTCCATGAACAGCGCTCGCATATACGGTGCGCCGGTCTGGTAGCTGCGATAGGCTAACGAATAGGTGTAGGGCAAGAGTTGGTAGCGCAGCTTGAGATACTTCGCCAGAATTGGTTCCGCCTGCTTGCCATACGACCATACTTCGTTGTGAGTTCTCTCGCCATGCGCGCGCATGATCGGCTGAAAAGCGCCCCATTCGAACCACCGCACAAACAGCTCGGGATAGTCCTCATAGTTCGCAATCGTTTCGCGCGCGTCCGATCCATCAATCAGCGGCTTGTGTTCCGCATGGTAGTCTGCCGGAATTGTCGGCGAAAAGAACCCTGCAATATCCGTGTCCCAGTACGGCAGTCCGGTCGCCGCAAAATTCAGCCCCGCCGGAACCGAGCGCTTCAGCATGTCCCACGTCGAAACAATGTCGCTCGACCAGAACACCGTGCCGTTGCGCTGCGCCCCGAGGTACGCTGCCCGCGCCAGGATCATTACCCTCCGGCTGTCTCCAAAATCCCGGCGGAACCCTTCGTACACCGACGATGTGTGAAACAGCGGATAAACGTTGTAGTAGCGTATGCCCGAACCTACCGAGAACATGTCGCCCGCTGGATCGATATCCGGCTCGGTCTCATCCAGCCACAGGTAGTCGAATCCATAAGGTCTTACATAATGGTCGCGAATCTTCTCCCACCACCACTTCGCCGCCTCAGGGTTCGTGGTATCGAGATTCGGCCCGATAGTCTCCTTCGTCCATCCCGAATCGGGCGTTCCGTCTGGCTTATGGATCAGCCATCCATTCTTCTGCAGCATGTCGTAGAACTGACTGGCACGCGAAAAATGCGGCCACACGCTCAACAACGTATTCACCCCCATCGCATGCAGTTCACGATTCATTCCTGCCGGATCCGGCCAGCGCGCCGGATCGAGATCCAGTTCCCCCTGCTTCGTCATGTTGAGGAAGTCCACGACGATTCCATCCAGCGGCAGTCTCTTCTCGCGATACTTCTTCACCACATCCAGAATCTGTTCCTGCGTTGGATAAATCGCCTTGCTCTGGATGTATCCGTACGCTGCCTTCGGCAGCATGTGCGTTACGCCGGTCAGATGGCGATAGCCCTCGTAAACTTGGTCACTCGTATCCCCAGCAATCACGAAGTAGGAAACACGATCCCCCACCTCCGAGGACCACGTGTTCCGTTGATTGAAGCCCAGCGCCACGGTCGTTTTCGAAGGGTTATCCCATACCAACCCGTAGCCGCGACTCGATACCATAAACGGCACGCAAACGTCCTCGCCCCCAATCGTCCCGTAGTCATGCCAGCACCGGATCTCGTGATCCCGGAGGTCCATCCAGCCCTTTTGCTGCTGGCCCAGCCCGTAGTAGTGCTCGTCCGAGGGCGAGTCGAATGTAGCCGCTACCGAGTAGCCCTTCGCGCCGATGTCCTGCTGAGCAACGTCCGCGCGTTCCGGTGCCATGGACCAGTTGCGCATGTGCACTAGCATCTTGCCGTCGGCCGTCGTAAACAGAAGCGCATCGTTGTATGGACCTTGCCCGCCGCCTCCGCCAAAGTAGGGTTCGCGCAGTTGACGATTCAGCGCATCCAGCGGCATCGGCTGTGGCAGTTTCTCAGCCGGAAGATTTTCTGGCGTTACTCGGACAACCATCTTGCTCGAGCGAAAGACCTCACCGCCTTCTGCATTGCGCTCGTGCGTCCACCCCTCGGCCGACGGCGTTGCCACAAAACCATAGCCCGGAGCGCCGGTCGCCTCAGCCTTGTCAGTGCTCATCGTTACCCGCAGAACGTTGGCAGCATAAGGCTCCAGCGAAATCACCCTTCCATCTCGCTGCAACACAAGTGGGGCACTCTGCGCGACCGTCACGCCCCTCAACGACACTGCCAGCACGACACAGCCGAGTCTGCGAGCCAGTGAATTCCACGCGAAGCGACGACCTATTAGAAAATCACAATCCCCACTACTCCATTCGCCCATGAGGCCCGAAAGTTCCATTCATATCCTCCCCCGCCAGGCCGCGTAGAAAACGTTTCCTCTTGCTAGCCTTGAAAGGCAGCGTAATCCTGTAAGAGGCCCGCCTTCGGAGTCCACGTGCGTTCATCGCGGCGCGAATGCGCGGATCCAGGTCGACGCCACCTGCGTAATCTCGGTCATCGATGCTGAGTCAAAATCAAACCAGTGCCGTTTTGCTCCGGGCTCTTCCGCGGCAGGCTCTCCACCGGCGCCCTCTACCAGAGGCAGGCGTCCGTCGTCACAGAAAGGGTTTTGCGTGTGTCTTGATAATGGATTGTGTTGATCTCTCATGGACAAGGATGGAATTGCGATCGATCTCAACAGCGGCAACGCCCTCGAAGTTTTCCGAAACCTGCAACATCAGGATCATGTACCGCGTTTTCTTCCGGCTCTTTGCCGGTAGCCAGACGTAGGTGGATTCACCAAACAGCCTGCCGTTCGAAACGGTATCGCGCCGAGGAATGGGAAATGGCGTGGTGCTGAACTCAAAGCCCCGGCATAACTCGCGGCCTTTCCAGGGCGCATGAACGCGACTGTAGGATTCTTCCCAATTGCCAACCCATGGATAATCCTTTCGATTAAAAACGTACAGGACTAACAGTCTGAGTCGTGGATTGCTCACCGCGATGAAGCTGTGCTCAATCTGCGGATTTAGCAGGTGCGCCGTATAGTGACCATACTGTCCCTTTGCGCTTCTGCGCAGGTCGACTGTTCCTCTTTGTTTCATCGGAGCCTCGGGCCACTGAAAAATCGAATCGGGCTGGAGCCACATCTCCTTGCTGAAGGTTGCGGGACAAACCTGGCTGTGCGTTGCAGGCATGTCGAAGAGTGTGACGTCGGCTTCTAGGAATGGTGGCCCGAACGTGACGTGATGATTCCAGGATATCGGCCGATCGAAAGTGGCCAGATTCGACGCGGTCTCTTCGCAATACACAACGGGATTTTTGCGATCGAGAGTGATCATGCGCTCTAAGCCCATCCGCGCCTGGGACAAGTCAGCCATATAAGCCAAGGTCTGCGGTGCGTCAGGTCGCGAATGTCTGCGCCACCTAACAACCGGAGCTTCGCCATGTGTACTATGGCCGGCCGCGATCTCCTCCTCCGAAGGCGGCCCAAAGAAGTCAAAGCTGACACTGTGGCCGGCGATTCCAGCCAACAATCGGCCTTCGGGTGGTGGACCGTAAATCTTATGGTGCTTCTTAGGGCTATATGCTGGAGGATCAATTGTCTTCCATGTTGGGCTCCACAACGGATTGACGCTGCCGACAGAATTCAACATCAACTCGCAGATGTGCCCACCACCTTCAAGAACCGATACATGCCCCCAACTACTCTCAAGTTGAAAGCCGGATCTCCCGTCCAGAAGGTTCGAACAATGGGCTACGGATAAGGCAATCTTAGGCTTTTTGTGCATAATGCGTGAGCCGCTGATACCGCGAAGTTTCATGTTGTGGAAATCATAAACCGCCTAGCTTCGCTTTTGCGCGCCGACGGTCTGCGTCTCAGCTGATTCGTATTCGCTATGGTCCAGCCCTTGAAGACGATTGCGAGCCGGATCAAAGATGCGGTTGAGTAAGAGACCGCCGAAAAGCATGGCTGCAAATACAGTGGCCAGCACGAAGCCATATTTCGGATTACCAAATCGGTCGCTAATCGCACCCATGGCCAATGGACCTAGAACGGCCGCAACACACGTGAAAAACAGAATCACTCCGGAGACCGCGCCATGTTCCGGCTTTCGAAAACAGCTGATGCCTTTCGAGTTCAGGGTGGGATAAAGCACCGACATGAACAGGCCCGACAGCGGCAAAAGAAAAATAGCGATGCCCACTCCGCCAAGCATGGATATACCAAAGCAAACCAGTATGGCCAAGCTGAATACTGTAACGACCGTCGCCCAGTTCAAGCGGGCGAGCACCCAGGACCCAACGAATCGGCCCGCTGCGCGGAGGACAAAGAAGATCGAGATCGCATAGGTCGCTATCCAGAGCAGCCGTCCGTGGTAACTGGCAAGCAGCGTCGGCATCCATACATAAGCTGCGCTTTCGACAGTGACATAGAGGAATATCGCGCCCGAAAACCCCAAAGCATACGGGTTCTTCATCATTTGAAGGGTACGTTTCAGATCAACGGACTCGGAACTTCCCGCGGTCTGTGGATATTTCACGGACGACGCCGTGATGATCAGCAATAGGCAAATAGTTCCGGCGATCACGTACAACCACTTCCACGAAGTACCCCCAGCCAAGAGATGCGCCACAATCGCAGGCCCAATGATGGCTCCGACAGCGAAGAACCCTTCAACGGTATTCATGGTCGCAGTATGCTCAACTGTCGATTGGGTGATATCACCGATCAACGCGAGCGCGCCGGTCTTAAAAATGCCGATTGCCACGCCGGAAATCACAAGGAGAACTACAAAGAACGCAAACGATCGACCTACTGAAAACAGATATGAGTTCAACGCGAACAACACAAGTCCTAAGATGATGCTTTTCTTTCTTCCTATCTTGTCTGCAAGATAGCCGAGGAAGAAGCCAGCAAATGCGATCCCGGACATGGCGGCGTAATGGAAGGCGCCCCCCACTGTCATGCTGAGGTGAAATTCTTTGATGACTTCTGGAATGATGACGCCCACGGAATCTGTAGTCATAGCAAACATCATGAACATAAAGAATGTCAGCCACTTGATTATGGAAAGATTCCGCTGCGCGCTCGGCGCACTGTTCATGGAATTACCTCCGAAGCAGCGACTCGTGCCGTGAATCCCACGTGCCTATGTTTGTGCCCTGTTCGGCAGCCAGATTGGAATGGGTCAGCAAAGCTCTCGGTTCACTAAGATCGACAAACAGCCTTGCCCAGTGTTCAGCGTTATTCCACGTGATCACGAGTGTTTGGTCCGACTGAGTGTTAACGTCTGCGTGTCCAGCGAAAGCTGGATGAGTATTACGCAGCCGAATGAGTTCCAACAGTTTCTGCACAACCAGCTTTTGTAGCGAGCTTCCGATTTCTGCAGGAGTGTAGTAGTGCCGGTTGATGTCGCGGCCCACCCTGGATCGGGCGAGCAAATCCATGTCGTTAACACCTGCCAGCAGACCCACGTAATACACCTGCGGGATACCGGGCGCGAAGAATTGAATTGCGCGCGCAATTAGATAATCGTTGTCGCGACGCCCCAGTGCGTCATAGAAGGTGCAGTTGACCTGGTACAGGTCAAGATTGTTTGCCGCCGCTCCCGTTGCCATTCGGCTCTGGTCCTTGCTTCGGGCGTGCATCGTCTCGACAAGGTGGTCAATGTCGCTGGGCGCAAGCAGGCCTGGTTCGCCGTTACTGCCAGCGCCTACATCGATTACACCAATGCCGTCGTGCGTGTCGAGCACGGTGATGCAGTTCTGCGGTCGTGTCGAAAGCCACTGTCCGAGTGCCCGCGCATTCCGCGTGAAAAGAGTGTGAAGGATGAGTGGAGGAAGCGCGAAATCGTATACCCAATCCACCTGACGTGCGATTTCCAGTTGTTGCCGGTAGTGACTGTGAATTTCAACGAGTACTTCCATGCCCGAGGCATGTGCTTGCGAAGTGAGCTCCGCGATGAAGTGAAAAGTCTCCGGGATCATGAAACAACTTGTTCCGGGCTTCTTGATCGCATAGCCGACCGCATCGAGCCGAATCATCTTTATCCCAGCCGCTTGAAAGCGTTTGAGGATCGTTTTCAGATAGGCTTGCCCTTCCGGATGCTTCACATCGATGTCGATCTGCTGCGAGGTAAATGTTGTCCACAAAAGGCGGTTTTCGCCGTATTTCAGCGTTACGTTGGTAAACGGCAGCCCGGGACGAGGACGATAGATGCGCAGAAGTTCCTCCTCGCGCGCACCCGAAGGAAAGACACGGTCGTACGTCAGAAACATCCCGGCGAAAGGTGACGCGGCACCGTGCTCACAGAAATCCTTGAACTGCGGGGAGTCGCTGGATATGTGGTTGACAATAAGATCGGCGACGAGCTCCAGGTGTTCGCCTAAGGCGCGTACGTCTTTCCAGTCGCCGAGTCGGCAGTCAACCTCAGTGTGATCGACGGGATCGAAACCTGCATCAGCTCCGTCGATTGGCGTGAAGAAAGGAAGCAGATGTACACCCCCAAAAAGCCCTGACCATTCTCGGTCCAGTCGCTCCTTGAGTTGCTTGAGATCGCCGGTCAGGCGATCGACGTACGTGATGAGTTGGACTTGGTTTCTCAATGATTGACCGGTGGCATGAAAGCGAGAGGTATTTCGCGGCACCCCACCACGATAGAAATCTTCCTGGATCGGGTACGAAGCGAAAGACACTTTTAAAACCAGAGCACAGAGGTGTCAAGACAATTGCCCCCCATTCGTCCTTAAGTTGTATATGGCACTCTCTTGCGCGAAAGCGTATGCTGGTTCGCTGATTGTCGCGAGGTCTACGACCGACAGGAAGAACCGGGACCATGGCAACTCATAAATATCGGCAGATATTGGAAAAGCTTCAGAACGAGATTTCTTCGCGTCGTTATAAACCCGGAAAGCGCTTGCCAAGCGAAGCGGAACTGGTTCGGCGCTTTGGTGCCTCACGGATGACGGTATTTCGTGCGATGCACGAGTTGCAGTCGCTAGGGCTCGTTACCCGGCGCGTTGGATCCGGTACCTATGTGTCTTCGAATTCCCATAAGGGCTCTCATGTTTTCGGATTACTGATCCCCGAGTTGGGACAAACCGAAATCTTTGAAGCTATCTGTAAAGGGATGATGGAAGCGCAAGAGGCGATGCATCATTCGTTGTTGTGGGGTAATACTGTGTCCCAGGAGCAGGAGAAGGAGCAAGCGGCAGAACAACTGTGCGAACAATACATTTCGCAGAAGGTTTCGGGGGTTTTCTTTGCTCCAGTAGAATTCAGCGTCAATCGGTTTCAATCAAATCACAAGATTGTCGCTGCTTTCGATCGCGCTGGCATTCCCGTGGTGCTGTTGGATCGGGATCTCGAACCGTATCCGCAGCGCAGCAAGTACGACCTGGTCGGCATAGATAACCGCCGCACCGGATTTCTTGCCACGGAATACCTGATAAAAGCGGGAGCAAACCGCATTGCCTTCTTTGCACGCCCGAACTCTGCGCCGACTGTCGATGCACGCATGGCTGGATATCGTGAAGCGCTCTTGTCCCAAGGCGAGAGGCCTAGGCGCGACTTGGTTAGTATCGGAGATGCCAGCGATACGAAGTTCATTAAGTCGGTACTGAAGAAGGATCGTCCAGATGCCTTCGTTTGCGCGAATGATCTGACGGCTGGAAATCTGATGCACACCTTGATATCGCTCGGTCAGCGAATACCCGAGGACATCTCGATCGTAGGAATCGATGACGTAAAGTACGCGCGCCTGTTGCCTGTGCCTCTGACCACGCTGCACCAGCCGTGCCGGGATATCGGAAGAATGGCTATCGCTGTCATGCTGGACCGAATCGCCAATCCCGATTTGCCGCCGCGCGACGTGTTGCTCAGATGCGAGTTGGTTATACGCAAATCGTGTAGTGCGCCGGCACCGAATCGCAACGGTCACAAGCGACTCTGAACATTACTCCCATCCATCGTGCCGCGTCTGACGGGCCACAATTCAGATCGAACTGCCACGGCGTTCTTCGGTGCCGTCGAGTGATTGATTCACTTTGAGAAGGCGTGCGATTCGACCTGGGAACAGTGATTCTTCAAAGACCGTATAGACAACTTTGTGATAGTTGTCTGCAAAAGATCTTGACAGCTTGCGAATGCAGGCGATAAAAGTTCATCCAGTTCAGTTCATGTTCTCGTTGTTGGCTGGCGGATGTTGCGTTGGCTTGGAGCGCGATGATGAGCAGTAAAATCGCGTCCTCGGGTGAGGATCAGCCTACAAAGTTCGGTGTGTCGTCTTTTCCACGTTGAAAGAGGTGACAAAATGCTCGACCTTCTAGCCAGCCTCCATTCATCGCTCCACAGTCAACGCACTCGAATCTCCTATCAGAACAATTCACGGTGTACGCGAGCTGACGGGAACTCGCTGAGTCGGCGTCTGCGTGCATCGCTATTGCCGATACTCGTGGCGCTTTTTGCCGCCGCCGTTCTGTGCACAAATGCAGGAGCTCAAGTCAGATTCGGCAGTGTTGTCGGAAGCGTCGCGGACGCGAGCGGAGCCACCGTGTCTGGAGCAACCATAAAGTTGACCAATCTGGGTACGAACGAGACTCGTACGATGCAGAGTAGCAGTGCGGGAACGTATTCCTTTCCGAATCTCATCGCCGGGATGTATCGCGTTGAAGTACAGACGCAAGGATTCAAACAATTCATCCAGGACAATGTAGAAGTCCAAGTTGACGTTGCGACCCGTGTTGACGCGAAGCTGCAGGTGGGCAATGTGACGGAGAGCGTGCTGGTAACGACTGAGGCGCCTCCTCTGCAAACTGACAGTGCTTCTCTAGGAACCACCATCTCTCAGACGGAGGTCGAGAGCATTCCACTCAGCGGGAGAAACGTGAATAACATGCTGACTTTGGTGCCAGGCGTCGTTGCTCAGGGGGGTACCTATGGCAACGCTGTCTCCAACCAGGCTGGTGGCGCGAGGACCAATGCCATTGGGTTTGGCAACTACGCGATCGGTGGCGGGTTCGGCAACCAGAGTTCGTTCTACATCGATGGCGTTGCATCCAATGCGCCTGCCGGCAATCTTAATTCGCTTATTCCCACTCAGGACATGGTGCAAGAGTTTCGCGTCGTCACCAATAATGTGGGCGCCGAGTATGGTAGCTACGCGGGAGGAATCATTAACCTCACGACCAAGTCGGGAACCAACAAATTCCATGGAACAGCATACGAGTACTTGCGCAATAAGGTTCTGAACGCGAACGATTACTTCTCGAATCAGGCTGGGCTTGCTCGCGTGCCACTGATCCAAAACCAGTTTGGTGGAACATTCGGTGGACCCATCGTCAAAGACAAGACGTTCTTCTTCTTCGGATTCGAACGTGAAGTGCTGAAGACGGGAACGCTAGTGACGAACACCGTTCCCACACCCGCCGAGATGGCAGGTGACTTTACGGCACCCGGACTCCCAGCTATTTATGATCACAGTCAACCCGGAGACCCTCAATTCCAATGTAATGGCGTACTGAATTTAATCTGCCCCAACAGGCTGGATTCGTCTGCTCTGGCACTGTTTGCGAAATCTTATCCGGGTCCTAAGCAGTCGGGCATCACGAACAACTACATCACCCAGATGGCCACTGGAGGAATCAACGCTCAATACAACGCTCGTGTGGACCATCGTTTTTCCGACAAAAACGCCTTGTTTGCCCGGTACGCGTATTGGAAGGCAGATAGCAACGCCTATGATGCGTGGGGGACCCACACATCGGGTCAGGGCCATACTGGTATCTACACTCATTCCGCAATACTTGGAGACACTCACGCCTTCAATCCTTCGACGATTCTGGATCTGCGGCTCTCCTATCTGCGTGTCTTCCAACACGAGTTCCCGGACAGCCAAGGCGTTGACCTCTCTCAATTCGGTTCCGGTTGGGCAGGCCTTGCAGGCCAGCTTGTGGCGCCAGCGAATTTTCCGGCAATGAGCTTCAACGATAACTCTGGCGTCACCGGAAGCAATGGGATTGGTTCCCAGCTATTCTGGCACCAAAACGTGTATGGACTCTCGGGAAGCCTGACGAAAATTCTGGGTCGGCACCAGCTTAAGTTTGGGGGCTTCCTACGCCACGTGCAGTGGATTTCCGATCCGGAAAATGGAGTACTCACGCTGAATTTCGACCAAGGAGCTACCGCGGACACGTCTGGTGCAGGCGGCTCCGCTGTCGCCTCGGCACTGCTTGGCGTCATCGGCGCACAAGGCACGCAGGTAGCGCCGGGAATGATTGGCGGCTCCAGGGCGTACTTCACATCCTACGCTTTCTTTGTCGACGATACCTTCCAGGCGACCAGAAAGCTCACCATTACCGCCGGTCTCCGCTGGGACCAGCCCAGTGTTTTCTCAGAAGCAAACAACAATGACACTGTGTTTCTGCCGAAGCAGGCCAGCCCTCTGGGATCCTTCTTGAATCCAGTCACTGGGCAGACACAACAGCTTATCGGGAATGTGGCCCTCGTCAATAGCCCGTCATGGCATTCGCAGAGAGAAGACTATCTGCACTGGAAGCTTTTCTCGCCGCGTCTTGGGTTAGCCTACCGCTTGACCGATAAAACCGTATTGCGCGGGGCGTATGGTATTTCCTATCCTCCCAGCACGCTCAGCCAAGACGGACCGAACCTCTCGCCTGTGAATCTAGCTCCAGCTTCGGGTGGTCCCACCGCCACGGTGGCGAACCCGTTTCCTAACGGTCTCCCCACGCCACTGCGGCGAAATGCAACCCCCGGTGACTTCTACGGACAGGGTATCTTTGCCATGCGCACTCCTGGCGACAAAATGCCGTATGTGCAGCAATGGAACGCAGCAGTCGAACGGCAGATCGGCAAGGATGCCTCCCTTACGGTGGCGTACGCGGGATCGAGGGGAACCCACCTTCTTTTGCAGGGGTGGGCGACCGTTTCGAATTTCAACCAGAACCAGTTGCCCGATCAGTATTTTTCAATGGGACCAGCTGCGTTGTTGGCTCAGGTTCCGAATCCGTTCTTCGGAATCATTACGACCCCGGGACCCCTATCGGGACCAACGGTTGCTACTGGCCAGCTTTTGCTGCCCTTCCCGCAATACCAGCGCGTTCTATTCCTGGATCCGCACAGGGGTACCTCAAACTACCGGTCACTCCAGACGTCGTTCATGAAGCGGTTTGGTTCCAAAGGCATCCTGAGTGTGGCCTATACCTGGTCCCGGCTGATGTCCAACACGGACAGCTCGAGCGCCTTTTTGGACGAAGGCTTCATTTTTGGAGGATCGACTCAGGACAACAACCATCTCGATCACGAATATTCACTGAGTTCTTACGACATTCCTCAGAACCTTTCCATCGGGTACGGTGTTGATTTGCCCTTCGGTCGCAACAAGCACTTCTTGTCGGATGCCAGGGGAGCACTCAACGCGGTAGTTGGTGGATGGCGGGTCAACGGCATCACGGCCATACGGAGTGGTGTTCCCATAAGTTCGTACCAATTCTTCCCCGGGTCAGCTCTTAGCCAACTAGGCGGTGGCCAGGGATACTTCGGAGCTCAAGGCTTATGGATGCGGCCCGATCTTGTTGCAGGGTGCGATCTAAAAGTGTCGGGCTCGCGTCAACATAGGGCAGCCGATGGCTGGTTTAACACGGCCTGCTTCCAGCCTGTGGACACCGGCAGCGAGGTGAGGTTCGGCAACGCGCCTCGAAACATTGACACGGTCCGCATGGATCACATGAACAACTGGGATTTCTCGATCTCAAAACGCAATGACATAACAGAGAGTGTGTATCTGCAATTCACAGCGGAGTTCTTCAATGCGTTCAATCATGTACGATTCGGTGCGCCAAACGAGCAGGTAGGAACTCCAAACTTCGGCATTGTGACTTCACAGGTGAACCCGCCTCGCGCAATTCAATTCGGTCTGCGAGTTGGTTTCTAGCCGCTCCCTTAACGGCACCGCCCAGCAATGGGCGGTGCTTACCCTTCTATGGAACGCGATCATCCTCGACGTTAAGAGGCTCGCCATCATGTCGAAGCATCCTTCGCTTATTGCGCTGTTGCCAATCGCTTGCTTCCTCCTCGGGCACGCAATTTCTGCACAAGATACTACTCCCCCGGAGCAGAAAAAAATCGTGGTTCAAGCCGACGGCACTGTCGAGATACCAGCGCAGACGGCACCCGTCTCCTCATTTCTGAGTCCCGAAGCGAAGGCGTACCTGACACAACACTTAAAAGACATGCAGGACCCGGAAATCCTGAAACAAGATGCCGGGGTGCCGCGATTCATGAAGCCGTACATCGCACGTGACCGCGAACTGTTTGCTGTCGACCGGAAAGACGAGAGAGTTGGCGGCGTGCACGTGTACGACTACACGCCAAAAAGTGGAGTCTCGGCGAAGAACAAAGACCGAGTATTGATCAATCTTCACGGCGGCGGGTTCATGGGCTGCTGGCCTGGTTGCGCAGAACTTGAATCTATTCCCGTATCTGCTTTGGGCCAGATTGAAGTAGTGAGTGTCGACTACCGTGAAGGTCCCGACTATAAGTTCCCGGCGGCCAGCGAAGACGTTGCTAGCGTTTACCAACAGCTACTGAAAAGCCATAAGCCAGAGAACATTGGCATCTACGGTTGCTCGGCTGGCGGGATGCAGACCGCGATGTCGATCGCCTGGTTTCAAAAGCACTCACTGCCTTTACCCGGAGCGATTGGCATTTTCTGCGCGTCCGCAGGAGGTGTATTCGGCGGTGATGCGCTTTATACGGCGATGCCACTCGGCGAGGCTCGATTGGCACCGCCAATTACACAAGGAGCAAGGCCTCCGCTAAGTTATTTCGCTGACACGGATCCGAAGGATCCTTTGGTTTCGCCTATCAGCTCGCCAGAGATTCTTTCGAAGTTTCCCCCGACGCTAATCATCACGGGCACTCGCGGTTTTGAACTAAGTTCCGCGCTTTACACGCATGAGCAGTTGGTGAAACTTGGCGTCGAGGCTGAACTCCACGTATGGGAAGGTTTATTCCACGGGTTCTTCTACAACGCGGATGTTCCGGAGTCGAAGGACGCATTCAACGTGATGATCAAGTTCTTTGATCGGCATTTGGGTGCTGCGCTGAATTCGCAAAGAGCCTCGGACGTGGCTGCAGATGGAACGCGGTGACACTGATGATCAGTAGTCAGCAGTTGATCGAGCAGATACAAAAAAACGTCGAAGTTCCGTGGCAGAGTCAGCGCTCCGACGGCTTTTCTGACGGTATTCTTTTCGGGCAGTGGCGAAACCACAGTCACAGGGATCGTAACCACATTCACTCCAACCCTGGAGGTCCTTCGCAAAGCTGTCAGTTCAGGTAAAAACGTTGTCATCTGCCGCGAGGCTCCTAGTTACAGCCGGGGCGAACGCGCTCCAGCATTCTGGAGGAATGGTCCCGCGCCTTCGAAAGACCTCCTGGACAACGACGCTGTCTGGCGCGCCAAGCAGGAGTTTATTTCCAGGAACAATCTCGTCATTATCCGTTTCTTTGATAACTGGGACGCGCGAAAGACAGACGGCCAATTGCGCGGACTTTCGTGCGCACTTGGGTGGAACAGTTTTCACGTGGCACCGGGCAGCGGCGAAGATGCTTATGACCCTCGCAACGTTTACTTCCGGTTACCCACGACTTCACTGAGCAGTTTCGCTGAGGGTATCAAGAGGAAGCTGAACGTTCATGGTGTGAGGGTCATTGGAAAGCCGGAAGCAAAGGTGAGCAAAGTCGCCTTGACGCATGGACTGCTCCTGGTAGCTGATGCGGAGAGGATCCTTCGTGAGCTTGGCCTCGACGTAGTCATTACAGGCGACGCGGTTGAGTGGGAAGCGGGTCCCTATTTTCAGGATCTTGTGACCGCGGGGAGAGCAAAAGGGCTAGTTCTGCTGGGTGACGAAGCATCCGAAGAACCCGGCAGCGGAGAGATGGCGGAATGGCTGAAGGGCTTCGTTAGTGAGGTTCCCATCGAATGGATGCCGGCGGGCGAGCCATTCTGGACACTCCCACAGGCGGGTTGAGCAATGGAAGAAATGAAACTATCCCGTAGAAGATTCTGCCAAGTCACCGGAAGCGGGATTGTTATGGCTCCGCTATTGATGCGGGCGCAGAATCATTCGAGCTCGTCACTCACGGCTCGCGGAGTGGTAGCGCGAATCAAGGAGAAGGTGGGAGTGCCATGGCGCACTCCCACGGCTGATGAATTCAAGATCGGCGACCCGGATGCTCCTATCACCGGGATTACAACAACGTTCATGTCCACGCTTGATCTACTCCAACGTTCCATCGCGGCCGGCAATAACTTTGTGATCACGCATGAGCCAACGTTTTGGAGTGCAGCCGACGTTGTCTCCGATGTACGGTACGATCCCCTTTACAACCACAAAGTCAATTTCGTCGAAAAGAACAAAATGGTGGTTTGGCGGTTTCACGATCACTGGCACGCACACCGTCCGGATGGGATCTTCGCTGGCTGGAACAAAATCATGGGGTGGGAGAACTATGCGTCGCCAGCCGTAAATCCCTTTTCGCATGAATATGTGATCCCGGAAACGAGCCTCGAGGAACTAGCAAGGGACATGCAGACCAAGCTGAAGACGCGCAGCATGCGGCTGGTCGGTGATCCCAAACTGAGAGTGACGAAACTTGTCCATGCCGGGCATTACATTCAGCAGTGTATGCAGGCGCTGCCGAATGTTGACGTCCTTATCGTTTTTGAATGCCGCGAGTGGGAAGCCGCGGAGTACATGCGGGATGCGATTGCCTCGGGCCAGAAGAAGGCTCTGATCCAGCTTCCCCATGAGGGCGGCGAAGAGGCCGGCATGGAAGAGTGTGCCCGCTGGCTTCGGACATTTGTGACTGAAGTGCCGATCGGATTCATTCCATCGGGTGATCCGTTCTGGATGCCGGCATAGAGGAAAGTGCTGGATTGGAGAGGAACCATAGTGCTGAGTAAAACGATTCTGCGGATCATTGGGGCGTTCTGCCTGGCAATGCTTCTGTTTGTTGAAGTCTGGGCTGAGGATTCCTCCAATAGCGGACATTGGGTCAGTGCCTGGAGCACCGCCGTACACGCCCCACTGCCATTTCCAGGGCTTCCACCGTCCCCCGTGTTCGAGAACCAGACCATCCGCATGATTGTGAGGCCGACGATTGGTGGAGAACGCCTGCGCATCAGGTTCTCGAATGCGTTCGGGACCACCTCGCTAAAAATCGGGTCCGCGCATGTCGCGCTTTCATCGAAAGCGTCGGCGATCGTGCCCGAGTCTGACCACGCCTTGACCTTCGGCGGCAAAGCATCGGTCACCGTTCCGCCAGGAGCGCCCATACTCAGCGATCCGATTAAGTTGAAGGTGCTTCCTTTGAGCGAAGTTGCCGTGAGTGTTTACCTGCCGGAAAAGACGGCGTCTTCTAGTGTTCATTTCTGGGCCCAGCACGAAACGTACATTTCGGAGCCAGGTGATCTCACCGCGCGGCAAGACATACCAAACCCCACTACTAAAAGCTCGTGGTACTGGCTGGCAGACGTTGAGGTGTGGGCTGCCAATCAAACCTCGGCTACGGTTACCTTCGGCGATTCGATTACGGATGGGGTTGGGGCGAAACAAGGCGAGTATTCGGACTGGCCGGATCTATTGGCAAATCGCCTCGCCGCTGGGCAAAACTCGGCGACTCTGGCCGTTGTCAACGAAGGAATCGGTGGTAACCGAATCTTGCACGATGGCGCCGGAGTGAGTGCGCTAACAAGACTCGATCGCGATGTGTTGGCGCAACCCGGCGTTTCGACCCTGATCGTCCTCGAAGGAATCAACGATATCGGCTGGCCGCACATGAACCCACGATTACCGAATGGCACCATAGTGAAGGAGACTCCGTTCACCCACGAGGTGGTCAGCGCGGAAGACCTCATCACGGGTCTACAACAAATCATCGAACGCGCTCATCAACATGGAATCAAGGTGTTCGGCGCTACATTGACCCCTTACGAGGGCGCTGACTACTACAGCGAGGATGGCGAAGCGATGCGTCTGGCGGTGAATCAATGGATTCGTACCGGCGGCGCTTTCGACGGAGTTCTCGATTTCGACGCGGCTGTGCGTGATCCAAGCCATCCAAGTCAGTTTCGCGAAGGCTATCACTCAGGTGACCACCTTCACCCCAGTGCCACGGGTTACAAGGCGATGGCGAACGCAATCGATCTCACGATGTTGAGGGGCACGTTGAGTTCTAGCATCAAGAAATAGGCTCTCGGCGGCGCCTGTGTCGCATGAGTGGAGATGGCAGGGCAGAGTGACAATCAAGCAAATCGCGCTCGTTGGCATGTTGCTCTGCGGTGTGTGCTCGGGGCAGAGCGGATCGGTACGGCCAACCACGAACATTCCTGATGCTGAATTCCCCCGAATCAACAGGGACCTGAGCGCAACATTCCGTGTACAAGCGGACCAGGCACACAAGGTGCAGGTCCTGATGGAATTTGGCCAGTCGATATTTGACATGGTCAAAAGCGAGGACGGGTATTGGAGCGTGACGACTACGCCACTGTTGCCGGGATTCCACTACTACGCGATTTCAGTTGACGGGTTTCCCGCGAACGATCCGGGAAGCAGAGCTTTTTTCGCCGCGCGGAGAGAAGTCAGCGGGCTGGAAGTTCCCGGAGCAGATTCCGATTTCTTTGCCATCACGGATGCGCCGCACGGCACACTGCGTAGAGAGTGGTATGTCTCGAAAACGACAGGCGAGACGCGAAGGATTTTCGTTTATACGCCGCCGGGATACGATCAGAGTGGGTTACGCTACCCGGTCCTTTATCTTCAGCACGGGTATGGAGAAGACGAAGCCGGTTGGGCGGACCAGGGCCATGAGAACTTCATTCTGGACAATTTGATCGCTGCTCACAAAGCCAAGCCGATGATCATCGTGAATGAGAATGGTCAGCCTGGGCCAGGTTTTCAGCCGCCTCCGCCTCCACAGGCTGGTTCGAAGCCGCCACCGGTCGGGCAGGTGGCGCGCTACTTCATGAACGAACGTTACGAGACCTTCGACCGCGTCATTTCCGGAGACTTGATTTCATTTATTGACACAAACTTTCGCACGGTGGCTGACCGCGAGCACAGGGCGATTGCCGGCCTTTCCATGGGTGGGGCTCAAGCGCTCCGCATCGGACTACATCATTTGGATCAGTTTGCCTACATCGGAGCATTCAGTCCTGCGATT
Source organism: Terriglobales bacterium (assembly GCA_035272945.1). Lineage (GTDB taxonomy): Bacteria > Acidobacteriota > Terriglobia > Terriglobales > Acidobacteriaceae > Gp1-AA122. The sequence continues at coordinate 28,981 of DATEPX010000251.1, forward strand.
GACATAACCGATGCCACGAAAGACTACGACGGGGGTTTGGCGAATCCGACAAGTCTCAACCAGCAACTGCGGTTGTTATGGATCGGAATCGGCAGTGACGATTTTCTCTTTGCACCCGTGAAGGAATCTCACGCGACATTGGATAAGGCAGGGATCAGGCACGTGTGGGTCGAGAGTTCTGGCGCGCATGTGTGGACAGTCTGGCGCAGGTATCTGGCCGATTTTGCGCCCAGACTGTTTCAGTGACGCGCACGTACAGTCGATATAGAGAATGAATTCATGATTAGGCCAGCACTCATGATTGGGCTAGGCGAAGTTCTCTGGGACATTCTGCCCACCGGAAGGGTATTGGGTGGCGCTCCCGCAAACTTCGCTTACATGACAAACGTACTTGGAGATCAGGGGATTGTCGCCAGTAGTGTCGGAAATGACGAATTGGGTCGTGAAGCTTGCCAGCTCCTGCAAGAACTGAGCTTGAACACCGCATACCTGCAGCGGGACGATCTTCACGAAACAGGCATCGCAACCGTAACGATTGATGGAACAGGTCAACCGAACTTCACCATCAAGGAATCCGTAGCATGGGATTTTCTGGAATGGACGGCAGATTGGGGGGAGTTGTCAGCGAGGGCTGACGTCATCTGTTTCGGGACGCTGGCGCAACGCTCGTTGACCTCTGCGGACACGATCGATCGTTTTCTGCGCAATGCTTCAGCAAAGACGCTTCGCATATGTGACGTGAACCTCCGTCAGTCGTTCTACAACGAAGAGGTGTTGCGCAAGTCGTTTCAATATGCCGACATCGTCAAGCTGAACGAGCACGAACTGATTCAGGTTTCATTACTTTTCCATTTGGGTGCGGGAACTGCGGAAGTTATTGCCCGACGATTGCTCCAGAACTGTGACTTGAAGCTTGTCTGTATAACGCGCGCTGATCGGGGCAGCCTGCTAGTGTCACGAGAGCAAGCGGTTGAGCACGGCGGGTTCCAGGTCAAGGTGGCTGACGCTGTTGGTGCTGGGGACGCATTCACGGCGTGTCTTGCGCATCACTACGTTCGCGGAAATCCATTGCAGCGGATCAGTGAAGCGGCAAATCGCTTTGCTTCCTGGGTGGCGACTCAGAGAGGTGCTACTCCGCCGATTACATCAAGCCAGTTGCAGGAGATTTTGAACGGGGGGGCTGCTCTTCAGTAAGGAAGGCCGTCGGGTGCAGGACCGATGTATGAAATTCCGGTTGCACAGGCTATGCCCGTACTGCGTGGATTCGAAAACGGCCAAGTCGAAGGTGTTCCCAGAAGTGGCCAAGTTCCGCGGACGGCGATCCTTACTTCGTTATGTCCTCGTCGAAAATTGGAGTCAGAGGAAGTGAGTAGGATTGACCGCGGAACACTATTTTGTCCTGAAGCGAGGCCGGGGCGGCTATCTCGCGAG
>DATEPX010000252.1:0-6638 GCA_035272945.1 Terriglobales bacterium
CTGCTCGAGATCAACGGAACGATCTATACCACTTGGGGCTCGCACTGCGATATAGGCGCTTACACTTCTTGGGTGATGGCCTATAACGCTGACACTCTCAAGCAAACCGCTGTGTTAAATCTCGTGCCAAACGGGAGCGACGGAGGCACCTGGATGGCCGGTACGGCACCAGCGGCCGACGCCGCAGGAAACATTTACTTCATCCTGGGGAACGGCACGTTTGACACATCATTGGATGCATCCGGGTTTCCCTCGCAGGGCGACTGCGGAAATTGCTTTGTAAAGATTTCCTCGTCATCACCAATAAAGCTGCTCGATTACTTCACTCCGTCGAACACTGTAGCCGCATCAGCAGCGGACGAAGATTTCGGCTCAGGTGGACCTTTGCTGCTGCCAGACTTGACCGACTCGACCGGCACGACGCGCCATTTAGCAGTCGGCTCCGGCAAGGATGCGACCATTTATGTCCTTGACCGCGACAACATGGGCAAGTTCAACGCGAACCAGAACAATGTCTACGAGCTAATTAGCGGACAGCTCGCTGGCGGAGAGTTCGCTAAGCCCTCCTACTTCAACGGCACCGTCTATTACGGCGCCGTAGGAGATGCGCTCAAGGCTTTTCCGATCACAAATGCCAAACTGGCAGTCGCGCCCTCTTCGCAAAGCTCAAACCAGTTTCCGTATCCGGGAACGACGCCAAGTATTTCCGCCAACGGCGCTGCCAACGGCATTGTATGGGCGGTTGAAAACGGGAGTACAGCTGTCCTGCACGCCTACGATGCCACGAATCTGGCGACCGAGCTCTACAACTCCAACCAAGCCGCTAACAGCCGCGACCAATTCTCTGGCAACAAATTCATCACGCCTATTGTCGCGAATGGAAGAGTCTATATTGGCACGCCCAACAGCGTGGCCGTGTTTGGCTTGCTGCTGTAGCGATGCCAGAATTCGAGAATTCGATGGTCCGAACCCCTCCAGAAGAAATCGAATGTCAGCGGTCTGACACTGTTGCGAAGCGTGGAGTAGCTCAGCCAGTGCCCCCCCATCATCCGTGGCGCCGCTGGAGTGGCGACTCGAAAGTCCAGCTTTGAGCCTCCGCGGTAGCTGCGGCAAGAATCACGAAGACTACGCCACTTGGAACTTCATCTACACTCATCGGTGCCCCAGAAATCTGAGATCTCTCGATGGTCGTGGATACTGCCGGATGAAACCTGTCTGGTCAGATGGAGTTCTGATGATTGCGGTGGAGGGCATCATGGCAGGTTGCGCATAGCGTGATCAGGTTCTCAGGGCTGTCATCCCCAAGTTTGCTTCGCGACCGGATATAATGAACCTGTAGATTTTCCGATGTGGCGCAATTCTGGCAGCGCCAATTGTCCCTGGCAAGAACCTGCTTGTGGAGAGCTTCGTACGCCTCCCGCTCGACTCGTAAGCGCCACGATTTGGTTTTGCTTCTCCAGAGGCAATAATCTGTAGATCTGGCGCAGCGAAAGGATCAGGGCCTCAAGCTGGCAATACTCCCTCGGCATCCGACAGTCGCCGGGGGATTGGCGATACCTGCTAATCAACGTACAATGAGTGCACAAACGGTCTGGGGGCGCGCTTGACCGGGGAGTCAGAGCGAATTTGCGACCTCAACCGCCTTCTCAAGCTGGTTGTCCTTGCCGTCTCGCGCAGCTTCCGGGGACCACGTGATTGGTACATCTGGTGTTACACCATGGCCCTCGTACGATTTGCCCTGCCAGGTATAGAACCCGGCCTTGGGCAGAATGACCAAGTACCCGTGGCCCACTTTGAATCCAGTGCCGCCAAGCAAGCGTCCTGCGGTTTCGCTTCCGACAATCGTCGCAAGTTTGTTTTCGGCGGCGAAGCCCGAAATCATCTCACCCGCGCTGACCGTATGCTCGTTGACGAGTAAGACGATGCGCCCGTGAGCTTTTTTCGGCCCCAGACCCTCAGTCATGAGAAGCACTGAGCCGTCCCGCCCGGCGTGAAGAAGGGCCACGAGTGGAATAGCGAGTTTCGTGGACGGAATCCAGTCAAAGCGCCGAAGTGACTCCTTATTGAAGCCTCGTTCCGCGCGCTTGCGAGTGACGCTGTATCCGATGGGAATTTTCCCTGGCGCAAGGTGGCTCATCAGCCGGAGTAAGCCGAGCCCTCCGCCAAGATTCCCTCGCAAGTCCACGATGAGCCGGTCGCAGTCGCTCAATGCAGCGAAAGCGGCGTCGAGCTCTCGTGACACATCAATGCCAAGGAGTCCGGGGAAGATTGTGGACTTAAGATATCCAATGTTCCCGTCCAGCCTTCGATGTGAAACGGCGCGGGCCTCGGCATAAGGCTGTTTGCGCGTGCGCGGATTGGGGATCGTGATGCTGGCAGTTGCCTCGCTTTGGTTCGCCTTCTTGAGGGTCACGGACGCCGTTGTCCCCATCGGAAACATGGGTTGCTCTGGCGGAGCGATGGGACGCCCGTTCAGGGACATAAGGATATCCAGGGGGGCGATCCCTGCGCGGTGCGCTGGGCCGCCCTCATGCACGTCCTGGAACATCCAGCGTAATCCTTCAGGTGTTTCAAATTTCCGAAACGTCGCGCAAATCGCCAGCCTGCCGGGAACCCGGTTGACGGATTGGTGGAAAAAACCAGTGTGGCTGGTCCCAAGGCCACGCACGAGATCGTGCATGGCCCGTTCAAAGTCGGATGGCTCACCGGCATCGAGGATTGCCTGCTTGCCGGCGCTGACCATCGCCGGCCAGTCCTTGCCATTGAATTTGGGATCGAAGTACTGCTTCTCTACAACCGCGCACGTCCTGCGGAGTATTTTTTCTCGATCACTTCTGCTGAATTCCTCCCGCATTTTTACCTCGCGAAATTCTGGCATCGCCTTCGCCGAAAAGAACAAAGCCCGCCCAATAGCGCGGCGGTACGGTGGCACCGTATTGATTCAGGATATCGAGCTTGGCTTGTCTTAAGGCGCTGCTCACGTCCATGCCGTCAGCAAGATTGCGATAAAACTTGTCCATTAATGTCGCCGTCCAGCGGTCATTAACTGACCACAAGCTGGCGAGCACGTTCCGCGCACCAGCCATCAAGAATGCTCCGGTTAGGCTGTCAACGCCCTCCTCGCCTTCGATTTTGCCGACTCCCGTGTCGCAGGCCGACAAAGTAACCAAGTCTGCGTCGAGCGAAAGCCTCCTGATGTCCCTGACTTGCAAGAGCCCGTCATCGTTCGTCTTGGTTCCCTCGCGGAAAACGAGAGCAGAACGGTCAGGATTGTGTTCATCGGCGATACCGTGAACCGCAAAATGGAGAATCTTGAAATTAACAAGCGGCTCTGCAACGACATTCTCTTTGGTGGCCCTCGATCCGAGTAGGACAATGCTGCTGCCAAGGCCCATGAATTGAGCTGCCGATTGCACTTCCTCTCTCGAATACGGCAACGGGCTTAACATCGGATTATCGATGCCGAAAATTCCGCGAACGTCGCGCTGAATGCGATCCGGCAGTGGTGTGTCGGAGGAAGCAGCCGTTGGCCCTTTGCTATATCCGACGCCGAGGAATGTGTAGGTGGCCTGGGAAACGCCTTCGGCCCGAAGCATGTGGAAAACAGTTGCGGAGGGCGCGACAGCGACCACGTGCGATTCGAGGACATAACGCCCACTTAGGTCTACGAGCGTGTCAAACGGCAGGTCATTCAACCTTCCGTCGGGAACTAGCACAAGCTTCCGCGGAGCGTTCTTTCCGACGCAGTCGGCTAGTAGCCATGCGTAAAGCTGCTGTGCCGGCATACTGAACGGCTTCTTGGCCTTCAGATCCTCAAGATAGTAGCCAACCGCTGCCTCGATTTGGGCCCTCGCGGGTAGCGGGTCAATGGTCGCCGTTTTCTGGGTGATCGTCAGACAGAAAGAGTTTGGGCTCGCGAGAACGTATTCGAGCGCGATCTCATCCGGCCTCAAGCTGCGCTGGAACTCGCTGAGAGAAACAGGGCGTGTGGGCACCAGCCGCCTGATCTGCGCATGTTCGTACTCGTTGTTGGCGAACATGGCTTCGGCCACGTCCAGCTTGTCGAGGAACTCGGCGCGTTCTTCGCTCGTATGCATTTGGCGCAACTGTCGTTGCAAATCCTCGATTTGCGCCTTGGCGGGATTCTCTTCCGCGGAATTCTTTTCCATCCGCCTCTTATGGCTTCGCAGGGTGTCCGCCAACGCCCGGCCTCGCGCTTGCTCCACAATCTCAAACGCTTCATCTACGTTCTTGAGCGAAAGTGCGGCCAGCCGGAAGTGCTGGACGTAGATGTCGCTCATTGCGCCGAGGAGAGACGTCTCGACCGTCGAATTCGGAGCATCCATCAACATGCCTTCCACGAGGTCTTCGGCTTGGCCAAAAATTTGATCCGCTTGTCGGGAGTGGTGTCCCGACTCCTTTAATTCAGCTTCAACGGCAAGATAATGCGGCAACTCGTAGGGAGCTTCGACCTCGCGGACGGCCTCGATGCCTTGTGAAACCGCCGCCTGTGCTTTCGCCAAATCGCCTTGCTCACGATAGAGGTCCGTGAGTTGAAACTCGGACTCCGCCAGCAATCGCGGGAGGCTGGCTTGGCTGGAAACGGCAGCGGCCTGTTCGTAGGCCGCCTCGGCGCCAGGAATGTCTCCAGTCGCGCGGTCCAACTGGCCGGTTTCGCGCAATAGTTCGGCCTGCGCCCCCAGCGTCTGGCTTCTCCTTGCTTCGGCCAGGGTTTGGGCAACTAGTGCACGTGCTTGCGCGTACTCTCGAAGTTCTTCCAAAGCGTCAATTTTGGCGATGAGCGTGCGGTACAGGACGGGCGCGTCCGGATTGGATTTCTCCACTTTCAAAGCCTCATTCAGGCAGGTCACGGCCTGGGATGGCCGGTTGATTGCAACCAAGCCATCCGCGAAGTAAGTAAGAAACGTCGCCTCGGCGTCAATGTCGCCGCGCCAGCGCGCTTCGGCTATTGCCTTTAACACGCGGCGGGTGGCCTGGGTGCTTTTACCATTCACGAAATCCACGATGCCAAGCCAACCGGTCGCTCGTTCTTCCCAAACTGGATCGTGGAGTTCTTCGGCCAATCGCAGTGCTTCCGTCCAGTCAGCCTCGGCCACAGATGTGTTCGTATTGAGATCAACAATCCCCTTTATGGTAAGGCAACGCAGTTTGAGCCGCGGGTCCGTTTGGACGACCGGATTTCGCAACTGCTCACTCAGATAATGGGAGGCAGCGGTGTAGGAGCCATGCTCCACATCGGCTTCAACGCAACTGATCTTGCAATAAAGCTCATTCCTACGGTCGCCTCGCGCCCCGAAGAGGTTGGCTGCCCGCGCAAAATATGGCCGAGCTTTCTGCCAGTCCCCAAGGTAGGCGAGGTAATCGGCTTGGCGCAACAAAGCCTGGGCGTCCGTGGAACCGATCTCGACGGAAACGGGATGAGGCTTCTGAAGCCGCGCGCGGAAAAACAGTATGAAGGCGACCGCGCCAAACGCCAGCAGGGCGCCGCCAGCCAGCCCAAACCACAGTCGAAGGCGCTTGCTCATGGTGATAGGACTTTACAAGCGGACGCACTCGCGCTTCAAGAGTCACGAATTTGTCTCAGGCAGTCTCCGGTTTGCGCCCGCCAATTGCTTTTTAGTTGATCCCTGAATCTCCATACGTGCGCGACACAAATGGCCCCTCGTGCTACGCGATCAAAACCGTGACCCTCGATGCGCCGGTGTACTGGGGCGACTTTATTACGAGAACCGCTCTGTTTTAGCCCTCCTGGCAGGCTCCTGATCCAGCTCTTTCATCTTTTGAAGGTGCTCCTGGTAACAGCCAGTCTCGTACAAAACCTCACCAGCGTCGTCGTACACGCAAACCCAGAGGTACAACTCGCCATTGCGGTCAGCCAAGTCTCGTGCTTCGTCTAACGTTTTGCAGTCTCTACAAAGCGGCCCGCTCGGCCATGTCAGAGTATCGAATGGATCCAGTCCTAGCACGCGATACTGTCCCCTCGGTGCTTGTGTTTGCATAATTCACCTCACGCCAGCGCCACAGTCTTGTCTATTACATTCCGTTGTCATCGGATCGGCACACATTCACCGTACGACTAGTGGAAAAGAAAACCAGTCCCATCCGCGCTCTCGGATCTTTAAAATATACCTGCCCGAGCGGATCGTAGGGGCCACATCGACTCCCATGGAAGTGAGGCCTTGTTTGATTTTTGCCCTTCCTTTGGCAACAAGGAGTGGCTCGCCTTGGGTCGTCATAATACGAACATCGTAGAGTCCCTCGGGACTTCCTAATGGAAGATAAATTTCCAGGTGAGACACGTTGCGAGCCATCTCGAGCGGCGGCAGAACGGGACCCGGTTCCGCCCCGCGCTCGGGCGAACGATCCCTTAAGTCGAGCACGACGGTTTGCGTAACCAACGGTTCCTCGTGCCTTGGGATTGACGGTTCCTTTGGTCTTAGAGCCAACGGTGCCTTTTGTCTTAGGAACAAGGCCCAGCCCGCAAAGCAGGCGACCAGCAGGATGGTTGCAGCGATGGCCACCAGTGTCCTCGTTCTCCGGCTTCGATACGCAGTTTGGAACTGAGAGAAATCACGGTAGCAGGGGCTGCAGGAAGTTAGGTGGTCGAGCCACTTCTC
>DATEPX010000253.1:0-7573 GCA_035272945.1 Terriglobales bacterium
AAGTTTTGGAAATAATCACCGGAGCCGTCACCGCCGAAACGGAGGCGACCCAATATGTACGCTATAGCACGCATTAACAATCTAACAGTGCACTGCAAATCGCTCGCTCCTAGTCCAAGAAGTCGTTCAACCATCGGGCGCGTTTTTCATAAGGCATTTTGCCTCAGCTGGATTATCCTCGTTGCGTTCGTTACAAATTTGCACTCGCAAGCCTGGAACGACTACACCCAGCTCGGACCCAATCCTATTGTTGGCCGCCCCTCAGTTGTGTCCTGGGGACCTAACCGCATCGATGTCTTTGTCCAAGGAACGGACAATGCCCTGTACACGAAATCCTGGAATGGCGCCAGCTGGAGCGATTACACTCAACTCGGACCCAATCCGATCGTTGGCCAGCCCTCAGTTGTGTCGTGGGGACCTAACCGCATCGATTTCTTTGTCCAAGGAACGGACAACGCCCTGTACATAAAATCGTTCCTTATACTTGTTCCCCAGTTTTCACCGGGGGGGAGTGGTTACATTCCAGTCCAGTGCCCTCAAACGGTAACGATCTGGGATGACACACCTGGTGCAGCAATCTACTACACAACGGATGGCAGCAACCCGACAACCTCCTCAGTACCGTACACAGTGCCGCTCAGAGTTAGCAGCACAGAGACCATTCGAGCGATTGCACAGGCACCCTCCGGTGTCAGCGTCGCGAGTGGGGGAACGTACACCTGTGTGGACGGCCCTGCCACACCGCTGATTGAGACCATCCTGAAACCCAGCTCCCCCGGCCAACCCGCGCAAGTGGTGCCCTTCAATCCCTCGGGTGATTGGGACTTGCTTCCGGCTTCGACGCTTCTGCTCCGGCTCCGGGCTCCTCGGTTCACTCGTTTTCGGGTTCTAGTTGATGGTGCTTCTCTCCCGCAGGTAGCCGATACAGCCCCACATCCAGAGTTGGATGCCTCCGGGTACTTTGCAGTGGACCCAGAAAAGTACGTCGACCTCGCCGACCCCTGGTACTTCTGGGTGCTCCATCTCACTTTACCGTTGGTAAAGAGAACGAGCTTGACGCCGTTTGAGATCGGCGTTGTCAATGTCCTATCCGAGCTGAGCTCAAGTCCCGCCACGATCAAGGTAAGGGGTTTTCCGCCCTTCTTTCCCCTCCCAATAATCAAGCCGAGTTGGGTCTTCTTTGATGGAGGTGACAACAGCATGGGTGGAGGTGACAACATCAAGGGTCTGGGCGGCATCGTTGTACGGGACGTCACCCTTGCCGGCTGGCTTGGTGTGCCAATGCACGACGAGTGCGATGCCCCGGGGCTAAGCCCATGCCACCATGTCGGAGCATCTTATGACCACCGGGGAGAAACTGAAGATTGGCACTATGAAATCTACCTGGACAATGATTTCATCGAGCGAAACTATGGTCCCGACCTGGCCCAGCTTACCGGAGCCAAGATACCGCATGGCAATCCGATGCCCTTGATCAGCGGCACACCGAATGCCGGCACCTTCACGATGCCTGGCAACGGTCCCTTCACTGTCGAGCTGAACTCCTGGCATAAGCCAGAGCGCGGCCCAAAACCGATTGGGTGGGTAGACAATGATAGCTACGCAAAGGCCTTTCCAAATGACGCCTGGCCCTATGACCCTTTGAGGGTGGGCATCCCAGATTGGGACAAGAAGCACCTCGGGTGCCTGGACGATACCGCGTGGAACTGTGACTATGTGATTGTTACCGGAACTCTCTGGGAAGACTTCCATTCAAAAACCCCTCGAAATTGTTGGGGCAATTATTTCCCCGGCCACCAAGAGTGGCTAGAGATTCATCCTACGGACGCGATTCGCGTGATCAGATCCTATTCAGGAACGGTTGGTCCTCCGAAGGTGCGGAAACATCCAACCCAAATTACACTCTGCGGTACCGAGTCTCACGATTATGGGACCTCCAAATCTGAAGGGCTCTACGGTCCGTTTGAACCTGCGCCACCTAAGCCCTTTACATTGCAATATCGCGAGATCGTCGATACCCGATTCACCGACATGAGCACAGTAGCATTGCATAAAGTGGAAAAATGCGTTGATGGGCAAGGTGAACCGAAGCTCCACGTCGCAGTACAACTTAATAAACCGAACGAGGTCAGTTTGCCCACTGGCCACTTCTCGGCCCTTTATTTGACTTGGTGGGCGCCTGGGGGGGCCGAAACGCTACCACAATGTTCCGCTCTCAAACCCAGCTACACTCTCGCTGCCAGCTCTTTGACGCCCGCCTCGGTCGATGCGGGGGGCGGGGCCGCTTCTTTCATCACCGTAACTCCGTCTAACACCTACACTGGGTTTGTGGTGCCGTCTTGCACGGTCACCGGAGCAGGCACTCCGCCACCATTTTGCATGGTAGGCATCCCTGCAATCGTTGGAGGTCCCGGCCCCGCCACCGTACCGCTGCCCGTCATCACCACCAGCCAAACACCGACCGGAACCTACACCATTTCCGTCACCGCAAAAGATGCGAACGGCGTCGCACCTAGCAATGGCGCGCAGTCGTTGACGCTCGTCGTTACCAAACCCAGCTACACCCTTGCTGCCCGTTTGGCGCCCACCTCGGTCAATCCCGGAGGTGTAGCTGTTTCTGCCATCACTGTCACACCGTCCAACAACTACACTGGGTGTAACGGGTCAGGGTCTTTTCCTTTGATGCTTTCAAGAGATTTTCCTTCGGGTTTCTCAGATTCCGTTCGGCTTTAGGCAGCGAGCTTAGTGGTTACATGGACGCGCCGGGATAGGATACTCGTTTGTGTAGGCAAAGGGGGGTATCCCGCTCGTGAGCGGTGGTGGATGGGTTGAGGGAGTCGACGCTTTCGTGCGCAGGAGAAGCAGAGGAAGATTTTCAAGGCATGCGGGGGTCTATTCGTCCGATGTCATTCTTGGAAGGTGTGATGGAGGAGGGCCGCGCGAGAGATGCCCTACTTTCTCCCGCGCGCCCGCATCGGCTCGAATGAGCCCCACCAGGTTATCCCTCGGCATGGTTGCATCTCTGCAGAGCCTGCTTCCGTTTCACCTGGTCTCGTCGTTCCGCTTACTTCGCGGATCATTCTCCACACTCCATGAGAGCCTACAAGGGCAAGCGGTACTGGCCGTCGTCTTGGAGGATGAGCCCTTGCTGGGAAGCCTGGGTGATGGCCAGTTGCGCGGTGCGCTTGGAACATTGTGTGCGTTGCATGATTTCTTCGCGCAGCTGGTTGTAGCGCAGTTGTCCTCCGCGGCTCGCCAGAGCATGCCTTACGTCGGTCGTCTCCACCTTGCGGCCAGGTGTGGTCTTGGCGGGCACCGGGCCGGCGCTAGAGAACCACAAGGTGTGAGGGTTCAGTTCCAGCAGACGCGGCGGTTGTGGCGCTGCGTAGCGGAACTGGAAACGCAGCTCCAGGTTCGGCAGCTGGGGCGAAGGACGAGTCACTAGCAGATAACTATCACCCACCGCGTGCAGCGCGCTGGAGCCACGAAAGGCGCTGCCGATTTCATGGCGGCTGATCGATTTGCGCACATGATGCACCACGATGAGAGCCGCGCGGGAGGCATCGCGCAAGCGCAGCAAGGCCTGGCAGAGAGCAGCCATGGCGCGGGTGTCGTTTTCATCCTGATCATGAGTCGAGTACAACGGATCCAAGATGATGACCTCGGCAGCGGCTGCTTGAGCCGCCGTTAGGAAGTGCTGTAACCCCTGCGGGGCGCTGAGCAGATGTCCGGCCGCTCGTGTATCCACCAGCAGATGGTGGTCGGCAGCTGCACCGAGGCCACGTCGCATGAGTGCCAAGCGGCTGACGAACTGCGGCAGGGGCAGTTCGAACTGGCAGATCAGCACGCGGCGGGAAGTCGGTATGGGAAAGCCGGTGCGGTTCGAGCCAGCGGCCAGTGAAAGAGCCAGATTGGCGACCAGTAAGGATTTCCCCACCTTGGGCTCGCCACCGATGAACAGGATGCCTTGAGCGGGCAACAGTCCTGGCTCGACCAGACACGGCGTTGTGGGTGGTTGCTGTTCCAGGAGTTGCGCCAGCGACAGCACCGTTGCGTTCTTGTCGGCCCGTTCGCTCATAGCAGGGCCTCGGTCGTGGCGTCGAGCAGGATGGCTTCATTGACCAGAGAAGTTTTCCGCAAAGCGGCTAAGCGCAGAGCGGTCACGGCCAGCTTGTTGACCTTGCGCAGAATGCCCTTGGTGGCTTGATAGAGCGCTTGCGTGGCCGTGTCCTCAAACAGCGGCTGACTGATGCCGGCGGCTTTCAGTTGCTGCGCGAGATAAGCGTCGAGTTCTTCGCGAGTGAGTCCTTCGAGGTGATAGTGGACGGCCATGCGCTGGCGCAAGGCTTCATGCAACTGCAGGGACAGCGTACGGCGCAGCAAGGGTTGGCCGACCAGCAACAAGGTCAAGTAGTGCGAGGAATCCATATCGAAGTTGAGCAGCAGCGGAAACTGCTCCAGGGTGGCATGGCTGAGGAGGTGAGCTTCGTCGCAGATTAACAGGGGATGTTGTTTCTTGCTTTGGTTCAAGCGCACGATGGCTTCGGAGATCTGGCGCACCAGATCGCCACGGCGATGAGCTGGTTCGAGATCCAGTTCGCGCGCCAGTTGCCGTAACAGGTCCAAGGCGGATCCAGAAGTCCAGTGCAAGTAGAGGATCTTGTACAGACTGGGGTTGAGGGTAGCGATGAAGGAGCGGGCGGCGGTGGATTTTCCGGCTCCGACTTCACCGGTCAGCAGACCGGCGGCGTGATGATCCACGAGGAACTGCAATCGGGCCTTGACCTGATTCCAAGCTTGTGAAGCAAACAGTTGTTTGCCATCCGGGTTATCACTGAAAGGCGTTTTCTTAAAACCGAAGAAGCTTTCCCACATCAGTCATTCCTTCTCGTCTGGCTCTTTTTTCTGCTGCAACAACTCGACGAAGTTGATGCCGGTCGGTTCGGGAGTCGGGGAGGGCGCGCGTTTGGCGGAAGGGAGTTGTGCGTTGACCACTGCATCCACGAACCGCGCCAAGCCTTGTGCTTGTCCCTGAACGTAGATCTCCACCTGGGACAGATCGAGAGGATCGAAACGTACTTCGATCATCTCTCCCGCTAAATGGGGCGGAGCCTCATAGAAATGCCCCCGCAGCAGGAAAGTGGAGTCGCGACGCACGACCCGAGCGAGGCGATAAAAGAACAGCCGGCGCAGATCACTCGAGGGTGAGAGTTGGCGGATCCGTTCGATGTCTCGTTGCCAGCGCAGCAGCGGCGTCGTTCCTGACCCGCTGTGCTCCGAGACGTGATAGACCTGCTCGATCCAAGCCCAGAAACGCTCGTTTAACTCCGGCAGGGAAAGGGTTCGTTGGGGATCGAGGTTGGCCAGAAATTGTTCTCGAACGGAGCGAAAGTACCGTTCGATTTTCCCTCGCCCTTGCGGCTGATACGGTGGCGTGTGAGTCACCAGGATGCCGATCGATGCGGCAATGCGCGCCAACTGCGTGCTGCGATAGACCTTGGCATTGTCAACATAGAGACGAACGGGTATGCCGCGAGCTGCGACTGCTTGCCGCAAGCAATCGAGGAAAGCATCCAGTCCCTGCTGGGCATAAAACTGAGCATGGGGGATCAGCCGGCTCGCGTCGTCCAGGATGGCATACAAGAAGGCTTGCATCCGTCCGCCGCCGGGGCGCTGGACGTAGGGCCCGAACAGCATGTCCGATTGCCAAATTTGATTGCTAAACTCCGCTTCGAACTTCTTGCGAGCCGGTGGAGCCAACAGTTGCCGCTCGGTAAGGCCGCGTTGCTTGAGAAAGCGGTACAGAGTGGAAGGGGAAACCGAACCGACCGTGGAAACCAACGCCAACTCCCGCAGCAGCGTGGTGCCGGTACGGTGCGGGTTCTCGCGTTTCAGCCGTTCGATCAGCTCGGCCAGCTGCGGGGTGAGGGCGCGCGATTGCCCGCGGTCGCGTCGGGGTTGCGGCGCCAAGGCGGCAAAACCACCACGGCGATAGCGCAGCGCCCAATCGAGCAAGGTATCGACGGAGAGGGAGCTGCGTTGGGAATAAGGGATGTCATAGCTACGCGCAGCAATTTCCTCCGCCCGGCGGGTGAGCTCTCCACGAGGAAGGGTCTCCAAGACTAAGGGGGCGATCAGCCCATAACGAAACAGGGCGATTTTTTCCGCTTTTGCGTCCACAGCGAAAACCTCTCCACGTCGCTCACCCTAGTCAGCGGAGGATGTTCTGCCAAGACAAATGCTGTGTGTTGACGATCAGAAGGTGGGCCAAGCCGCTGGGAAGCTGACGCGGCAACCGTGGGGAATGAGAAAGCGCGGCCAGCCCAGCAGGTGCATACGCAATTCTGCAAACAGGAAGCGATGAGCCGCCATCCAACCGATCGCTTCGAGCATGTGCAAGGCACGGGTCAGGAAATCTGCCGCGGCCATCACTGTCGTCAAGCTGGCCAAGGCCGTGCACAAAGCCGCCGCTTGCTTTTGAAAACGGCGAATCCAGAACTGGCCCCGCTGATAGGACATGTGGGGTTGCCAAGCCGCGCCAGCCGCTTCTCGTAAACAGCGACCTTCGAGCAGGCGGGCCACCAGAAACAAGCGGATCACAGAAAGACTGAAGCGCATATACGGGAGGGCGAAGTCGGGCAACAGAGAAACTGTGCGCTTACAGAGACGACACAGATAGCGGCGCACCCGGATCACTCCATCAAAGACCACATCCACCAACGTGCGGCAGTAGAAACCGTGCGCGATAAGCGGACACTGGGCCTGGCATTGCGGGCAGCCGGCCGGGCGATAACGATTTGCATCAGAAATTTCTTCCCCGTACTGCTGGATGGAACCGCGGAAGGGGTGTAGGATTTGCATGAGGGATCTCCCTCCGGGAGCACCTAACTCCCGAGATTATTTCTGCCGGAGGGCTTCACCGCCCTCCGGGTCTAATCTCCAAATCCTACAACCAACATCATCGTCCGTTGAACCGTGCGGGATAGACACATCTATCCCTGCGCAATCCAGTGGACCGTCACACTCGAATCCAGACATCTCTCACGATCTCCTCTACTCAGGCAGGACTTACTTTGAGAAAAAAGACTTCTGGCGGGGCGAAAAAATGCGGGGCGTTACAGGCCAGCAAAAGGGACCGAGAAGCACGTTTCCAGACGGCACACGCTACGAGTATGACACCAAACTCAAAAGAACCGTCGAGGTTGCGTCCTCTGGGAAACGGTACCCTGTAGCTTTAGTTGCGGGAACGTTCCAGCGCGGGGTGGCAGACGCCACGGCACGCAAAACAGCGAGATGAGGACATCTTTTGAGCCAAGAGAAACCATTGCTGGTTGTCATCGCCGGTCCGATGGGCGCAGGTAAGACCACGTTCTACGACGCCCATTTGAAAGAAGCCTTTCCTATCCTCATCCCCCCGATTTCGCACCAGCGCGAAGCAGCCCTCCGCGAGCAGCGCTCCTTTGCGGTTGAGGATCTCGTCGTAGACACCGAATTACTGGAGAGCGCTAGAGACGCTGGTTACGCCACGAAAGTCGTTTTCATCTCTACGGAAGACCCCAACCTGAATGTTGTG
>DATEPX010000254.1:0-5248 GCA_035272945.1 Terriglobales bacterium
TAAGATAATGGGATCGATCAACGCGAGCAGCATCTGGGATACGCTGTAATCGCTGTTGACGCGGGGGTAGGCCAAGTGGCGAGCGAGGAAGTCACGCAATTGCAGCACTCGTATAAATTGTTGGAGGAAATAAACGCCGCCAAAGTGGGTCAGACTAGCATGATTACAAGCGAAATTTAGGTTTCTAGGCGATCGGCGCATCTTGAGCCTTAGCTAACCAAACCGTAGATAAGGCTCAGAGTACCAAAAGATTGGAAATCCCACGCCAGACATGGCTTCAGGGTGCCATCCAAGCGCCCGAGTACGCCGGATTTAAGTACTACTCGGCCTGTGTTTCTTCTACCAGCAGTTCCACGGACGGTGCCACCATCAGGAGCAGCACTGCCTGTGGTTTCGACGACGCCTTCAGGAATTCGATATTGCGTTGCCGCATGTCTCCGTTCACGGGACGTTTTTCACGCAAATCATCCAAAGCCTTCAAGCCGATTTCTGCGACTTGCGAGAGGTTGCGGGAAACTGGAGTCAGATCTTGTGTCAGGAATGACCGGGCCAGCAGTGGCTGCAACTTTGCGTCGTTATCTCGCCACAGCACCAACCAATCCTCTGCCTGCTTCCAGTCGTGCGGAGTGGCGGTTCCGGCGGCGATCCGCTTCGCAATGTTGTCGAACTCCCGGGCCGTGTCGCTCTCCGGAGGCACAGCATCGTCCAGTCGATTGATCGCCGTAAAGTCCGTAAACGTGCGCAGATCCTGCCGTTGATATTCCCTCGGCGGCTGGACTACATCCGCGAGAACTTTCAGCGCGACCGGATTCGGATCACCAGTCATTCGCTGCAGCATTTCGTCGGTGATGAGCTTGTGACGTGAGCCGTGGTAGACGAGCTTCTGCGAGACGACCGCAAGGCGCCGGTACATCGAGTCGATATCGCGCACTTCTTCGGGCGACCATAGGCGCTCGGCAATAGCGGCAGTCCGTGGCCAGATCCTGTTATCCATATTTTCGTGCGAGACGATGTCGGTCCACATCGTCGCCTCGCCGCCGAGCACACGACTCTTCTCTTCTGGTGTGAGTGTCTTCGTAGTCGCGTCGCCCAGCGGATCGATCAAATAGTGCTCCGCCGCCGACTGATTTAAGTCGATGTAGTAGCCGGAGGAGAGAACTCCACGGTTTCCGTGCCTGGCCGCTTCTGCCAGTGATTTGGGACCACGCCATGAATGAATCACGACATCCTTCGGCGTGTCAGGACCCAGCACCTCATCCCAGCCCATCATGATTTTCTTGTGGTCGGCAACGATCTTCTGGAGTCTGGCCGTGAACGATGCCTGGAGCGCCGCGGCATCTCTTATCCCGTGCTCTTGCATGTACTCACGAATCCGCGGATTGCCCTCCCACTCCTTCGGGTCGCACTCGTCGCCGCCGAGGTGAATGTAGGTATCGGGAAACAGGGAAGTCATTTCGCCGATGAAGCCGGCAAGAAACTTGTACGTGCTTTCGCGGGTGGGATCGATCGCCGAGCTGTTGGTTGGAACCTGGCCGCTCGAGAGTTCGGGATAGCCTTGGAACCACGATGTCGTGTGGCATGGCATATCGAATTCTGGGACAACACGGATCCCACGGTCGCGGGCATATGCGATTACATCGCGCACCTCATCTTGCGAGTAGTAAAATCCGCCCGAACCCTTCGCCTGCAGTAATGGGAATTTCTTGCTCTCGATGTGATAGCCCGCGTTATCGGCAAAGCGCCAATGGAAGACGCTCAACTTCACCGCTTCCATTGCATCTAGGTTGCGCTTCACGTCTGGAAGCGGAACGAAGCGGTGGCCGGAGTCGATCAGCAGTCCACGCCATGGGAAGCGTGGCTTGTCGTCAATTGTGACCACCGGAATAGTGAATCCTTTCTGTGCGACTCGCACCAGTTGCAGGAAGGTCTGTAGGCCACGGAGAACGCCGAGCGGGTTCGCGGCCTTCAACTGGACGTCGGTCGTTGAGATCGCAAGGTGATAGGACTCATCCTCGTCCACCCGCTGGACGGGCGCGCTTGGTCCTCCGGTCTCGACGATGAAGTGGGGCTGATTAACGACCGCCTCGCGCCACAAGGGAATTCCCGTCTCCCGCGAGAGAGTATCGAGAAAACGCTGGCGCGCCCGGCCGAGGCGAGGTTCCTTGTATCCCTTCAACTCGATACCAAAACTGCCATCGATGACGAACTCCCCCTGGCCCACCTGGAACTTCGCGGGCAACGGCATGATGGCAAGCGACTCATCCCTCTGCGCGCTAACCAAACAGGGGAGGGCCAAGATGCAAACGACTAGCAAAAGAACGTGGGCAAGAACTACCCGATTACCTTTGGCCAAGATGGCATCTCCGGACGAAATGTATTTGCGTTCTCAATATCCTTCTGTCGGATGCTCGCGGTATGCCCCAAACTCCGCCAGGTCGTCTTCTCCCAGCCATGCGAGACAATCGACGGGTTCCAATCCCAGCGCGCGTTCTACCTGTCTCCACAGACGAGTCCGTTCGTATCTCTGATGGACCAGTTGGAAGCGAGTGGTCTCGAGCACGTTCAGGGCGGCTCGGAGGTCTCCCTTGTCGATCAACAGGCTCGCGCGACGTTCAGCGACCCATTCATCGTCCAGGGCAGATACCGCTGCGAGCCACTGTGCGCGCTCTTCCAGAGTTTCCCGCCCGAGCGAGGCAAGCGCTCGATCGCGTTCGACCACAACCTGTGGGTGAAGAGCGATTGCTTCGGATTTGATCGCGCGGAGGCGCTCCGCCGCTGATCGCGCATCGTTCTTATAGAGGTACAGTCTTCCGGACAAAGCGTGCGCGCGATCGTCCGCTGATTGGGACAATACCTGCAAGGCAGCATCTGTCTCTCCGCGCCCTGCCAACCAGGCGCCATGCTGAAACAGCCAGCGATCACGCTCATTGCCCTGTGCGAAAGATGCAACCCAGGAGAGAGCATCGCCTAATTCCGTGCAACCGCTCATTGCCCACTGATTGCTGTCGAGACCAGGTGGTGACGGAACTTGAGTTGGATCGTGGGCTTGATGCGCCTCGACAAGCCGCAGCCATATGCCTACTTCCTGATTGCGCGCCCAGCCAAAGAGTGGGACATCGCCAAGAGGTCTGAGTTCACGGTCAGGCAGCTGGATTTCCCGAATGTTACGGCGGTCCGCCGAAGGAATCCAGAACTCTACGTGGTAGTGCAATTGTCCGGGCTGGAGCACATCTTTGATCGACTGATCGACTAGAGGGCCGGCCTGGATTTCGAGACATTGCTCGCCGTCGAGCGTGTATTGACTCACCCAATGTTCGTCGCGTCCAATGCCGTCGCTCCACAGCTTTATGCCGGGCACCGCCGAAGGATCTGCCACGTGGTAGAGGCCTGTTCCGAGGCTCGGAGTGAAGACGCCGAACGCGCAGCAGTCCGGATTTCTCCAGAAATACCCCGTCATGCGTTGCACGTCCGACTGGCGCCGCGGGCCTTCCGTGCCCCAATCGATGACCCGAACAAGACCTCCGTGAGCAAGAACCGGTCCATTAGGAAAGTGAAATTCGGTATCGGGCCGCGCAGGTACACCCGCATTGGACCAGGACATCCACGGGTGAGGCTCCGCGTCGGGATTGAAGAACACGGTTCTCTGAGTCAGGAACGTGTCTTCTTCGCCGAGCGAGTACTCGACCGTCCAGTTCATGCCATATCGAATTTCTTTTTCGCCGCAGGAGAGGTAGATGCTCCCGGAGTCCTTCGTTACCGAGTAGAGTACGGGCGCGATCTCCACCGGTGTGTGCGAGATGGGAAAGCTGACCTCGATTCCGCCGCCGGTGAATGCCTGGCGCGGGAGTATCCGCACAGGCCGAACCACGTTAGGGAAGTAGAGGGACTCGGTTGCACTCTCCTTCAGGAAGATCGAGCAGACCCGGCCACCAAGATCCGGACAAATCTTTACGCGAATCCTGGCGTTCTCGATCGTCACCATGCGGTATTCCTTCAGAGAGGGGCGCCGGCTGGTTTCGCAAAAACTCTCGTAAGGATAGACTCCATCGGGATCGTGAGCCGTCGGAATGGGGCCGGCCGTCACCAGCGAATGTGTCAACAAAAACTCGGCCGTTTCGAAGTGCTCAAGCATGGTTGGACTCTGCCCTTCCGAGTCGCGCGACTCTCGAATCGCAGTTGCGTTCTGGAGTCGCGCACCAAAGCAGTGGATGGTTGCAAAAAGGATGCTTCGGCGGCATCCACGAACTGGACGGCTACCGGTAAATGCTGACGTGATTCACGACTCTGCTGATCGCACCGTTCGGACTGGGCGAGTCCGGCCTGAGGCCCAACTTCAGCGAAGAGAACAGGCCCAGTGACTGCGCCAACATCACATCAACCGGGGCACGATATTCATCGCGGAGTTGCGGCGCATGCAGGCAGAAAATTTCGTCCACCAGCCCAGCCACATCCTCGTCGGAGTCGGGCGAAACGGTTACGCGAATCTTCCCAAGCTTCTTGCTCGCGATCTCCTGAAGAAGATCCTTTTCATACCGGCGGCGGCGCTGATCTCGTGAAAGAAAGCTGACAAACAGGGTTTCGTCGTTGAGTGCCGACATCGGGCCATGTCGAAGGCCCAGCGTGGAGTCGGACATGGTTTGAATCTTTCCCGCCGTCAGCTCCAGCAGCTTCAAGGCCGACTCCTGCGCCGCCGGATGGAGTGCGCCGGAGCCCACAAAACACGCTTTCGAGAATCCACGTTGCACCAGAGCCGGAGCGCACTCCTGGACTCGCTTCAGGAACCTGCTCCCGGCTTCGGAAAGCGTATTGAGCGTCTCCTCGTAGGCAGCGAACGAATCGATATGCGCCAGGCATTGCCCAGCCACGACCATGTTCGTGTAGGAACTGGTCATGGCCAGTCCACGATCGTTCACCGACTCATCGAGAACAAATGTGAGCGCGCGATTCGGGGCGCTCGCGCAGACCCGCGCCATTCGGCTCTTCTCGTTACACGTTACCAGCAGATGCGGAATGTTGGAATAAGCTTCAATGGCGGTCTCAAGGAGGGCTGCTCCTTCCGAGCTATCACCGGAGCGGGAGAAAGAAATCCAGAGATAATTGCGGTCTGGGACAATATAGTCTTCCAGGTTGGTCAGCAGCTCCGTGCTCGGAATCGCCCAGACATCGCAGCCCCACGTGCGGCGTAACAAAATTGCCAGCGCGCGACCGGTGTAGTCCGACGTGCCCGCTCCTACAAGATAGACCACGG
>DATEPX010000255.1:0-16713 GCA_035272945.1 Terriglobales bacterium
GGCTCAACCACTGCCCAGGATTGTCCAGTCGGAACCAGAATGCGTTGCGGGAGTGAAAAACTTGTAGTGAAGACCTTTTGACACCTCGAACGTAGAATCAGCAACTTCCGGAAAAATCATAGTCCGGTTGTCAAAGTCGGGCTAAGGATCACTACCAGTTCGAAGTCATGAGTGGCGCACCAAGGCATTCTCACCATGCTGTCGGGGAGAACGCCTCGGTCAGGACGACAAGTGTCTGGCCAGCTGCTGACTCCTAACTACTAGCTGCTCTCTTCTGGCGACCCCGGAGGGAGTCGAACCCCCAACCCTCAGATCCGAAGTCTGATGCTCTATCCAGTTGAGCTACGGGGCCGCGCAGTAAAAGTCTATCGGAATACAGAGATATCAGCTACTCGGCAACGCCTGCGTGGCGCGGACACTCTTGTCCGTTCGTTTCACGCCACTTCTTCCGCAGCCTCGCCCAGCAATTTCCAAACTCCGTCAAACGCTACAAAGTATGTTTCTATTTCGACATCCGGGAACTCGGCGCGAATCACATCGGCGGCACGCTGCAGTTCTTCCTTATGATGCGCAGCTTCGGCTTGCTGGTCCTGCTGGAAGCGGGCCAAGCCACCGTAGGTCGCACAGTCGGAATGGCTCATGAGAATGACCCGGTGGCACTCGTGCAGACGAATCGAGAGCCGAACCTGCTCGAGGATAAAGTCGCGCTCGAAATCATTGCGCGGAGAAGCCAGGGTCTTGGCGCCGCCCGCAACAATGATCATGTCCGGATGCATGATGGCTCTTCGCTGGAGAAATTTGCGTACGGCCAGGTTGATCCGATGATCAAAGCAGCAGAGGACAGCAGCGTCGGCCGTATAGGCATCCGACGAAGAATCAAAATGGAAGACTTTGCGCATCAGCCTGTCCTGTCACGTGAGGTTGCGAGGGCGAGGACGCCCTTGCGGCAGCCGGCGAGACGCCGGCGCTAAAAGTAAACGATCTTATCTATTCGCTCGGGAATCCTCCATGAAGCTCTGTGAAAATACAGAGCGCGACCAAAAACGCGAGAATGACAACAGAAACGTTGAATCGACGAAATTCTCCGACCGTTCCATGTCGCTGTAGTCGGTCCCACTCTCTCGCACCGCCCTACCGAAACCAACGTAGAACGCAAACGGTCAGGCCTATGGCTATCGCGAGAAGTATGCGTCCATGCCAGAATCCGAGCCAGAACAGCAATCCACTGATAGCCGCCCCGGCCAGCTGCAATTGGGTGATTGTCATCCCCCGGCAAAAGGCCCTGACAGATTTCCTAAGGTTCTCTGCAAATCTCAATTACATTACTTTCGATGCCGTGAATTTCAAAAACCTGCGTATCACCATCGTCTTGGATAGAGCCCGCGAGGCTGCCTCGACCCGAAAGGTGTTCCTGCGCTTTCTTCAGCTTGTCGCAGCACAAGGGAACGACGAATGAAGACCGATCGAAACCGGCCTGCTCCACTTCGCCCCGAGAACTCAGCAAGATTGTCGGTTCATCGTAGCCAGGCAATTTCAGAGCAATATTGGACGGCAGCGAACAATCCCAGGTCGATGGCACCTTTACCTCTTTACCATCGAAGGTTTCGATCCACCACTGCTTCGCGGCTTGAACATTCGGGTAAATCATAGTCACCGAGTCTGTGCGGGACAGTGACATGCTCCTACATCTCCCAATGCTCGTCGGTCCTCATGCGAGGGCGAGGATGCCCCTAGCGACAGACGGCGAGACACCGGCGCTACGCTCCCCGCTTTGACTTCAATTCGGCCAGCAACTGCTCGATTCGGTCCTGCTTTTCCAGCGCGGCCAGGCGGTCTTCGACATTATCGCCTACCATCTCTGCCTTGGCCTGGCTGGATGCTTCCGAATGCGCCACCTTGCGCTTCATTCGGTCAAAGGCAGCGGCCTTCGAGCCATCGCCGATTGCCATGTGTGCGTCGGCGGCTTTGCCCACGGCCCGCGAGCGGCGATGTTGCGCGATCAGCAGATCGGCCTTGGCGTTGGCCTCCGACAGCTTCTGCTCTAGCTTGCGGAGCGCCGTCTTCAGGCTCTCCACCTGCAACTTTTGATCAGCTACCTGCTGGCCAAAGCTCTCGCCCAGTTCTTTGTAGCTCATGGAACGCTCCAGGGCAGCGCGGGCCAGGTCGTCCTGCTTCTTGTCGACCGCCAACTCGGCGCGACGGTGCCAGTCCTCCGCCTTCTCTTCGTTCTCTCTCTGCTTCTTCTCTAGCAGGTGCTGGTCGGCGATGGCAATCGCTACCTGCGTCTTGACCTGCAGAAGCTGGTTCTGCATGTCGAGGATCACCTGCTTGATCATCTTCTCCGGGTCCTCGGCCTTGTCGATCAGGTCGTTGAGGTTGGCCCGGACCAGCGTGGAAACTCGCTCTAGTAGTGCCATGATGAAACTCCTTTCAAAAACAGCTCTTAGCGCTTAAGTCTTGGCTGAAGGATCTCTGGTTGCGAGGGCGTCGGTTCGCCGGCGGCATTCCTTCTCTCAGACAATGAGCTTGCAATGGCGATGCCGACGCCGGTGCCAATGGGCAGCCAGGCCCCCATCTGATGGGTGGAAACGCCGAGGGCTGCCCCGATTACCGCGCCCAGCGCCATGCCCAAGCCGATCCATGACGTCTTGCTGTTCATCCCATCCTCCGATCTTCAATGACCTGTGTGGAGGCGGGTCTCTGACCCGCCCTCCCGACCCCCTACTTCCCTGTTCCGGCCGCGCCTTTGCCCTTGTCAGCGGGTGGCAACCCGTCCGGCTTCGGAGCTTTATCGCCAATCTGCCGCACCCTGCTGAACAGTTCACTCAAGTTCATTCCCGACAGTGTCTCGAACAGGGCCGGAACCTGCGCCGCCATCTTGGTGAGATCGCCGGTGATCTTGTTCATGCCGGCAGCGTCGCCGTTGCCGGTGGAGACCACCGTGATCTTGTCCACGTTCGCCAGCGGACTGGCCAGCGCCCTCACCACGTCCGGCAGACCGGTGAGCAGCTTGTCGATGACCGCCGCCTGGTTGTACTCCTGGAATGCCTCTGCCTTGACGTTCATCGCCCGCGCTTCCGCGTCGCCCTTCTTGAAGATGATTTCGGCTTCCGCCTCGCCTTGCGCACGAATGGAGGAAGAACGGCCTTCGGCTTCCACCATGAGGCGCTGCTTTTCGGCTTCGGCAAGCGTCTCGATGCGTTGACGCTCGATTTCAGCCTGCTTCAGTACAGTCGCGATGAGTTCTTTCTCGCGGCGCGCGATCTCGGCTTCCTGCACCTTGACCTGCTGCTCCTTCTCGACTTGCTGGACCTTTACGCTCTCAGCAATGACCTGCTGCTGCATGATGTTAGCCTGGATGTCATAGGCCTTGTCGGCTTGTGCCTGCTGTCTCTTTGTCAGCTCCTGGTATTGCGCCTTCTTGATTTCCAGGTCGCGCTGAGCTTCGGCCTGTTTTGCCAGCGAGAGCGTCTCGGCCAGCACTCGCTCCTGGTCGGCCTGAGCCTTGGCGACTGCCGATTCGCGCATGGCCAACGCGCGCTTGATGGCCGTATCGCGGTCGGCTTCCGCAGCGGCTACGTCCGCATCGCGCTTGATGCGGGCGACATCGGGCTTGCCCATGTTAAGGATGTACTCGTTCTTGTCGCGCACTTCCTTGATGGTGAACGAGATCACCTCCAGCCCCATCTTGTTCATGTCGTCGGCGCAGGTGGAGCGCATGCGGTCCGAAACCATCTCGGGCTGCTTGACGATTTCTTCTACGGTTAGCTGGCCGATGATGCCGCGCAAGTGTCCTTCCATCACCAGCCGGATCAGGCCTTCGCGCTCCTGGTCGGTCTTGGTGAGGAACTGCTCCGACGCGGTCAGCACCGACTCTGTGTCCGACTTCACTTTGATTTGCGCTACCGCCTCCACTGTGACGGCGACGCCCTGTTTCGTGTACAGGTCCTGCTGTGGAGCCACGTCGAAGGACATCAGTTCCAGAGAAAGTTCGCGGCAGTTTTCGATCATCGGGAAGATGATCGTGCCGTGGCCTTTCACCACGCGTGTCCCGCGAAAGCCATACACCACCAGCGCCTCATGCGGGCCTGCCTTGCGGTACAGCCGAGCCAACATGCTGAGAAGGAGCATGACCGCCAGTACAGCGAGCCCTGCGATAACCCAGATTTCCACCCATCCGATGCTGCCGAACATATATCCTCCTGTGCTTCCCGAAACTCTGGTTTCGAGTTTCTAGTTTCCAGTTTCGGGTGGGCGCTTGTGCTGCGCTGTTTCTGCACACGCGAAACCTGAAACTCGAAACTCCAAAACTCGGTTTCCGTTTCGGGTGATCTCGTCTGCTGCGATCTGCTGTGCATTCCCGAAACTCGAAACTTGAAACTAGGCCGTCACCATCCGGTCCGACCCGCACCCTACCCCTGTCCCGCCGACCTCGCCTGTTCTTCTCCGGCCATCTCTTCCCAGCGGCGGACGTAAGCAATTCCCTTTTCGTAGCGCGTAACAACTACCTCGTCGCCTCTTGGGATTGCGCTGCCGTTCTCGCTGCGAGCCCCACACGTGCGCCGTGTGCCGGCCTGGGAATAAATGATTTCGCCGGTCCCGCCTTCACGGATCGAGCTGGATATCCTGCCGAGCACGCCCACCATGTCGTAATCCGCCGGATCCATGTTCTCTTCCTTTGAGATGAGCACCTTGCTCATGAACAGGAACACGAGACCCGCGCCGACCAATCCCGCGATCACGGACCAAACCAGGCCCATGAAGAACCAGATCGTGGAAAAACGGGTGAGCAGATAGCCTGTGCCGCCAAACCACGCCAGGAATGCAGCCAGCGTGAATAAATTGAAGGGTGAGATCGCTTCGCTTCCGCCCCCGCCATGAGCGTGACCAGAAGGCACATGAGTCGCGGCCCCAGCATGGCCCGCGGGACCGCCCGCGCCATGGCCAAGACCATGCGGCAAATGCAGGCCGTGCACGTGCCAGTTCAGCCCGCCGAAAATAAAAGACAGGAAGCTGAAGGCGAATCCCACCGCGAAACAGATCAGGTAAAAATCTGCCCACGTCATAGCCAGGGCCTCCCGTTCCCTTTTGTAGCCTGCTTATGTTTTTGGCGGCGCTCATGCACTTCGGGTTTCAACACCTGAAGGAGCCGTTCCGCCAACTTAGGCGTTTCCAAAATTGCGCCCAGCAGGATGAGGCAGCCGCGCGAGTCTTCGTGCCGCGCTACTTCCAGCAACGCCTCGGAAACTTCCGGATCCCGGCGAAAGCGCTCGGCGCCATCAATCAGCCAAAGATCCATGCGGTCCTCGAGCACGCCCACATCGGAGATCAGCTCGTTAGTAAAGCCTTCAGGGTCGTCCACCAGGTATCCCGGGTGCACCTTGAAAAAATGCGCCAGCAACATGCGGCTGGAGTTGGTCAGGTGCGGCCGCGAACCACGCTCGATCTGCGAGAGATAGGACTGGCTGATGCTCCTGCCCAGTTCCTTCTTGATGGCCTGCACGATTTCCTGCTGGGTCATCTCACGACCCAGCCCGCGCAGAGTGCCCTCAACCTCTCTCAGGTAGCGCATTTTCTCGCCCAGTTTCATATTGCAAATCGCAATATTAATATCGCAATATGTAATATGCGTCAAGAGCTAGATATGTCCTGTTTTTAGTGATTTAGGGTTGGCTTTGAAGTCTTCGCAGGCGCGCCCCTTCATTTTTCACCGCCGAGCACGGGGAGAGCACTGAGAAAATCTAAGCTGCTTCCCTCGGAGATCTCGGCGCTGAATGGGTTACAGACCCACTTCGATTCGGGAACGCGGGTCGAGATAGTCGCGCAGCGCGTCGCCGATGAAATTGAAGGAGAGCACGGCGAGCATCACGGCGACAGCAGGAAAGAGCACGAGATGAGGCGCGTCGAACAGGTGCGCGCGGGCGTCGTTGAGCATGGAGCCCCAGCTTGCGGCTGGTGGCGGCACGCCGAGGCCCAGAAAGCTCATGGTCGCTTCGGCAAGGATGGCGCCGGCCATGCCGATCGCGGCCTGCACGATGATCGGCTGAATGATGTTGGGGAGAATGTGTCGAACAATCACGCGCCAGTCGCTTGCGCCCAGGGCTCGCGCCGCTTCCACATACTCGCGCTCGCGCGTCGCCAAAACCTGAGCCCGGACAAGACGTGCGTAGCCCACCCATCCGCCAAGCGAAAGCGCCAGCACAAGGTTGAAAATTCCTGGACCTCGGAAGGCGACGAAGGCGATTGCCAGCAAGATTCCTGGAAATGAAAGAAAGGCGTTCATCACGACCACATTCACGAAGCGGTCGATCCGCCCGACGTAATAGCCCGCGATTGAGCCGATAACCAGCCCCAGGAACAGCGACCCGGCTACTACGCAGCTCCCCACCAGCATGGAAATGCGCGCCCCGTAGATAAGGCGAGAGCTGATATCCCTCCCCAGTTCATCCGTGCCGCACCAGTGCATAAGTGAGGGGCCCGACAAGCGATGTGGCAGGTCGATCAACGCAGGATCCTGGGGGGCGACCCAGGGGGCAAACACCGCGAAGATCAGAAAAATCGACACCAGCACTACCCCCGTGGCTGCCAGCGGATTACTCCGGGCGGCGCGGCGGAACGAGATAGCGGTCGCAGACATTGAGCTCGCTCTACTGCCGAATTCGTGGATTCACCACGGAGTACAGCAGGTCCGTCAAGAAGTTTACGGCTACGTAAGTCAGGCCAATTGCCAGGATGCAGCCCTGCACCAGGTAATAGTCGCGATTGGAAATTGCCTGGATCGTCAAGCGCCCGATTCCCGGCCAGGAAAAAATAGTTTCAGTCACAATGGCTCCGGCCAGCATGGCGCCGAACTGAAGACCGAGCACCGTGATGATCGGAATCATGGCATTGCGCAGGGCATGACGATAAACCACCGTGCGCTCCGGTAGTCCCTTGGCGCGGGCGGTACGGATGTAGTCCTGGCCTAGCTCCTCCAGCATCGACGTTCGCACCATGCGGGTCAGGATAGCCGCCAGTGCGCTGCCCATGGTGACTGCTGGAAGCATTAAGTGGGCCACCGTGCCGGAGCCGGAGACGGGAAGCCAGCCCAGTTCGATGGCAAAAAACAGGATCATCACCGGGCCCAGCGCGAAGTTGGGGAACGAAAGGCCGAATAGGCTGATCACGCTCAGTGCCCGGTCATCCCAGCGATTGCGCCTTCGCGCCGAGCGCACTCCGGCAGGAATCGAGAGCAGGATGGCCACCAACAGCGACGCTGCAGTCAGCTGCAGGGTGTAGGGATATCGCTGAGCGATCAGTCCGCTCACGCTTTGGTTGTAGCGAATCGAAGGACCGAGGTCGCCGTGTAACACTCCCTTCCAATAATTGAGGTACTGAGTTCGAATCGGGGCATCGAGGCCATAGGCATGCCGTGCTGCTTCGATGTCGGCGGCTGGCGCGCCCTCTCCCAGCATCTGCTGGATCGGATCTCCGGGGACGAAGTGAATGAGCAGGAAAACCAGCGACACAACCAGCCAAACGACCGGGATGGTGTACAGCAAGCGCTGGGAGAGATAGCGAAGCAAGTTCTCAGGTCTCGCTTGCCCGTTGCCGGCGTCGCATATTCAATCCCCGCTCTGCTCCGCGGTCACTACCGACAGTTCCAGGTCATCCACTGCAGTTCCGATGTGCTGCAGATGATGCACCATGTGCCGAAGATAATCGTCGAAGACAAACTGGAGCCTCAGCGGAGCAGAACCGTCGATGGTGCAGGTGCGTCGCCAGGCCGAGTCTGTCAACCCTTGCGCGGCAGCCAACAGTTGCAAGTTGAGGGCTCGCCACAACTCGATCAGTTCATGCCAGTCCCGCTTTTGGTAAGCGTGCAGCTCCACCCAGCGGTCACCGTCATACCCCGCCATCCCTGGACGATCTTGCAGCGAGGTACGGACAATTCGCTGGTGATTGTTGGCAGCAGAATCGAGCAGGTGTCCGAGTTCCTCTTTAGGAGACCATTTCGACGGTGCAGGCTTGTTCTCAACTTTATCAGCCGGAAGCTGCTCCAGCCGGGCGGGGACATGATCGATAAGGGCGCGCAGCAATATCAGACCTTGCATTTCAGAGCTCCTATCTTCGCAAAAAACCAGAAGAAGACCGTGACTCAATCTCCGGCCTGCTGCATGGCTGCGGTTGGGGCGTTCTCAATCTTGACTTTGGCGATGCGGTGGCCTTCCATTTCCTGCACGGCGAAGCGGCGGCCTTCGAATTCGACGGCTTCGCCGACACGGGGAATTTTCTGCATGCGCGACAGAATGAAGCCGGCCAAGGTCTCGAAGCCAGCGTCGCGCGGCAGAATCAACTGGAACTCCGCCTCCAGGTCGCGCAGGCTGGTCGAGCCTTCCAGCACCATGGCGGATTGGCCAATCAGCACCGGCGCGGGCTCGGCTGCATCGAACTCGTCCTGAATCTCGCCAACCAATCGGACCAGGATGTCCTCTATGGTAATCACACCTGCAGTCGAGCCGAACTCATCGACCACCACGGCCAGGTGGCGCCTGCGCTCTTTAAATTCAAACAGCAGATCGGTGACGATCTTGGTTTCGGGCACAACTAGCACGTTACGCATGATCTGGCTGATCTGCATCGTGGAAATCCGGGCCGCCGTGGGTTGACTTAGGCCAACCGCCAATCGCAGCCGCAACCAGCGCATCACGTCTTTGACGTAAAGCACACCCACGATGTGCTCAGGACCGCGCAGCGGGTCATAGACGGGAATGCGCGAGTGTTGCTCGGACACGACTCGCGCAAGCGCTTCTTCCAGCGTGAGGTTGGCGGCTAATGCAAAAATATCGGGGCGGGGCACCATCAACTCGCGAACCGTCGTGTTGTCCAGTTCCAGGGCATTATGGATCATCTCTTCCTGGAACTCTGGAATCTGGCCAAAACGTCGGCTGGCGGTCACGATCAGCTTGAGCTCATCCGGCGAGTGAACCACGCTCCGGCCGCTGCGGCGGAGTTCGCGGGACCCGAACATTTTCAGCGCAAAGGTGCCCGATTTGCGCATGACAAAAAGGAAGGGACGGGTGATTCGGAGGAAAACGTCCATGGGCGCAGCCACGGCCAGAGCAACCCGCTCAGCTCGTTGCAGGGCCAGGGATTTGGGTACCAGCTCGCCCAGGATCACATGCAAGTATGTGATCAGGATGAAGGTCACGACAATCGCGATGGTGTGGGCGTACACCATCACGTGGGGAACCCGGCCCAGGAGTTCCTCGAACAGGCGAGCCAGCGCCGGCTCGCCCATCCAGCCCAAGCTAAGGCTGGCGACCGTAATACCCAACTGCACCCCATTGATCACCTCGTCCAGGTTCTGGTGCAGCCTCTGGACAATGCGGGCGCCGATGCGGCGGGCTTCAATCAGTTGTTGGATTCGGGTGTCTCGGACGCTGACCAGGGAAAACTCGGCAGCCGCGAAAAAGGCGTTGGCTGCAACCAGGAGCAGGATGAGAAACACCCGGAGCAGCGCAAAAGTTATCATGGAAGCCTAATTCTAACATTCCAAAGGCTCTGCTTACCCATCCAAGCCATCCTCGGCGGTGTTCTGTTATGGGACTTAACCTGGGTTGGATGGGGCTAACTAGCTGGCAGAGTAGGAGAACCTCTCGTACACTGTCGGTAGGTGTTTCCCGCTACCATTTTTTAGATTCGACGGTCTAACCAGCGAACCCGGGCTGCTTTCGAGCTCGCGGTCCGATTCCGAGCTTCTCCATGGATCTCAGGAACAATCCGCCAGAGACCCTCGTACCAGTGATTGAGTGTTGGAGGGCCACACTTTGTTGCAGGAGGTGTTTGTGAACGGCAATATCAACGGCAACGGCAGGAAGAAGCGGCGCAAACGAATAATTTATGTCTGTGTCGGTGTGGCTCTGGTTTTGCTGATCGCAGGCGGACTGATTGCCGCCACCAGCGGGAGCACAAAAATTGACCCGTCGAAGTTAGCCAAGGTCGAAAAAGGCGACCTGGCCAAGAGCGTGGTCGCCACCGGCAAGGTCACGCCTATTACGAAGGTCGAGGTCAAGTCGAAGGCCAGTGGAATCGTCAAGAAGCTCTTCGTCGACGCCGGCGATAAGGTTAAAAAGGGGCAATTTCTGGCTCAGCTGGATAAGGAAGAGATCCAGGCCCAGGTGGAACAGTCACGGGCGGCGCTACAGGCGGCCGAAGCCAGCATGAAGGGTGCGGAAGCTGATTACGAACGCGCCAAAGTGGACGCGGAAGGACCGGACGTGCCGCTCTTGAAGCGGGCCTATGAACGCGCCATCGGCATGGCCAAGGAAGGCGTGGTGTCCACCTCCGCTCTGGAGGATGCGCAGAAAGCCTATGAGCTCGCGCTGAACAAGCAGAATGTAGCAAAGGCGCAAATGGTTGTGCTGAGGGCGAAAACGGCGCAGGCGGAGGCGCAGGTCGCGCAGGACCGCGCCAACCTGAAGCAACTGGAAGAGCAGCTTAGCTATACTGACATCGAATCGCCGATCGACGGCGTGGTGCTCTCGCGCGATGTGGAAATTGGCGATGCGGTCAGTTCGATCCTGGTCCTGGGTTCATCGGCCACGTTGATCATGAACCTGGGCGACACCAGCGAAGTCTACGTAAAGGGCAAGGTGGACGAGAGCGACATTGGCAAGGTCTACCTGGGGCAGCCCGCCCGGATCAAAGTCGAATCGTTCAAAGACAAAACCTTCACCGGCAAGGTCACCAAGATCTCGCCCATGGGCGTCGAAAAGGATAACGTGACGACCTTCGAAGTCCGCGTGTCCATCAGCAACCCCGGTGGCGAACTGAAGTCTGAGATGACCGCCAACGCCGAAATCATCCTGGAAGAGCACAAGAACGTCCTGCAGATTCCAGAAGGCTCCATCATTTACGACAACCAGAAGAAAGCTTCCGTCGAGGTACCTGATCCCAAAGGCAAAGATGGAAAGCGCAAGGTGGCGGTGAATATCGGCATCTCCAACGGCGCCAAGACTGAGCTGTTGAGCGGACTGAAGGAAGGCGATCAGGTCGTTCTGCAGTAGAGAATTTTGGAGAGCAAAGAAGCAGTCAGGAGTCACCTTGTTCTTAATCGCACCGTAGCTGACTTCTGACCGCTGACTCCCGACTACTTTTTTCTTAAATGTATGAACCTCCTCGAAATCCTCCGCCAGACACTGGGCACATTCCGGGCTCACAAGATGCGAAGCTTCCTCACGATGTTTGGAATCATCTGGGGAATCGCGTCGGTGATTATCCTGGTAGGCCTGGGCAAGGGCTTCATGGTGGACCAGAAGGAACACATGAAGACGCTGGGCAAAGACCTGGTGATCGTGTGGGGCGGACGCACCAGTTCCCAGATTGGCGGACTTGCTGCGGGTCGTGAGATTACGCTCACCATCGACGATGCACGCCTCATTCGGGATGAGTGCTACTACGTGAAGAATGTGAGCCCGGAATTGCGGCGCACGATTCCCGAAGTCAGCCAGTTCAACTCGGCCAATCGCGGGGTGGTGGGGATGTGGCCCGCTTACCAGGATTTCCGTTCCCTGTTGCTAGGGGAAGGACGGCTTATTACCGATGAGGATGAACGCGATGGGCGCCGCGTCATCGTTCTGGGATATGCCGCGCGACGGCAGCTCTTCCCCGGACAGCCGGCTGTGGGCGCGACCATCTCGGTAAAGAGCATTCCCTATACGGCGGTAGGTGTTCTCAAAGAAAAGAAACAGAACTCCAACTACAACGGTCCGGACAATGACTACCTGTTTGCGCCGTATTCGGCCGTCTCCCGCGATTTTCCGCCGCCTGGAAACAAGCCCGGCATCGTCAAGGGTTACCTCAACAATATCGTCTTCGAAGTATCGGATCCGGAGACCCACGAAGATGCCGTCACCCAGGTGCGGCGCTCGCTGGGCCGGCGGCACCACTTCGACGAGAAGGACAAAGATGCGTTGTTCATCTGGGATACGATGGACGGGTCGCGGCAGTTGAAGAAAATCTTCGACGTGGTCACCATCTTCTTCGGATGTGTCGCCATCATGACGCTTTGCCTGGGCGGCATTGGCGTAATGAACATCATGCTGGTCTCAGTAACGGAGCGTACGCGGGAAATAGGAGTCCGAAAGGCGATCGGCGCCACCCGCGCCGATATCCTGCGCCAGTTCTTTGCCGAATCCGCCGTGTTGACCTGCATTAGCGGCGCCCTGGGATTGCTCGTAGGCATGGGCCTGTGCATTGCACTCAAGGCGATGCCTTTGCCGGACTTCGTTCCCCACCCGATTATTTCCCCGGTTTCGATTGTGTCTTCGATTCTTACTCTGTCGCTGGTCACATTCGTCGCCGGCATGTATCCGGCGCAGCGAGCGGCAGAGATGACGCCGGTGGAGTCGCTAAGGTACGAGTGAGGAGGTCTAAATGAATCGCTCAAGATTCCTGCTTGTAAACGCTGTTCTTGCTTTGGTCGTCGCACTGGCATATTCCGCCACAGCCGCGGTCGAGGGCTCATTCCAGCGCAGCTTGAAAGTGAGTGGGCCCGTGGACCTCGACATAACCACGGGTTCGGGCAGCATTACCGTGCGCACCGGAGGGTCGGACACAGTCGAGGTGCGCGGGCGGATCCGTGCCAGCGACTGGTCGGGGAGTGGAGCGGAAAAGGTGCGGCGACTAGAGGCGGATCCTCCCCTCCAGCAGAGCGGCAATTCCATTCACATCGGCCACATTGAAGACCCCGAACTGCGCCGCAATGTTTCCATCAGCTACGAGCTGACGGTGCCTGCCGAGACTGAAATGAAGGCGCACAGCGGCTCCGGTAACCAGACCGTGGATGGCATCGGAGGACCACTCGAGGTCAGTGCCGGTTCTGGCAGCGTGAGAATTTCCAACATTGGCGGCACCGTGCGTGCGGACACCGGCTCCGGCAACATTGATATCGATCGCGTAAAGGGCAACGTGCGCGCCCATGCGGGGAGTGGCTCGATTCGGGCCACTGACGTTGCTGGTGGCTTTGAAGCCAACACCGGTAGCGGGCACATCAGCTTGAGCCAGACAGCTCCTGGCGCCGTGCGGGCAGAGACTGGATCGGGCGGTATGGAATTGCGCGGGGTACGCGGATCCCTGGAAGCCCGCGCCGGCAGCGGCGATATTCGCGCCGAAGGCGATCCGACGGGCGGCTGGATCGTGCATACTGGCTCGGGTGGTGTCCATCTCCGCTTACCCAACGATGCAGCCTTTGACCTGAATGCACGAACCAGTTCTGGTTCAATCTCCCTGGAGCACCCGGTCACCGTACAGGGCACCCTTGGGCGTAAGGAAATCCGTGGGAAAGTGCGGGGCGGCGGTGTGCAAATCGAGGTACAAACCGGTTCCGGGAACATTGAGATCTTGTGATTTTGGATTAGGCCCATGTTTTTGAAGGAACTCATCTCGCAAGGCTGGCAGGCTCTGATGCGCAACCGTATGCGCTCGGTGCTCACCATGCTGGGCATTGTCTGGGGACTGGCGTCCGTGGTCATTTTGCTGGCTTACGGGCAAGGCCTCGGCGGCAGCGTGCTGCACGCCTTCCTGAACATGGGTAATAACGTCCTCGTCCTCTGGCCTGGGCAAACCAGCATGCAGGCCGGAGGACAGCGCGCCGGCAAGCGCGTGCTTTACGAATACGCCGACGTCGAAGCCATCCGTGACGAGGTGCCGATCGTGCGCGCGGTAAGCGCTGAAGCCACCCGCGATTTCGGTTACAAGACCGGAACCCGAGTCGTCTCAGTGATGACCCGCGGCGTCGAGATGCCCTACGGACAAATGCGCAAGCTCGATCTTGAGGACGGCCGGTACTTCACCGAGACTGATTTCACCGAGCACCACCGCGTGGTCATTCTCGGTTACCAGGCGGCACGGCGCATTTTCCAGGGAGCTCCTTCCGTCGGTGAGAACGTCAGTATCGGCGGCCTCGATTTCGAAGTGATAGGCGTGATGCGCAACAAGATCCAGGATTCGATGTACAACGGTCCCGATAATGAAGATGGATTCATTCCGTTCCAACTCTTTCGGGACCTCAAGAATATTAAAGATCCGGAGATGATCGTCATTCAGCCGACGGCGCCGGAACTGAACAAGAAAGCACTGGCAGCAGTGCGCGAAGTGCTCGCCCGGCGACACCATTTTGATCCCAAGGACGACAAGGCAACCCCCACCTGGGACACCATTGAAGACCGCGCCATGATCAATGCCTTCTCGCTGGGATTGCAGGCAGTGCTCGGGTTGATTGGCGCCGTAACCCTGGGCGTAGGGGGCGTAGGCGTGATGAACATCATGCTGGTATCGGTGACCGAGCGCACCCGCGAGATTGGATTGCGCAAAGCAGTCGGTGCGCGGCCTCGCCACATTCTAATTCAATTCCTGCTGGAAGCGCTGGTGCTTACATTTGCAGGAGGGCTGCTGGGCATGGCGTTAGCCCTCTTTCTAACCTGGGTGATCCCGCCCATGCCTTTGTACAGCGAGTTCTACAAGACGACCAACCACGAAGGCGACATCTTCCTGCACGCCTCAACCAGCGTAATGACCGCTTCGTTTATCATCCTCTCGCTAGTAGGGATCGTTTCGGGTTTCTTCCCAGCCTTGAAGGCGGCGCGATTGAATCCGATTGAGGCACTGCGCTACGAATAGTGGCCGGAGGTAATGGTCAGGGGTTAGTGGTTAGTTAAGAAAAATCAACGTGACCCTCGACCACCAACGGTTTCGCTGCCTGCTGCGCCCACTAACCACTTCACTAGCCATAGCTAGCCACTAACCACTATTCACTCCAATTACCTCTGTGCCTTGACTTCGACTTCCCTCGCCATTTACTTTCGCCTCGGGAACAATTTTCTTAACAGAAAGGACCGTGTGGCTCCGCCAATCATTACCCTGACCACCGACTTCGGTACTCAGGATCATTTCATAGGAACCATCAAAGGGGTCCTCATGGCGAGGGCTCCTGATGTCCAGATTGTGGACATCTGCCACGCGGTTCAGGCCTTCGATGTGCTCGACGGTGCGCTTGCGATTGCGCAGTCCTATTCGTATTTTCCGGCTGGTACGGTGCACATGGTGATCGTAGATCCTGGCGTGGGCACCGAACGCCGGCCGCTGGTCGTTTCTACCGAAAAATATTTGTTCGTAGCGCCGGATAATGGCGTCCTGTCACTGATCTATGATCGCGAGGAGCGTCTCAGCGTACGTCACATTACTGCCGAGCACTATTTCCTGCAGCCAGTCAGCAATACATTTCACGCGCGAGATATTTTCGCGCCCATTACCGCGTATCTGGCCAAAGGCGTCGAACCTGCGCGGATGGGCGAGGAGGTTGGCGACTTTGTGCGCTTCTCGGCGCCCCGTCCTAAGCCGGTCGACGACCGCACATTGCGAGGTGTAGTTCTTAAGGTAGACCGCTTCGGCAATCTCATCACCAACATCACGCCGCAGGATGCGCCCATGGTTTTCGGCGTGGAGAAGCGTCCGTTCAAGATTGTGGTTGGCAAGAAGGAGATCTCGCAGATCCGAAACGCTTACGCAGAGGGAGCTCCGGGCGAGGTTTTCGGAATCCTTGGCAGCATGGGCTACCTTGAAATAGCCTGCAATCGGGGCGCCGCCTCCAAGCTCGTAGAAGGCGGCAAAGGCAGTGACGTCAACATCGTGCTTGAGTCCTAGGCTGCGGTAGTTTAAGAGACCTTCCGCTTAGGGTGCGCGTAGCGGTCCATCTCGGCGGTCCACTTCAGAAAGCGCCAGAGGTTTCCCCGCTCCCGCCAGACGAATCCCCAGAACTCGAGAAAGTGAATCTGCTGCATCTTCACGCCGCAGTACGTTTCCATGCGCCAGAGAAGATAGGGACTGCGCCACGGCGCAAGACGATGCCCGCGAGTGGCACTCCAAAGGAAATTAAGTATGTAGCGCATAACCGTGGGATCAGTATAAATGCTGACTGCGGAATCTCGTCTTTGAAGGGGAAACTGGTCAGCGGTCAACCTTCGTTCGGCGTTCACTGGCCACTGGCCACCGACCACCGGCCACTTACAGATCGTACTTTTTCATCAAATGCCGGAACGATCGGTAGGAAATGTGCAGGACATCGGCAGCCTTGGTCTGCACTCCGTTGGATTGCGCCAGGGCTGCCTGTAGCAACGAGCGCTCGATGTCGGCGACGTACTTTTCCATGTCCATGCCTTCAGGCAGAACGCCGCCTGAGCTCACCGCAATGCCGCCAACGCCCACCCCCGCCGCTGCCGCACGGGCCTTAGGACGCTCAACGGGCAGTTCCACGTGCAGTTCCTCACCCATTTCCAGGGCAACCGCGCGTTCTACTGTGTTCTCCAGCTGGCGGACGTTCCCCGGCCACTCGTAACCGCAGAGCGTATCCAGAGAATGCTTGTTCACTCGCACAATGCTCTTCCCTGCTGCGGGCGCATACTTCTTCAGGAAATGATTAACCAGCAGCGCGACGTCCTCTCGCCGTTCGCGCAAGGGCGGAACGCAGATCGGAATTACGCTCAGCCGGTAATACAGATCTTCCCGGAAGGTGTTGTCCGAGACCAGCCTGTCAAGATCGCGGTTGGTCGCAGCAATCACGCGAACATCGATGGCGATCTCGTCGGTACCGCCGACGGGACGCACCGTCCGTTCCTGCAGGACGCGCAACAGCTTGACCTGCATGGCCAGGCTCATCTCGCTGATTTCATCCAA
>DATEPX010000256.1:0-4723 GCA_035272945.1 Terriglobales bacterium
ACCGGAGTATGCTCTGCCATGGTGAAATCCTCAATAAGACGGACTAAGGCTATCTCAAAAAGACAATTCGGTGAAGTCTGAGCGCAGGAGAAGCTGACGCAAAAAAACACTGACACATACCAAAACTGGCGCGTTGATACAGATTTCGTACTTGGCCCCATTCGCAACCGCCATAGTCCAGAAGGGAACCAAATCGATTCCGGGCACGAGTTCAGCAGCGAATGCGGGCAGGAATTCCCAGTGCCACCCGAGCAGGTTTACCAGCACGGCTGCGACCGCAATATCGAGCACGTCATCAGCGGGCGCAAATTCCACAGAAAAGGCGCGGCTCGCGATCGTTCCGGGCTACAGCCACTACAACTTCGTGAGCGCGACCGAACTTGCGGCAATCATCGACAAATACCTCGCCGATCCACTGACCAATGCCCCCGCCGGCGCGGCAGTCGCCTCCCAGGCAGCGCCCGAACTGACCAAGTCAACTAGCCACTAGAGAGAATCGGTTTGCCGTAAAACCGCACCTTTCCATCGACCACAACTGCGATGTAGCGGCGCTGCTGTAGAAATTGCATAACCTTCTTTCCTTCACGTGCCAATTGCGCCCAGCGAGAAGCGGTTTCAGGATTCTGTTCGAGGCCACGCAATTCGTGACCTTCAAATTGAAAATCCACTTCGTGCAATTTTGAACGGCTGGTTCGTCGCACCGGAAAACTGCGGTTCTCCAGCTTAACGCTCCTGGCATTTTCGACCAATGCCTGTTGCCAAACTGAAATTAGGGTCTCTTCTAAGCTCGCGGCCATCTTTTGTCATCCGCTGAATTTGCGAACGTGCCGTCAATCCTTCTCATGATCCGTTCGGCCCACTGTACGGCTGATCCGACGAGTGATTCGGTTCGCGGACTCGGCCGGCTATCGTGCAGATCCTCTGTCGTCTTTAGATGACGGGCGACCAGAATGCTGGCCATGATTCCTAATACCCGTTTTCGTCCTTCCTCCATCTCATTCACCATTAAGCCTGACTCTGTGCAGCCAGAGCATCTAAAAGCGGCCTTTTGCTCTTTCGTTCAAGCCGCTCCATCCGACGATCAAACCTCGCCTTGATCTCACGATATGGGCCTGGTGCGATGTTGCCCACTTGAATTGCGCGCCGAAGTTCATCGAGTGCCTGCCGCACAACTTGTCGAGCTTGCTCTGGATCGCGGGCGTTGCGTTCGTAATAAATCGCTAGCTGTTCGTATGCCTCATAGCCATGCCGTGAATTTCCGAGTGCATCTTTCCAGAGCTCACATGCCGACTCGAAATCACCTTCCCGCTTAGCTAGTAGTGCCAGTGAGCGGCGTGCCGCCCGATCTGTTTCGGCTGGCAATACGGAAGCAATCGATTTCTCGTAAAGCTTCCGGGCTCTGGTGTGCTCCCTCCGCTTTTCGCAGATGCGTGACACGCCGAACAGTTCCAGTCCGTCTTGCCCTAAGTTCTCAGCGTCGCTGAGCAGTGAAAGAATCCGACTAGAAAGCGCTGCCAGGCCACGTAGGTCCATTTGGTTGTGGTTGAGTACCGGAACTAGCCGTTCGGGTGGACCTCCGCGCAAGTAATCGAAATAGATTTGCGGGATCAACCTTGAGAGCAGGTCGGCCCCTCGATCCCAGCCCAAGACGTGCCGTTCAAGCTCGGATAGCCGTACCGACCCAAGCCTCAGCCGCCAAAGGTTTCGCGCCGGGTGGAGAAAATCGAGGTGTGCGCGTGGAGTCGGGACAGAGACCTTGCGGCTCATGCGATAGCGGGTTTCGAGCAGCGGCCAATCAAATGACTTCCCGTTGAACGTGATAAGCACGGGGTGTTCTGCGATCCGCTCTCGTAAGGCGAACAGTAACGAGCGTTCCTCGCTGTACTCGCGCATGAAGAACTGCTCGATCTCAAGCCCGCCGCCTTCCCACCACGCAACGCCAACGAGAAAGGCATGCGTGCCGCTACCACCGGCAAGGCCCGTTGTCTCGGTATCGAGAAAAAGCCATTGGTCGGGATCGGCGATCTCGTCCGGCGCCTCTGGTACCAGTAGTTGCAGTGCGCGTGCATCGGGCAAGTATCTAGCCGGCTGAGCGCACCAACAGTGAACTGATAGGTAATCGCCGTGCTGATTGGTTTTCGCCGTGCCTCCCAGAATCTGGGCCAGGCGCTCCTGGTCCCCCCGGTCCGTCCGGGTTAGTCTCGCATGGGACAGCAATCCGCCTTCGTCCTTTAGCAAACGGCCATGCCACAGGCTGTCGGGCGTTTCTGAGCGTGGCGAATGAGACCGGTGTAGCGCCTTCAGGCTGACGCAACGGATGCTCATAGGCATTCTGCCGTCCTAGTCGCAACGAACTGAGTGTTTCCACACAACCGCCCGAGAATCTCAAGGGAGACCTTCTTGGTACTGTCGCTGCGATCAGCAGTGGGCCCAACGCAGGACGGGCACCCGTTCTCACAAGGACACGCGCTGACCAGTTCGACGGTACGATGCAACAATGCGTCACAAGCCCGGTGGAGCGGCTCGCTGAATCCGATCCCGCCTGGGTAAGCGTCGTAGATATAAAGATTCGGCTCGAAGAATTCTTTAGCTTCGGATGTGTTCGCCGGAACTGCGAAATCTTCCCAGTCGATCTCGGTTGCCGCACTGGGCGGGCGTTCACCGACAGCGGTGCCAAGGTCGCGGCGATCACACATCATTAGGAGCGTCGCCATTGACCCAAGCGCGTAAAGCAAACCAAAAATGCCGCTCTGACGTTCAGAGAGATTGAACGGTAAACCTGCAAGCAGGCTGTGTCCGAGCGTTAGCCAGAACGACGTCGTGTGCATTTCGTTCTCCGGCAGTTCGAGTTTTCCGGAGCCGACATTCTCGTTCGTAAAGAATTTGATCTTCTTGAAACCTACGACTTGCGATCTGACGAGCACGTCGCCATGCGCACGGGCTGCTGGCCCAGCAATGGTCTCTTCTTCAGCGACTTCGAGTACGCGAACTTGCGTATAGCGAATCGCATCAGTGAAGTAATCCACATCAACTGGCTTAACGTAGGCTTTTCGCTTGTCGAAATCTAAGTGCTCGACATGGTATTGCTGACCTTGGTGGATGTAGATTGCTTTCGGATGAACGGTGGTGAGCGCAGAAGAGAAATCGACCTCGCCGATCACCTCCGGCTTGCCTTTGTCTTCGCCCGTCGTATCGATAATTACGAAGTTGTCCGACGTGACCGAACGTAAGCTGATCGTGTCCGCCGGATAAGCTTCGTCGATCCAGTGCCAGTCTCCGCCGCTCTGATGCAGGAATCCTGCTTCCCCGAGTTGTTCACAAAGTCCTGGAAGATCCACCTTGCCAAAACCCTCGTCAGGAGAGATGGGCAACTCGAATGCAGCACACTTCAAATGGTTGACAAGAATCTCAAGATTGTCGGGCTGGACGTGAGCGTGTTCGGGTGAGCTTCCAAAGAAATAGTCAGGATGCTTTACGATGAATTGGTCCAGCGGAGCCGAAGACGCAACGAACACGGCACACGAACTTCCCGTACGTCGTCCTGCGCGGCCCGCCCGCTGCCAAGTGGACGCAATCGATCCCGGATAACCAGCCATCACGCACGCATCGAGCGAACCAACGTCGATACCAAGTTCGAGTGCGTTGGTGGCGACCACTCCCAAGATGCGGCCGTCGCGCAGACCGCGTTCAATC
This sequence comes from Terriglobales bacterium, assembly GCA_035272945.1. Lineage (GTDB taxonomy): Bacteria > Acidobacteriota > Terriglobia > Terriglobales > Acidobacteriaceae > Gp1-AA122. The sequence continues at coordinate 3,694 of DATEPX010000256.1, forward strand.
TCGCGTCGTTCTCCGGGCAGATACCCTCCACGATAGCCGCGAATCGGTTCTGGTTGGCCTAGCTTCGGAGGATTCGCCTGCTGCAAATAGGTGAGCAAGACTTCCGTGTGCAGCCTGGAATTGGCGAAGACAATCGTCTGCAGCTTCCTGGCAAGGATCTCTTTCGCGACTCGTGTTGCTTCATTGATATAGCTGCGCCGAATTCCGAGGTTTCGGTTTACCATCGGCGGGTTGTAGAACACGAAAAGCTTCTCGCCTGTGGGAGCTCCGTTCTCTTCGACAACTTCGACTTCTTTTTCGATCAGCTGAGAAGCTAGCTCGCCGGGATTCGCAATTGTGGCTGAACAACAAATGAATTGCGGATCAGAACCATAAAACTTCGCTATACGCTTCAGTCGCCTGAGTACATTCGCCAGATGGCTCCCGAATACGCCTCGGTAGGTGTGCAACTCATCGAGCACGATGTAGCGCAGCTTCTCGAATAGCCGCATCCATTTTGTGTGGTGCGGAAGGATGCCGGTGTGCAGCATGTCCGGATTCGTTAGCACGATATGCCCGCGCTCCCGAATCGCTTTTCGGGCATCGCTCGGAGTGTCGCCGTCATAAGTGAACACTCCGAAACTGTCGTCGAGCCGTTTCGCGAGATCCTGCAATTCAGCCAATTGATCCTGAGCCAGCGCTTTGGTTGGAAACAAATACAGAGCACGAGTATCGGCATTCTCCAAGACTGCATTTAAGACCGGCAGGTTGTAGCAAAGTGTCTTGCCCGACGCAGTCGGCGTCACGACAACGACATTCTTGGCGTCCTGCACCAGTTCGGCGGTCGATGCCTGGTGGGAGTACAACTCACGGATTCCCTTTTCCTGATATGCCTCAACCAAGGCACTTGCGACCCATGCTGGCATGGGACGAAACTTGGCATCTCGGGCCGGAATCTGCCGCACTGCGGTAAGCACTTCCTCCTGGCGATAGCGCGCCACCAGCGATCCGAGAATGTTGTGGACGGTTTCAAGATTTGCGGGCGTGCGCG
>DATEPX010000257.1:0-5240 GCA_035272945.1 Terriglobales bacterium
TTTATCAGGAAATTCCGGATCAGGCACCTACGTGCTCGGAGACATTGTTGTCGACAATCTGACATTGGGCGGCACATCCGGTATTACTATGGATCTCAACCCAAACGTCGCATTCAGTATATTGAAAGCCACGCTTCTGCCCACGTGCACGCTGGGGGACTCCGAGACGGGCTGCTGAGGTGGCCTGGCGCAATGGTCAGTTTCGGCGAGAGAGTGTCTTGCGATGTAATGGAAGAACAAGTCATACGAAAGGGCCTAAGGGATTAAATAATGCCTCTTCTCTCGCTCGAGGATGAAGTTAGGTCGGAAATCGCTCACGTTCTCGAAGGCTCCCGGCCGGTTCTTTTTCGTTTCTCGTTTGAAGAAGTGAAAGCTGGCCATCGTCCGGGATGGCCGCTTGCCTATTCATTCATCCTGCATGAACTCGCGGTCTTTGCCATCGTTCTTTTTTCTATTGTTGCCAGCCGCTTCCATCCGATAAAAGACGCGGAGAGTCTGAAGCTCAATCCGACCGATCAGGTGATTTATCTTCCGGTGCTAGGCGGTGGGTCGGAAGGGAATGGGCATGAGGGTGGACTATCGGGCGACGTCGAGCCGAAGTCCGCGCCTGCGCCGGCGCGCGCCAGCAAAGGTTTCACTTATCCAGGGCCGCAGCCCATTCTTTCCGAGCCTCCCAAGCCCGACAATACGCAGCAGACGCTTCTGCAGCCACGACTGAAACTTCCGCCAAAGTTGCAAGATTTTGTGCCGTTGGCGAACATCGTGCAGATGGCGAATGCCGCGCCCGCTCCACTCGATATACGGAAAAACAAGTCCTCTATAACTCATGTGCCGAAGCTGATCGAGCCTCCGAAGCTGAAGCTTCCGGCCACCAAGTTGAGAGTCACTCCAATTCAGCCCGATCTGCCGGAATTTCATCCGCCAGAAATCGATTCGCGCGAGGCGCCGAAACTCGCGATGCCGGTGAATGCTCCGGAAGAGCTCGCACCGTTGAAGGTGCAAAAAGAGCAAGTAGCGAAGAAGGCGGAGAAAGCAGTGCAGCCACCGAAGGCCGAACAGGTGGTTTCAGCCGCCAGCCGCGGCAAGGATCTTCAAACGCTCATCGCGCTGAGCCCTACACCTGCTCCTCCGGGGCCGCCGCCTAGCATCCCCGCGGCGGAATCGCGTGCGCGCTTCGGGGTTTCTCCTGCGGCGAATGCGTCCTCTGCACAAGTAACACCTGGCTCGAAGCAGCGTGGCACAACCACCGGCCCAGCCACAATCGGCAGCCAAGCCAATGCCGCCGCCGGCAACAAAGTGGATGAAATTGTAGTCGGCGCCGGAAATGGCAGCGGCGGTTCCGCGCCCATTGGCGGAGGTGGCGAGGGCACAGGCGTGGGTACTGAAACCGGCTCCGGCAAAGGCGGCACCGGCACAGAAGATGGCCACGGCACCGGAAACGGAGCTGGCCTCGGCACTGGACCTGGCGCTACTGCCGGCAGCGGCACGGGCGCAGGCAACGGACGCGGCTCGGGCGGATTCGCTGGCATCACCATTCAAGGCGGCAGCGGTCACTACGGCACAGGCATTGTCTCGTCAAAAATCCAGGGTAGCACTCCTGCGACACCTCAGACTTCCTACGGCATGACTATCAGCTCGTTGGGAAATAACGGCGGCGGGCTTGCGGACTACGGCGTGTTCTCCGATGAGAAGGTCTATACCGTCTATTTGGATATGCGGCAGACCCTCGAAGATCCCGCTCCCGCATGGACCCTGCTATACGCTCCCTTAAAAGGACTTATTGACGCGGTCCCTATTGAAGACGTGGCGCCGCCTTTCCCTTCGTACAAAGAAATGCCGAAGCTTTCTGATGAGCTGTTGCGGAGATATGACGGGCGGCAGGTAGTCGTTTATGCGGTCATCAACACCGAGGGCAGGTTCGAACAATTGACCGTGAAGGACGGTCCAACCGTGGAAGTGAACGCGCCAATTCTCCACGCATTAAGAAGATGGACCTTCCGCCCCGCGCAAGTCGGCGGCAAACCTGTGCCGCTGAAAACGCTGCTGGGAATTACGCTCGCGGCGCAGTAAGTCAACTCAAAGGAGTGTTGCTACAACTTTCGACCTATTCCGCCTATCAAGAAACTTCGTTATATTCCCGTCTCGATCATGAGTTCCCCAAGGCATGCCTTAGGAAATTATTCTTGAGAACGCTGAACACGAGATCCAGCTTCATTCTGCTTCAAGTCCTGGACCTCCTCACGACGCTGGCGGCATTTCGCGTGGGAGGGTTTGAAGTAAATCCAATCGTTGCGAGTCTGACCATCCACTTCGGCCCCCTGGGCGGTGTGGTGCTCAGCAAAGCGATTGCTGTGCTCCTGATGTTGGGAGTGCGGAGGCGGTTGTGGATGGTGAACCTGGTTTATATCGGTGTGATCTGCTGGAATCTAGTGGTTGTGATATCGCTCGTGGTGCCCAGACACTGAGAGCGGCGGTGATTTCAGAAATCGTCATCAGACCTCGTCGTGATGACATCGTCGTGCAGTTCTCCCCCCGCTTCGGCTCCGCTGCCCCACTGAAGTTTTCATCGCCAAGGATCGCGTCGCTGGGCCCACTGCGTCGCCCGATTTAGCGGTAATAATGGAACCAGCTGCGTAATTTATAGTACTCGTTTATCGGCTGATCATCTTCGAGTTCTGGCACGCTGGGATCTTCGGCGATCATCTTCTCAACAGATCGTTCCTGAGAGAGAACTCGGCTGAAAAGTTGCTCGACTGTTAGGTTAGGTTCCCACTCTCGAAAATCTGCAGCAGCCGCGGGCGGTAACCGAGCCGCAAGAACCGAAGCTGAGGCGCCATGTAATGGCTGCATGCTCGCCACGAAGTGAATGCCAAAATTATCGAATGACTGAAAGGCACGTACGTAAGGAAAAGATTGCTTAAGTGCTTTTGCGATCGAGGCAGTAGTACCGGCGTCCCCCCCAAGCTGCTCGGGGAACCAGATCTGCAAAATACCGTCCGAGCGCAAATGCTCTTTGACAACCCCATAGAACTCTCGTGAGTACAGCAGGCTTGAACCGGTTGCCTCTGGGGGTGGTGGAGGATCCACAACGACGACGTCATAAGACTCTTTCGAGCCGTCGAGGAAGCGTCGGCCATCGTCCACTACAATCCGCGCCAACGGGGAGCTCAGCAGTTGCTGCGCATTGGAATGAAAATATCCGAATAGCGCGGGAACACTGGGGACCAGATCTACGCTCGTGGTGGGTATTCCCCACGAAAGCATTGACCGGAAAGTAGTTCCCATTCCGAAACAAATTACTAGTCCGTTCTGGGGAGGCCGATTCATAAATGCTAGAGGCAAATGGGCGATGTACTTCGTGATTGTACTCAGCCTTGTCATTCCAATGCCATTGACCAGGAGCTCCCGGTCGAAGCCCTTTCCTGTCGCGATCACCGTTGCGGTGTAATCTCTCCGTACCTCGCGCTCTGGAAACTTTCTCTCGTAATCATGGCTCATATTGACTATCAAAATTGCCACCACTGCGACGAGCCCATACCGCAGCTTCGGATTTAGCTGCCACCGAGATCTAGGAAGATCTACAGATTCCTTTCGTAGCGCGGTGAGCGCGCCCACAGCAAACAACGGGAGTGACAGAGCAACTGACGCCCAACGTTCACCAAGCCGGGGCAGCAACCAGAATCCCGTCACCAGCGGCCCGATAATTGATCCCAGCACATTAACTGCGTACGCCGTCCCAGCTCGATCCGGGTCTCCGCATGACCACGAATCCACGAGCATCGGAGTGAGAAACCCAGCCAGAGCGCAAAAGAGCACGATACCTGACATGCGCACACCACCTAACTCAACTGGGCCTATTCGCAGAGGTAGCAACGGATCGGAAGTAGCCAGTGGAATTAGTGAAAACAACGCCAGTAATGTCCATGATGGGGCGCTCTCCTCCAGACTATGAGACCGTGCCCACGATCGATAATCCTGAGAACCCCAGAATGTGGCCAGCAGGTATGCCATTAGGATGCCTGCGAAGGTGTAAACCACGTTTCCCATGTAAGGGGTGAACTGCCTTATCCAGACGACCTCCAGCCCCATGCTGACCAGGCCGGTCGTGAACAATATCCAAAGAACGCTTCCTCGCGGAAGCCCGTATAGCGGCTTGCCGATAACAAGGCCAGGAGGTGCACTTGTAGTTGGACTTGAGGGAAGCGCCGCGAGACTGATACTAAATGCCGAGATGGCAAGGGTGAAATTCAGGCCAGCTGCAACATGCAAGGTTCCTCGAAAGCCCATCAGTTCGATCAGAAAGAACGCGGAAGCGGCAGTGCCGAGAAGTGCGCCGAAAACGTTGGCAACGTATAGGTAACTGAACGAGCGATCTGATTCAGCATCGGGCATTTGTCGGATCACTGCCATCAGGAGAGGGAACGTAGAACCCATGCAGGTACACCAAGGGATCATTGTGACGGCTACCCACAGGCTCGACAAGAAGTAGTACCGCGACGACTGCCACGCGGCGGAAGTACTCATGACTTCTAACAAGGCACGTCCCAATTTCAGCTCGTATGGAACGAAGAGGGCCGAAATCCCAACCAGGAATTCAGCCAGGGCATAGAAGCGCAACATACGTGGAGCGGCAGCGACTCGTCGCACAAGAACACCGGTACCCCACGAACCCAAGCCCAGCCCGGCCATGAACATAGACACGACAATTGAAACCATGGCTGTCGTAACACCGAAGCTGGCCATCGCAAGCCGCAGCCAAACAACCTCGTACACCAAACTGCAGAAGCCTGAGACGACAAAGAAAACGAAGTACCACCGCATTCTTGAAGAAGCGTTCTGCGATTCGTAATGCGGCCTTTTCCGCTGTGAAGCTGTGTGAAGGAGTTGATCTAACTCCACTGGAGAGAAGCTCTTCACCATAACCTATACCGTATTTCGGTGTAATTCCGAAGGTCAATGACACACTTGTGCCATTGACTAGTGGTCTTGACATTGGGTGTAGCTTCAAACCCTGACAAAACGAGCAAGGTCGAATGCCCGTCCAGAGGGCACAATTTGCCACATGTGCAGGCTGGCGTTTACATTTCAGGAGCTTGAAGATGGGTGGCTTTGGTCCGGCATCAACGGCTCCGGCGCAACGCTGCTAACCAACAATTGGCGCTTCAGCGTTTTCTCGTTCGAGCCGTATGCTCGCCCGACGGACGGAAGATTGCTTTTTCGCCAAACCGTGCCCTGGAAGG
>DATEPX010000258.1:0-14492 GCA_035272945.1 Terriglobales bacterium
GGCTGAAGCAGGGCGGAAACGAGGACATTCGTGTCGACGACGATTCGAATCATCGCTCGCTGTGGTTGTGGCTATGGCGGGCCCTTCGGGCAGCAGCGATTTCTGCGTCAATGTCTTCCGCGGGTAGTCGGTCCAATCCCTCCTCCTGAGCAGTGTCCCAGGACTTCCTTAGCCACTTCGGCGCGGCGGGCGTCTCGCTGGTGCGAATGATAATTTCTTCATTCTCGCGAATAGAGCGGCCGAGCAGACTCTCAATGGCAAGCCGTTGGTCGGGAGAGAGATTTTTGGCCTTGTGAATCATTGTTGGCTCACGTTCTCACTTCTACGAAACATTATCAAGGTTCTCTAGCGTGCCACAACCAGGGCTCCAAAGATTGCGCCAGAGCATCACCAATTCTCTTCGTTGCGTCGCGATCACTGCCTTCGCCGGTACTCCGCATGTTTTCATTTTTCTCCAGTAGCCCGCCAGGAGCAAGGACGAGCACACCTAGCGCCAATCCACGTATGGACGGCACTGGTGAACTATCATAAGGCTGTTCCACTGACCAGATCAATGGAACCCACGAGTTGCTTCCGTGCGGGCTGCAATGGAGGAACTCGTGAAGCTCTTTAAGAAAGCGAAATTCCGGTTTTACTGGTTCGATTTCACGGTGCGCGGTCAGCGATATCGTGGATCAACCGGCGAAACCAAGGCAGTTTATGCCACGAAGGTGGCCAGCATGAAACTCGCCCGGGCACTCGAGCACGGGGATTTGTTTCCCACCAAGCCGATTGTGCTGAGCGACTTATCTGAACGATTTCTAGCTTGGCTGGAAGAGGCCAGACTGGAAGACAAAACCAGGAAATTCTACAAGAATGGCTGCCGTCTGTTGAAGGTGACGTCAATTTTCAGCATGCGATTGCCGGACATTACAACCGAGGACACGGAACGACTGAGGTTTCCAGGCTCAGCCGCCAATGCGAATTGCGCATTGCGAACTTTGAGACGAATGCTGCACAAAGCTGAGGAATGGAAACTTATCGCTCGCTGCCCAAAAGTCAAATTGATGAAGGAACATGGACGATCCCTAAGACTCGACGATGACGCGGAGGAGAGACTGTTGGTGGCAAGTACTCGCTGCAACTGGCGACCACGAACCAGAGACCTCTTTGGTGACATTGTCATCCTGATGCGCGATACCGGGATGACGGAATGAGCGAGAACTCTTTCGGATGCGCATCGAGAATCTCGATTGGCAAAACCGTGTGATCTTCGTTCCCGATAGCAAAACGCCAGAGGGCCGAAGGCTCGTACCAATGAGTCGGCGGGTCTTCGAGATTCCCAGTACACGCTGCGGAACAAGGAAGGATGGTTGGGTTTTTCCTTCAAGGCGTTCCGCCCCGGGGACACCTCAGGTCGATCTGCAATTTGTTTCGCCAGGCTCGCAGTGAAGCTGGACTACCGAAGGAACTAGTCCTCTACTGTGCACGCCACGACTACGGCACCAGGATCCTGACTCGCACAGGAAACTTGGCAGCAGTGATGAGAACGATGGGGCACCGTGATGTGAAAACTGCGATGCACTATCAACATCCAGAGGTGGAGGTCGTACGAGCTGCGCTCGACTACAGTGTGCCGGTCGATAAGATTGAAACGGAGGGTACAGCGGAAGCGCCTTACAGCACATTCCACGTCCCACCCGAAAACCATCACGTCGGTAAGTTGTGCGCCTTTTCCATCCCCGACGCGACGGCTGGGCGGAGCACTTCGCCTGGGACGGGCCTGAGTTGAAAGCGCGAACACAGATTGGACGGGTAACGATCGCGGTGCTGGCGATTAACGATCCAGAGGCCGTTGCCGTGCGAAAAGCATTGCAAGATGAGGGCGTCTTTTTGAGGCCAGTAAGCGGAACCGGAACGTCAGCTCCGAGCTCTCTGAATGACTGACATTCCATCAGGCAGCCAACGGCGAAGACCCGCATAGATATTGAAGATTCCGGCCGCGCGTGTGCCAGTTGTGTGTCTGATTCGGCGACTGGAAGGCCTCCAGCAGTTAGCAACGCACATGTTCTGGCGGAAACACTTGAGGTCCATCTACTATTTTTGCCATCCGGCTAGATCGGTGGTAGACTAAACCAATCAAACTAAGTTCATTTTCAAAACACCATGAAAACAGTAAACATCCACGAAGCGAAAACTCAGCTTTCAAAACTCATAGAAGAGGCCTCAAAGGGTGAGGCGTTCGTTATTGCCAAGGCCGGTAAGCCTGTCGTAAAAGTCACTGCCCTTAGCACGCCCACCGGTACTCAAATACGGCGGCTCGGTTTCATGGCGGGGCAGATCTCTGTGCCGGACGACTTTGACCGCATGGGCAAGGAGGAGATCGAGCGAATCTTCGGCGGTGGTGCATGAAACTGCTGCTGGATACACATCTTCTTCTGTGGGCCGCCGGTGAACCCAGGCGGCTTTCAAAACGAGCTCGAACCTTGATCGACAATCCGGACAACGAGCTTCTCTTCAGTGCGGCTAGTTTATGGGAAGTGGCGATTAAGCGCGGGTTGGGGCGGGAAGATTTGAAGGTGGATGCGCGGCTGCTGCGCCGCGGCCTCTTGGACAACGGGTACAGCGAGTTACCAATCATCAGCGATCATGTCGTTGCCACCGAGAGTTTGCCGCCGATTCATAAGGATCCTTTCGACAGGGTCCTGGTGGCACAAGCGACGGTCGAGGGTGTTACGCTGTTGACCATCGACTCCTTAGTGGCGCAGTACCCGGGGCCTATCAGGACAGTGTAGGCGTCTACGCTGCCCCGTTGGAGTGGAGAAGACTGACGCTCTGGTTGTGTGCCAAGCTGTGGCGCTCCCTTGGTGCGTCGCAACTGAGTGGCCACAAGCTAACTCTCACTTCCTAATCAGCGAAACGATGTCGAGTCCCCTAACGGCCCATCGGTCGAGTAGGTACCCATCCGAGTTGCCTGTCATACGCGAGGAACATTTCCTGCTTTCTAGGTAGGCACGACTCCTGGACCTATGCCGCTATAGCCCACAGCCTGGCACCCAAAGCCGCACGCCTTGCGCCTAGCCCTACCTCCCCGTCGCTACCTGCGTTCCTTCCGAGATTTCGTTTCAAATCATATGACTTGCCGAGAAAACAAAGCCCGCACGGAGGTGCCTGAGGAAGGAGGTGGACCAGGTAGGGTAGTCCCTTCCGGTAGCAGGCCCCTGCACAAAAACCTAAGGAGCGCTCGACACTATAACCTAATTATGGTACAACGTAATAACCTAATAAGTGTACGGCACGAAAACCTAATATTCGTCCGACGCAATAACCTAAGGACCGCACAGGAATCTCGATATGGCTACACCGTCCGAAAAACTTGCGGAGTCGCTTGAACTCCTCCACAAGCTTCAGAACGCGAATGGCGCCGCGGCCATACCGGCGAAGGACATGCCGCGTACCCACCGGGAGCGCCTCAGGGCCAATGGCTTTCTGCGCGAGGTGATGAAGGGCTGGTATGTTCCCAGCCGGCCCGACGAAAAGGACGGCGACAGCACGGCCTGGTACGCCTCGTTCTGGCGCTTCGCTGCCGTTTATCTGGAAACGCGCTTTCGCAAAAATTGGAGCCTGTCGCCGGAGCAGTCGCTGTCCCTGCATGGCGGAAACTGGACGGTTCCGCGCCAGCTCTTCGTCAGGTCTCCCAAGGGCGGCAACAAGGTTGTTCCGCTCCCGCACGGCACGTCATTGCTGGATGTGCGGGCGGCATTGCCCGCACCTGCTGATCGTGAGGAAAAAGAAGGCCTACGGCTCTTCTCGCTGGAATCGGCCCTGATCGAGAGTTCCCCGCAGTATTTCGCCAACCATGCGACGGACGTGCGGGCGGCGCTGGCAATGGTCCGTGACGTTTCGGGGCTGCTGGCGCGTTTGCTGGAAGGTGGCCATAGCGTGATCGCCGGTCGGCTGGCGGGTGCCTTGCGCAACAGCGGCCGCGACCGTCTGGCCGACGAGATCGTGAAGACAATGGCGGCTGCGGGTTATGACGTGCGCGAATCCGATCCGTTCAACGATCGTCCATCGCTTTCGCTGCCTACGCGCGAAACATCGCCTTACGTGAACCGCATAAGGCTGCTCTGGGACAAGATGCGTCAGCCTATTGTCGAGCGATTTCCCAAAGCGCCGGGCCTCGCCCGAAACACAGGCGCGTATATCAAGGGTGTCCAGGAAGCGTATGTAACGGACGCCTACCACTCTCTCTCGATCGAGGGCTATCGCGTCACCCCGGAACTGATCGAGCGGGTTCGAAGCGGTTCGTGGAACCCGGAAGCGAACGGGCAGGATCGTGAACAGACGAACGCCATGGCGGCGCGCGGCTACTGGCAGGCTTTCCAGGTCGTCGAGAAGAGTATCGGGCGGGTCCTGAAAGGAGAAAATCCGGGTACGGTTGCGGAGGAAGATCATCGCGAATGGTATCGGGAGATGTTTGCGCCGAGCGTCACCGCCGGCATTCTCAAACCTTCCGATCTCGCGGGTTATCGCAACGGACAGGTCTTTATCCGACAGTCCATGCACGTGCCTCTGAACCGCGACGCGGTGAGGGACGCGATGCCCGCGTTTTTCGATCTGCTGGCCGAAGAAACCGAACCCGCTGTCCGCGTGGTCCTCGGGCATTTCATTTTCCTCTACATTCACCCATATATGGACGGGAACGGCCGCATGGCCCGGTTTTTGATGAACACGATGATGGCCGCCGGCGGATATCCATGGACGGTGATCCCGCTGACGCAGCGCAAGGCCTACATGGCCTCGCTCGAAAAGGCGAGTGTCGGCGAGGACATCGGGCGGTTTGCGGATTTTGTGGCACGCCTCGTCGAAAAGCGTCTCGCCGGTGAGCCGCTGCCGGAAGTACCGAAGGGTTCGAAGGCCGTTACCCATGAATGAAGTACGGCTGGACCATCTCAAACACTTCTATTCGATCCTTGCAATGCTTGAGCAAAACATCGGCGGCGCTAAAAGGCTCGCGGATTGCTCGGGACGGATGGACTGGCCGAAACGCGGCGTTTACTTCTTCCGCGAAACCGGTGAAAAACGATCCGACACAGGAACAGGCCCGCGCATCGTGCGCGTCGGTACACATGCATTGAAAGCGGGCGGAAGCATGACGCTGTGGGGCCGCCTGTCCACACACCGAGGACAGCTGCGAAGCGGAAGCGGGAACCACCTCGGCTCGATATTCCGTCTGATCGTGGGAACGGCACTGATCGGCCGCGACGGCCATAAATTCGCGACATGGGGCGAGGGGAATGGTGGCTTTATTAGAACTCAAGTTGTGGCCCCTGCTCTCAAAAATGTCGAATAACTTCCCAGAGTGTTTATTATCACATCGTGGATTTATGGAAAGTATTTTGCTTCATGTGTAATCTTCAGCGCTACTTTTCGTTTCATGGTTCCTCGTAGCACAGGGGCTGCCGGGAATCACGGATTCGCAAAACGCATGCGAACTGGCGGCGGTCACGGATTTAGAAAGCGGACTCGAAAGTACTGCTGCATTTCGGCCTCCGACGGTGGGCACCCGTGGATTTTGTTGTAGTAGTAAATGAATGCCAAGTACTGGCCTTGCTTGTCGGTATAGGATTTCTTCATCGCCAGATCTTGATCGCGGGCAACCGCGACAGGATATCGGTCAAGTAAGTCTGCGGGTTCAGGCCTCTTCGCCGAGCACTGATCAGCATCGAGTAAATTACCGCACTGCACCACCCCGCCTGGGGATGGCCGATAAACAGCCATCGCTTGCGACCTACCGCGGTGGGGCGAATGTCATTCTCAACCAGGTTATTGTCGATCTCGAAGCGTCCGTCCTGGAGATATCGGAGCAAAGCATCGTATTCGTTAAAGCTGCTTCCTGCCGCCGATAATCTGGTAATTGAATCCCAAGAACAAGCCCCCGCAATCTGGAAAGGCTTGAAGGAACGGGCCCAGGAACTGCAACCCAAGCTGTTACCCAAAAGCACGCTGGGCCAGGCCGTCAACTCAACCCGGACGAAGCAGTCTGGTCGCAAGCGAAACGGAAACTGGCGAATAGCTTTCTTCCTGGCCATCTCCTTTGCGCTCCGGATGACAATCTCAAATCGCGCTGCAGGGCTCGTTCAAACGTTCCAAACCTTTGGCGATCGATGCCTTTTACCGTGTGACCACTTGAGATCACGCGTCGTGGCGCGGCCCCCCGATTCTCTGCGCCGGGTAGACTGGACATATTGGCTATCCTGGGCCGCATTTCACCGTTCGCCCCACTCACTCCTGCAGATTTGCTAACCCCACGTATCAGCGCCCGGCCAGGTAGAAATCAAAGGCTGGGTAGGTTAGCTCGCATTATTCTCATTGACGGCCTGATTTCCCCAGAGCAAAAACCACATACACGCCCCCCGACGGGGAACGCAGATCTTTGCCTCCGCCAGCCGCAACCGCGACATACTGCCGGCCGTCGACCTCATAGGTGATGGGAGTCGCATTTCCGGCGAACGGCAGTGTCGTTTCCCACAGCAGTTGCCCGGTTAGCTTATCGAAGGCGCGGAACTTCTTGTCGTAATTCGTGGCCGCGATGAACAGGAGTCCGCCGGCGGTCACGATCGGTCCGCCATAGTTTTCGCTACCGGTGTCTCTGACTCCCTTGGCCGCTAATTCGGGGTATTCGCCAAGAGCGATTTTCCACGCATACTCGCCTGTATTCAGGTTGATGGCGCTCAAGGTTCCCCAAGGAGGCGCTACTGCAGGATAGCCCTCCGGGTCCAGAAACCTGGTATAGCCGGAGAAGCGGTAAGCCATCGGCTGAGGGGCTGGCTCCGCCGGGGGAATCTTCCTGCTCTCTCCCCGAACCAGGTAGTCGATTACGGCGCTGACTTCGCCCTGGGAAAGATTAGGAAAACCCGGCATACGTCCGCGTCCTGTTCTAATGATCCGCGCCATGGCGTCAATCTTCCGGCGGCGTCCGACTCCTTTCAATGAGGGGAAAAGCGGCGGCGAGCCGGCCAAGTCATCGCGATGGCAGATGGTGCATTGTGCCTGGTAGATTCCCCGGCCGCTCAGGGCCGGCGCCGTGTTAGCTGCCAATTGAGCATCCCAGGCGATGTCATTCGAGTTCACATAGAGCAAACCGGTTTGCGGATCGAAGGCAGGACCACCCCATTCAGCCCCGCCGTCAAACCCAGGGAAGATGACGGTTGGCCGCTTTGCGCTCAAGGGGACGAACTGTCCGGCGCTGCGGAAACCGCGAAATTTCGCGCGTGCCCATTCATGCGCTTCCGGCGTGCGGTTGGTCAGCATGTCTTCGGTCAAGATCTGGCGAGAGTAGGGGGCCGGTTTGGTGGGGAGCGGCTGCTCGGCGGCTGCCAATTCTCCCGGTAGATCGCTAGGAGGATATTTCTTGTATTCGAGCGGAAACAGCGGCTTGCCGTCGGACTGATTGAACAGGAACACGAATCCTTGCTTGGAAGTCTGGGCGACCGCCCGGATCTTTTTTCCTTCGCGTTCAACGGTGATCACGACCGGAGGAGACGGAAAATCCCGGTCCCACAAATCGTGCCGCACGCCCTGGAAGTGCCAGATGCGCTCGCCGGTGTCAGCCTTGAGCGCGATCAGACAATCGGCGAACAGGTTATCGCCGATCCGATCACCACCGTAAAAATCGAAGGCTGCCGAGCCGGTAGGAACGTACAACACTCCCCCGGTTGAATCCAGTGACATTCCCGCCCAGTTGTTGGCGGCACCGCTGGTTTTCCATGCATCTTTCGGCCACGTTTCGTAACCGTATTCGCCGGGATGAGGAATTGTGTGAAAGGCCCAGCGAAGCCGCCCAGTGCGAACGTCAAAAGCGCGGATGTCGCCCGGTGCGGCAGGAAGGGTCTCCGATTCGCGTCCGCCGACAATGAACAGATCCTTGTAGATGACGGGCGGACTGGTCAGGGCAATAAACACAGTTGCGGCGTCGCGGCCGAGACCCTCACGCAGGTCGATTCTGCCCTGATCACCGAAGCTCGTAATCGGCCGGCCGGTATCGGCATTTAGTTCGTAAACGAAATTCATGATGCCGGCCACGATGCGGCGGTCGTTGCCCGTTTCCCAGTATGCCAGCCCGCGGTCTGGCTGGGTTCCCTGGATTCCCGAGTCGAATTTCCATCTAAGCTGTCCGGTCGCGGCGTCCAGCGCAAAAACTTTCTGCGAAGGCGAGATTCCGTAAAAAACACCGCGCAACACGATGGGGCTGGTTTGGAGGCCGCCGGCCTCCTGAGTATCGAATGTCCAGGCGACTTTAAGCTGGTTTACGTTCTCTCGATTGATCTGCCGGAGGTCCGAATAGTGGCCGGATTCGGGAGCCCCGCCATAAACTGGCCAATCGCGGTTCCGGGTGCAGGCCGGGTGAACAGTGGCCCACGCCAATACAAGCAAGGCTCGAATGCGCACGACTCTGGCGTTGTACCCGAGGCTACCCGTCAGGGTCAAGCCTGATGGGGGCAAACGGCCGGATGATGCCGCCTGCTATTCGCCTTTGTGGAATACTACTTTGGAAATGGCGAGGTGACGATGCCCTGTCTCCGGCTCGTTTTCGTTCTCCTCCTCTTGTTTGCTTTGGCGACCCTGGTTGCTGGGCAATCGGTTTCGCTCGCATCTCCCCAAAAAATCATCATCGACACCGATATTGGCGACGACATCGACGATGCCTTCGCCGTAGTACTGGCTCTGCGCAGTCCGGAGCTGCAGATTCTCGGCATCTCAACCGCCTTTGGCGACACCCAAGTCCGAGCCCAGTTGCTTGATCGGCTGCTGGGCGAGGCCGGCAGGCAGGACATCCCGGTGGCCAAGGGTGTGCCGACGGATGCAAAAACCTCGCTTAGCCAGCGACGCTACGCCGAAGGCGGCCGCTTCCGGCGAGCTACCCACCCGGAGGCGGTTCCGTTCATTCTCGATCAGATTCGGCGCTACCCGGGGCAGATAACGCTGGTGTGTATGGGTCCGCTGGTGAACGTAGGCGCTCTCATTGGCGCGGATGCCGCGACCTTTCGACAGCTTCGGCGCGTTGTGCTGATGGGCGGCTCCATCGAGCGCGGCTATGGAGATCTGGGTTACTCCAAAGCGCATGGCCCCGACGCGGAATGGAATATCAGGAATGATCCACACTCGGCGCAGAAATTGCTCGGATCGGGCGTCCCCGTTTTCATGATGCCGCTCGATTCCACACAGCTGAAGTTGGACGAGTACAAGCGTGCGATCCTGTTCCAGGCGGGAAACCCTTTGACCGATGCGTTGACGCTGCTCTACCACGAATGGAATCAACAAACTCCGACGCTGTTTGATCCGATGACCATTGCGTTCGTGGTGAACCCCAAGTTATGCCCGGTTAAGCCGCTGCGCATACGCGTGGACGAGGAAGGCTTCACCCGCCCCGAGCCGGGCGCCGCCAACCTTCAGGTCTGCCTTGACTCCGACTCCGAGGCATTCTTCCGCTTCTACCTCCCGCGCGCGACCGGAGAATGAAACGGTCATGGTACGCCTCAGCCGCGCGCGTATCTCGTTTTGTAAAGGGAGCCACCTTGCTGGCGAGGCGGCCACGAGCCGCTCGCCAGCTACTCGGCCGCTGAGTTGTGCGGCCCATACATTCGTTCCCATATACTTCGGGTTCGTCAGCACGTTGTGTACGGCATGAAAATCCCAATGGTTGCCACCCCGTAGACTTCACGCGTTGCTTCAGTATTTCCGGCAATGTGCTTCGTCCCAAGTCTTCCTTCTGATCGCACGTGGATTTCGATAAAGGCGAGTACAAGGGAATCCGCAGCGACCCATCGTCATCGTCCCCGGTCCGCCTGAAGAAGTGGAAACGGTTCGGACCATATACGAGAATCCGCTCACGGCCTTGGAACGGCAGAAACCGGTTTCCGGCGAAGCCCAAACCGATTCCTTTCCGTTGGTCAACAAACAAGAAACTGACAAACGCATTGAGATCACTTCCGGTTTGTCCGCCGGAAGCAATTACCCGTAATCCGGGCCTTTAAGCCTGCTCACATCAGCTTGATCGCGTCATTCGGGTTTCTCTCCTAATTCTTTCAGCTTCGTTTCGCAGCTGGCCTTGATGCCGTCGCGGAGCCGCTGTGGCGTAGTCGTATCGGTTTTCAGCATTTCGAGTGCACGCTTAACACTCGCGAGTGCCAGATCCTTCTGCCCGTCGGCAAGGTACGCGTCGGAGAGGCTGTCGAAAACGTTGGTCGAGTTGGGATAAGCCTCGGCATTCAGCTTCAGGATGGCGACCGCGCCCTTGTTATCGCCCGCTTGCATGTGCTCATAGCCGATGACGTTCACCACCTCCTCAGGGAAGAGCGTCGCCTTCGGGTCTTTCTTGCGCGCAACCGTCAGCATCTCGGAAATCTTCGCCGTGCCTCCGGGCTGATCGAGTAGATTCAGAACCTCGACTTCCTTCGGGATAGCGACGTTTTTCTTCGAGAGCGGCGCGCGTCCGGGCGTCTTGATTAGCGTGGTGACAAACCAGTCCTTGATGATGTCCTCGAACTCGGGATGCACCTTGAAGATTTCCGCTCCGTGCCCGCCATCGCGATATCGCACGAGCTTTTTGCCAGGATTCGGCGTGAGCGCATAGAGCCACTCGGTCGTCAACAAGCTCGACGGATACTCATCGTCGTCGGCGAAGCCGTAGAGTACCGGCAAGTTTGAGTCCCGCAGGAAGTTGCGGCCGTCGAAATTCGTGGAACCGGCGAGGAGCACCAGCGACTTGACCTCAGGATGGCGGCGGGCGGCCTGTACGGAATTGTTGAGGCCGCAACTGGCACCTCCGACGCCAATCGTGTCGCGCTTCACGCCCGGTTGAGAAACCAGGTACTCGAACGCAGCGTCGACGTCGGCGGGCCATTTCTGAGCCGCGGCTTGCGCTTCTTGCGGCGTCAGCTTGTCGGATGGCTCGCCTTCACTCTCGCCAAAATTGCGCAGATCGAACGTGAGTACGTTCACCCCAGAGGCAGCGAGTTGCTGGGCAAGGCCGTCCCAGATCTTGCGATCTTTGTTGCATTGGTGCAGCAATAGGACTCCCGGTCCAGGCTTGGCCGGAGAGAAGAATGTCCCCTTGAGCTTAGTTCCATCGGCGGAGGTCAGGTCCACAACTCGCCCCGGAGGGTTCGATTGCGCGTTGGAAAAAAGCGCCAACAGCAAAAGAGCTAGAATCGTCGATAGCCGACGAGTCATAGGACAGTCTCCTCAACGGCGGGGAGACATGATACACCCTGCGAGTTCTACCGAGGCGTCGTCGCAACCGTGAGCAACAACAGAGCCCCTGTTCGCGAAAGCTCCTAAACTGGATATCTCGCAAGAAATGGCCTTTAAGTTCGTTCCTGTAACAACCCCGATCTGTCCGACAAGTCCCAGGCGCTCCGTTCGACGGCATGAAAAGGGGAACATTCTTGCGAATCGCGGTGTCTGTGTGCCCAAGGAGAATGCCGTGCGTAAAGTTATCCTCCAGCTTCACCTCATGGTGGCGTTGACCGTAGGAATATTCATCGTGCTGCTGGGCGCGACGGGCAGTATCTTGGCTTTCGAGCCAGAGTTGAATCGGCTCCTGCATTGGAGGGTCGCCTACGTAAAACCGCACGGAACTCCTCTACCGCTGGCCCAGCTCGGCGAGTCGGTGAGCGAGGTATCTCCAAACCACCCCATTACCGCATATGTCCTCTCTGCCCGGCCTGACCTGTCGTATCAAGTAATGATCGAGCGACAACTTGTGTACGTCGATCAGTACTCTGGGCTGGTGCTGGGCACAATCAACGGAGGAATGGACTTCCTCGGCTTCGTGCACCAGTTTCACATCCGGCTGGCTCTGCTGGACAGAGGCCGCAAGTTTGGCGAAATGTCCGTGAGGTGGTCAGCGTTAGCCGCGCTGTTCTTGCTGATATCCGGCGTGTACTTATGGTGGCCGGCCAAGCAATTTGGGATTTCTGGTAGCGCCGGGACGGCGAAATTGTGGTTCGATTTGCATAATAGCTTCGGAATCGTGTCTCTGGCGCTTGTCCTGCTGTTAGTCGTAACCGGACTGGTGATTTCTTTTGAACATCAAACAACTCCATTCTTGTATCGAATAAGCCGTTCACAACCTCCGGGTTGGCCAAAAATGCAGGTCACTCCCACACCCGGCCAACGTCCGATCACGCCCGATAAAGCGTTGGCAATCGCCCGCGCAGCTGTCCCGGGAGCAACCCCGAATTTCATCACGGTGCCGCGCGGAAATCAGGTGTATCTCATTTTTTCGCGCTACCCGGAAGACCGCACACCGGGAGGCCGAACGAGAATTGCCATTGATCCATACAGCGGGAAGATGTTGATGGTGACCGACTCTCGCCGTGCACCGGCCGGTTACCGGCTCGTTAACTTGAACCGGGCATTACACACAGGAGATATTTTGGGAATTCCCAGCAAGGTCGCGATGTCGCTGGCGAGCCTGATGATGCCATTTCAGTTCCTTACCGGAATCGTCATGTGGAGAAAAGCACGACGCAGGGAGAGCCAGGCGAGGGCTGTATCGACTATAGTAACCGTGGGCGTGGAGCATACTTAGTGAAAACGCCATAGGCTTTTGATCGCTGTCGCCATCTGGTTTAAAAATAGCTAGCCGTAAACCATAGGGATCGCGGTTGCAGCAGTGAATCTGCTGCGCCGTAGATAAACCTAGCGCAAGAAACCTGAACACAACCATTCCTAGGAAGAAACTACAAGCTTGTTGGAGGCACCCCCATGCGACATGTCATTGCATGGATAGCCCTCAGAAGCACCCAGGTAATGCCTCTGGGCGTCAGCCAATCACAGACCTCCGTGCCCTCAAGATCGATGGCCAGACCCCGATAACCGCACCAGGGAGGACGACGACCGCAGCGCCTGTGTTCTTTCCATTCGGCAAATAGACGGTCATCGTAGGCCGTGAGAAGTTGTTCACCCCAGTCGCCGGCCGTCCGGTGCCCCGCCAATTTCCCTCAGTCGGCGTAGCGGTCTCCGGCCCCGCGACAGGCTGGGGATCAGGCGCAGCGCCCGGCCATATAGGCAATTGCGTGTGTCCCGGCGACGGTTGCCACACAAACGCTGCGCCTTGAGACTGCCATAGCAAACACCAGACAAAGAGCAAAGATCAAGGCTTTCATGAGGAACCAGGCATGTTGTTTCACAGCAGTTACTTTCTCAAATCCTACTCTCTCGGACGTCCCCGATAAGTGAACTGTCGGGTAGGTAATTTACTGGATTGACATAGCTGCGTACTTAGTACATGGTAACTCGACCCTTGGGCACCTCGTCGATCGATTGTGAGGTTCCTATGTACGTTACTGCCCCGCTCTGGATACTCCTTCTAGCCTTCTTGCTAACATCCTGCTGCCCGTTGCTTGCGCAGCGCAGACATCAGAATCCGTCTCGCAAGAGTCTTCTTGATGGCAACCGGAGGCCGTTCGATAGTCGCTATCATAAGCTCGAATCCGGGGGCAAGTTGACGGCGTACGCCATTACTATCCCGGCACACGAGTCCACACTCATCGCTACTCATCCACACGACTATGTGCTCATTTCTTTGTCCAGAAGTAATCTCGAAGCGGTTGGTTCGGCGAATCGGTATCCACTTCAAATGGAACCAGAAGAATTGCAGGTTATCCAGGGAGGGTGGGCGCACTGCCTTAAGAATCTCGGCGGGGCGCCAGCCAGCCTTATAGAAATCGATGTGGACTCCAAGATCGATCCGGAGCACGCCCGCTGTGGTCTGCTTGCCAGCCCATGTACGGACGGCCGGTTCGGTAAGACCGACGAGGGAGTCTATACGATTAGCACGCTGTTCGAAACAGCCACCTTGAAAGTAACAAAGGTCGAGCTTGGGCCTGGGGGCTCTCTACCCCAGCATCGACATTGGGGTTCGCCGCTGCTCATTCCACTCACCCCGATTCATTTAAACGATGCGGCAGAGGAGCAAGTGGATAAAGTTGTCGGCGAGGTACACAGTTATCCCGCCGGTATCACGCATGAGCTCAGGAACGCCAGCCCCGAAAACGTTCGGCTCCTGGAAGTTGAAGTTAAGTAAGGGCTCTGGCGGGTCCCTAAGTTCCGGATGCCGATGCTGTTCTCAACGGCCTTGCGTACCACCCCGAACAAGACCGTCTCTTTGTCACCAGCAAGTCGTAGCCCAGTCTATTTGAGATCAAAGTGGTTCATCGTGCTGGCGGAAGATCGGATCGACGAAATAAGCCCCTCTCTCCAGTCCGTGAGCTAGCCGCTCTCGCAGCTGGCCTATTCTCTGCGTCCCGCCTTCAAGATTGCGGACGCGATTGCGTTCCAGTGAATTAATGGCACGTGAGAGAACGTTTGTCGCAGTCGAGGTTCTCGCCGCCGACCTGCTCCTGGAATTTCTCGCCGCAAACATGGTGGCCGCTCCGTTCAGTAACGATCCTGGCAGACGAGATTGCTTGCGTTCAAAGAACGAAGGAATGCCGGGTGGGGCT
>DATEPX010000259.1:0-3791 GCA_035272945.1 Terriglobales bacterium
CTTACTGCAAGAAATGTGGAGAGGAGGGCGCGCCCGATCCTCGGCGAGCACGGGATTTGCGCGTACTCCTTGAAAAACGTGAACCAGAACACCATGATCCAGTGAAGCTGCTGCGGGCTACAGTCCACTCAAAGAAGGCCATAAAGAAAAAAGAGGCCGCGTCAGTTGCGGTCTCCTATTGATTGGATTTCGACTCGGTCGTCTTGGCAGGATGAAGAAGCTTGCGTTTCTTCAGGAACGCGATGATCGGGTTGCCCCGTTCTACTTCCTGGGGCAAGGCCTTTCTATGGAGACTATAATGGCGCGCGGATGGCCCTCATCTCTGGCACCAAACTCGGGCCGTATCAAATCCAGGCTCTCATCGGCGCAGGGGGAATGGGCGAAGTGTATCGTGCCCGCGATACTCGGCTCGACCGCTCGGTGGCCATCAAGGTTCTGGCGACATCCCTTGCGAACGATCCCGAGCGACTGCGGCGTTTCGAGCAGGAAGCGCGCGCTGTGGCAGCGCTAAATCATCCGAACATCTTGGCCATCCACGACATCGGTACACAGGACGGGACGTCCTATCTTGTTTCAGAATTTCTTGAAGGCACTACCCTGCGTACACAGCTTGCGAACGGTGCCCTGCCGGCGCGCAAGGCAATCGAATACGCGCTGCAGATCGCACAAGGGCTGGGAGCCGCGCACGACAGAGGCATCGTCCACCGCGACCTCAAGCCGGAGAACATCTTCGTCACCAAAGACGGAAGATTGAAGATCTTGGATTTCGGCCTGGCGAAAGTCCAGACTCAGGCGGCGACCCGCTATGGGACAACGGTACTATCGCATACCACACTGGGCGTGGTGATGGGCACGGCGGGCTACATGTCGCCGGAACAGGTGCGTGGAGAAAGCATCGACCACCGATCCGACATCTTTAGCTTCGGCGCAGTGCTGTACGAAATGCTGTCGGGTGGGAGGGCGTTCAACGGCGACACAAATGTGGAAATAATGAGCGCCGTCCTGCGTCATGAGCCGCCCGAGCTCATCCGAGCAACTCCACCGGTCCACCCCGCCGTCGACCGAACCATCCGGCATTGCTTAGAAAAGGATCCACTGGAACGCTTCCAGTCGACGCGCGACCTGAAATTTCAGTTGGAAATGGCGGCAGAGGGTTTGTACTCCGGAACTGAAACCGCACGCGCCTATGGTTCTCCATTTCGTCGGCGGTGGCTAATGGCGCTGCTGATCGCACTATCGCTCATTGCGTTGTCTCTCCCTCTGCTTCTCGCTAGGCTTTCGGCAAAACGAGAACCGCCAGCCTACAAAAGACTGACGTTCCGGTCAGGTGCCGTTGGCACGGCAAGATTTTCGAGTGACGGGCGAACCGTCGTTTACGGTGCCGCATGGGAAGACAACCCAAGCGAGATCTTTGTCAGTCGTGTCGACAGTAGCGACGCTCGGCCACTTGGCATCGGATCTAGTGAGCTGCTTGCAGTCTCTAAGAATGGGGAGCTTGCAGTGCTCCTGAAACCGACCTGGCAGTTCTATGTTTGGCATGCTTCCGGAACGCTGGCTACCGTTCCGCTGGAGGGGGGCACGCCACGTGAGATCGCGGAACACGTGACTGCGGCTGACTGGGCGCCCGATGGTTCCGGTCTGGCCATTGTAAAGAATGCAAGCAGGCTTGAGTTTCCGATTGGCAACGTGCTGTTTCAGTCCGCTGGCGTGCTCAGCCACCCGCGTTTTTCACCCGACGGGAAGACGATTGCCTTCATTGATCATCCGCCAGCGACAACCATCGGCTCCCTTGTTATTTGTGACACGAAAGGCACGGCAAAGGTTCTCGCATCCGGTTTCGGTTCGGCAGGCGGTGTCGCTTGGACGCCTGATGGGAAAGAAATTTGGTTCAGCGCAGTTCGCGGTGGGACGGCGCAACAGCTCTTGGCAGTTTCTCGCCACGGTAAGGAACGGTTGATTACTCGAGGGATAGGCTCTATTACCGTCCATGACGTTGCGCAGAACGGGAGGGTGCTGTTCACGCGTGATGACTTCCGCACGGGTATGAAGGCTCTAGCTCCGCGCTCGACTGAAGAGCGTGAATTATCATGGTTCGACCTGTCCCTCATGGGTGCCATTTCGGCGGATGGTGAAATGGTCGCGTTTTCTGAAAGCGGAGAGGCAGTCGCTGGAAAGGGCTATTCATACGTTCGCAGCATCCGTGGTGCGTCCGCCGTGCGCCTCGGTGAAGGGCGGCCTTGGTCCATATCACCAGACAAGAAATGGGTGGTGGTGACGACGGAAAGTATTCCACCTCAGCTCATTTTGCTACCTATCGGGCCCGGCGAACCAAAGAGATATCCTCCGATCAACGGCGACATCTCTTATGCCACGTTCTTGGGGGACGGGAAGCAGATAATCTTTGATGTGACGGCAGGCGATTCCGACCGCATGTACATGATGACGCTGAATACAGGTAAAGTGAAACCAGCGCTACCAGAAGGTGTGTTCGGTATCGTGGCTTCGCCCGATGGTAAGTATGTTGTTGGTTCGAGTGTTTCTGACCGGTCCGACAAAATCTACGACTTGGCCGGTGGATCGCCGCGTCCGATTAAGGGCATATCAGAGCGTGAGCGGGTCGCGGCATGGGGAACCCCACCTTTGCCGTTGTATGTGGCCACCCGGGGAGGCTCTGTTGTCAACCTCTTCCGCCTGGACCCAACCACAGGGCAGCGGAGGCTCTGGCGACGGTTGATGCCTTCCGACCCGGCTGGTGTTCGGCTGATTGCCGACCTCTACATTGCTCCCGAGGCACAAGCGTACGGCTACAGCTACTATCGTTTGCTCTCGCAGTTATACATCGCGGAAGAACTTCGTTAGCGGCGCGTCGTGACAATTCCCATCCAACGGTGAGTTTTGTGAACAATTCCTCTTCTGGCGCGAAGGCCGGGAACTAGAGGAGTTCAGGTCGTCAGGTGAACTCGCCTAGAAACCGACCTTTCGACGGATTGTCCAGCAGAGAACCTCATCCGGCGAAACGGAAGGCCGCTGTTTGGCAGCAGCGGCGCTAATTGTTGCAACTTAATCCGGCTCTCTGCGAATCTTTTTTCGGGCACGCTTTCGCGCCAAGGCTTGCTTCAGTCGGCGCTTCTCGCCCGGCTTCAGGTAGTAGGAGTGGCGCTTCACTTCCTTAATGATGTCTTCCGTCTGAACCTTGCGCTTGAACCGACGGAGGGCATTCTCTAACGACTCGCCCTCTTGCAGCCGAACTTCTGCCAAACTCATCACCCCCAAACCAGCCCTAATTGGAGATATTAGAGCTTATCCCATTTGCGCTACCCTCCGTCGAGCAAATTGCCAAATAACACTCTGGTCACAAGGCTCAGGAAGTTCAACTTCCCGTTATTCATCAACCGCTTCGGACTGTTACCACGAGCCTAGTCCAGCCTTTTTTAGCTAAACATCCTTCAGTTGGGTCTCATCCATCCCGAAATAGTGGCCAAGTTCATGGATGGCCGTCAGGCGGATTTGTTCGCGGACTCGGGCCTCGCTGGAGCAGACCGCTTCAATATTCTTCTGATAAAGCACGATGTAATCGGGCCCCGTCGTTAGGTCAAATATGCTCTTCTTGGTCGTGGGCACGCCATGGAAGAGACCCAGAAGCAGCCGCCCTTGCTGCCCCGACTGCGATGATGGCTGGTTCGGCGGCATATCTTCTACCAGAACAGCAACGTTACGAATGCGACTGCGAAATTCCTGTGGGAGCGAGTCGAGCGCGTCCTCGACTACCTTGACGAAATGTTCACGTTTCA
>DATEPX010000260.1:0-5169 GCA_035272945.1 Terriglobales bacterium
GTCCGCGGTTATAGAACAGCTTGTAGCAAAACCAGATCAGCAGAGAGCAGATGAACATACCCATAGCGGCTGCAACAGCGGGCACTGCGCGTGAGCCTTCTGGAGCCCATTCCGTAGCTATAAAAACGATCGTCAAGCAGACCGCATAAGCTATCCCGATTGAACCAATAACCAAGATCGCAACAATCGAGTGGAGATTCAGGCGCTTTGAATCGTTTGTTCCGTAAGAGTGATGACCAACAATGAGGATTGGTTGAAACGAAATCAAGACTACGAGAATCTCTGCCGCAACTCTAATCCCCAGAAGTGGCGTCAACTGCAATCGCCAAGCGAACATGGCTCCATAACCTAGAAAAATTGGCAGCCATGCTGCGTATCGCAACAAATTGATCTTTGCAAGCACGCGCGACATCTCTGTGTAGGAAAGCGGAATGCCAGCGCACGCGGGTCTAACCTTCCCCGAATCCGCGACAAGCCGCATGCCCTCCCAATGTCCCCCGAGTACAGGTAGGGCGAACATGCTAGCAACCACTCCGATAGCGATACCGATCCAAGGTGCGAACAGCCTAGGAAGAAGCAACACGACAACACCAATCGCGGCGACCTTCAATCCACGACGCCATAGAGAACTCCACAGCCCCAGGTGGCCTCCACATAGAAAGTCCGCTGATTTCTTTTCGCGCTCGTTAAGTAAGTGCCCAGCAAGGCCTTCAATCCATCCTGAACAATTCCAGTCTAATCCTCGCAGATGTGCCGGAGTGACCCGGAGATTGTTCGTTGCCTCGTGGCTCGTGCTCTGCCAATCTTCTTCTCTGGTTACACCTATTTCATCATCGTCTCGTTCAACATCTATAGCAGCATTCGATGCGAGTGGGTAGACGGGTTCAACGATAGGGTAGGTTTCGTGCAGGCGGCGTGAGCTCAGAGGTAGAGAAACCAGAAAGAGCAGGATCGGGATTAACAAATACAGACTCCCTGACTCGTGGTTAAGCACACCACGCTCAAAAATGTGTGGAATCCACGCGGTCGGAAGTGGCAGGAGTGCCCTCCATGCCACTGTCACCCACGCTTCGGGAAGGAAAATGGCACCAAACGTAAGCAGATAGAGAGAAAGCCCTATCTTCGTCTTTGGCCACGAGGGAGGTAAGAGTTCTACCACGACAACCAGGCTCACAATCAATAGCCATTGCAACGTGGACGCGATTACTGCGGCAGTCCAGCCAATAGGTCCAAGTCTCGAGATCACTGTCAGATAGCCGAATGCCAAGAACGAGTAGAACCACACCCACAGAGATGATTTGAGAAAGCTCCGCCACGCATAACCAAAGAAATGTTTGTCTGTAACGGGCACGTGCATATAGAACGCCAGGTCACCGGATCGATAGAGTGTATTGGAGAGGGCGTTGGAACGGCCCACGACGGTAGCCGCAGAATACAATGCAAGCAACAACAGCGGAGCTTTCGGGCCACTATGCCGCGCCAAAGCCAACAGGATCACTGCTCCGTAGGATAGGCCTATCAGGCCCAATCGCTTTCGAATCCGGTCTGACACCGAAGGGCACGTCCGCTTGTATTCTCTCCAGAGCTCCTTCGACGCGCAGAGCTTTTCGCGCGCGAGTCTTCTGATCTCTTGAGCGAGCAATTTGTCGGGACTCACTGCTCTTCCTCTCGCAGTTGGCGGAAAACGTCCTCAAGAACACCATCCTTTCCCCCTGGCCGGGCGTGAAGATTTGCCACCGCATCGAATACCCTCGCGACGCCCTGAAAACGGGCAGAGATTGGCCGGTAATGTCGGCAACTCGGAAGTTATGGCAGAAGTCGCGCTGGGTCCTGGTAAACGTTAGAGCTTTACCGGATGCGCGTTCTCGCTGTGGAGTGAACGTGGGCCGGTAGTTCCGCGCGCGTCCGGTAAAGCTCTAACGTTTATCAAGCATGTGAAACGCCGCCAGTGATATTCTGTATTCGAGAAACACCTATGACTGCTTCCAGAGCGGCTAAATTGGCGCTTCTACTCCGAGGAGTAGCGTCATTATTCGCCATGTTGGCAGTGCTCGCGTTTTGGGTCGGGGGCAGGGCAATAAGCGAATTTGCTAAGACCGACCGAGTGCTTGCCGAGATGGAAGGCGTCGCACTCACAGCGTTATTCAGTGGGCTTGGCGTGATAGCAAAGGCTACCGCAGACCGCGTTGAGGAAAACGAGGGCAATATTTCGCTGACAGAAAGCTGTGCCGGCGTCACAATGTCAGTTTGAGATAGTGAGTGGTTCACGCCGTCCTCGCGTGACCAAACCCCACTTCCTTCGTCCAAGCTGTCGACACGTCCGCAGGTACCCGTCTGCCTGCGCCTCAACTTGCCTCACGGGAGATCGCTATGGGCTTCACCCAGGACTTTCGCTTCGCTCTACGCACACTTAACAAAAGCCGTGGATTCGCCGCCGTCGCGGTGCTCGTACTCGCGCTTGGCATCGGCGCCAATAGCGCCATCTTTAGCACCATGAACGCGGTACTGTTGCGCGGATTTCCCTATCCGCACGCCGATGAATTAGTGATCCCGGTCGCCGTCGACACGCGACTCGGCACGATCGGACTCGCCATCACCTACCACGATTACCTGCAATGGAAGAGCAACCGGCAGGTCTTTTCGGAGGTCGCAGTTTCCGAGGGATTAAGGACAGACCTCGCTGCCGACAATGGCGCTCCGGAGCGCGTGGACGCTACGGCCGTGTCCGAAGACTTTTTCTCGGTGCTCGGCGCCCATCCGCTCACGGGCCGCTTTTTTGTGAAAGACGATCACCTCGAAAACGCGGAACGCCGGATCATCATCAGCGAAGCGTTGTGGAAACGCCGCTTCGGCTCCGACCCCGCGATCGTTGGCCGCCGCATCAAAGTCCGCGGCACCGACAGGGTCGTGATCGGCGTGGCCTCACGGCAGTCCGATTATCCGCTGGGGACGCAGATCTGGTTCCCATTCATCAGCAGCGATGCGGAGAAGGACCCGGTCGACAACTGGGAGTATGAAGCCATTGCGCGGCTGGCGCCGGGCGTGAGCCTCGAGACTGGGAGAGCCTTCGTCGAAAGCGTCGGACAGCGCAATGCGAAGGAATTCCCGGCGAAGCGGAGGAACAGCGCGACCTCCGTCGTCACTCTTCATGAAGCTGTCGTGGGACGGGAAACGAAGCGAGCGTTGCTTGTCTTGCTCGCCGCGATCGGGTTCGTTCTCTTGAGTGCTACCGCGAACCTTGTCAACCTGCTGCTGAACCGCGCCGCTGCCCGCGCACGTGAATTCTCCATCCGCTCCGCGCTCGGCGCCAGTTCGGCTCGACTTGTTCAACAGGTGCTCATCGAGGCCGGCGTGCTGGGCGTGCTGGGCGCCATCGCGGCGATCCTCATCGCCTATGCCATCATCAAGGCAGTGATCGCTTACGGACCCAGCAGCATTCCGCGTCTCGAGGAAACGTCGATCGACGCCCGTGTGCTGCTCTTCACGCTCGCGATTGCGGCGCTTACGGCCGGCTTGTTTGCGCTCGCCCCCGCCTGGCGCATCACGCGGCAGGACATACGCGAAGCTCTGCAACAAAGCGGCAACGCTGTCTCCTCGGGCAAAGCGAGCCAACGCTACCGGGAAGCGCTGGTCGTCGCGCAGGTCGCGCTCTCGCTCATGCTGCTGATCGCCGCTGGCCTGCTGGTCAAGAGCTTCGGACGATTGCAGCACGTTGACCCGGGGGTGCGCACCGCGAATCTGCTGAGCTTTGAGTTGGCAGTCTCGGGTCCGCAGTATCCGGAAGACGAGCCTAAGGCCCGTTTCATCGCCGATTTTCATCGCCGCGTCGACGCGATCCCCGGCGTCGTCTCCTCGGGCGCCGTGGGCGCATTGCCGATGGGCGGCGGCGGATTTTATCTAGGCCGTAGCTTCGTCCGTGAAGGTGAGCCACTGCCGCCGAACGGAACCGAATACTCGTCAATGTGGAACGTGATCACGCCGGGATTCATCAAAACCACCGGACTGCAACTGATGGCGGGGCGCGACTTCAATGACCAGGACACGAAGGATTCCGCGCCTGTCGTCATCATCAGCCAGACGCTGGCCAAGAAGATGTTCCCGAATGAGGATCCATTGGGCAGGGTGATCCGCTCCTGGCGCGATGACAACAAACCGCGGCAGATCGTCGGCATCGTCGCCGACGTCAAGGTTGGATCCCTCCGGGAACAGGCAACGGGGACGGCGTTTGTCCCGCATCAGCAGGATCCGTGGGGCGTGCTTGCCTATGTCGTTCGCACCGAGGGTGATCCCAAGCAATATGTCGCCTTCGTTCGGTCCGCGCTCAACAGCATGGACCCGAACATCGCCCTCGCACGCGTCAGCTCCATGGAGGCGATTCGCGAGACTGCGCTCGCCGAGCCGAAGTTCAACATGTTCCTGATCGCCGGTTTCTCGCTGTTGGCGCTCATGCTGGCCACGATCGGCCTGTTCGGGGTGATCGCTTACGCGGTCAGCCAGCGCACGCGCGAGATTGGCATTCGCATGGCGCTCGGCGCGCAGAAGAATCAGATCCTCGCGCTGGTGATGAATCGCGGTGTGCGCATCACGCTGCTGGGACTGGCACTCGGTCTGGGCGGATCACTCGTGTTGTCGCGAGCGCTGGCGAGCATACTGTTCGACGTGCGTCCGACGGATGTCAGCATTTATGGCGGGCTATTCGTCGTGCTCGGTGTGACCGCCATGCTCGCCACCTACGTTCCCGCGCTGCGGGCCACGCGCGTGGAACCGCTCACGGCACTTCGTTGCGAATGAAGGAGCCAGGTCCCGGAGTTGCATCGTAACGATCTGGCCGGGTTCGAGATACATGCCTGGTTTGTCGTATTACCGGTAAAGTCAAATCACTGCGCGTCGAAATTGCCAACACCGACCTATCATGAGCAGTTCGCGGAATTTGACACCATTTGACACCAATTGGAAGAAGGGCAGCGGTGCTACGCCTTTGACAACTCAGGACTTGTGAAAGTGGATTCAATTTTCGATCTGTGGATCCCGCAAATCCCATTGGTGACGAATGCTATTGAAATCAGCGACATGCGGAAGGGAACTGGAAGCTCGGTTACGAAGGCGACCGGGAAGTAACAATGTGACGTTTGACGGGAAACCGCTGGATGGAGTTTTCGTTATGCACAG
>DATEPX010000261.1:0-3381 GCA_035272945.1 Terriglobales bacterium
TTTGATAATGACAAACGTGAGCATGCGAGTCTGTCCTATAGGCCCGGCCGTTCCACGCACGGCGACTGAATATACCGAGTCGGCAGGAAGACTGTTAGTGCGATGATTAATCTCCTCCAACGTCGGTGGAGCCCAGGTGCCTCCTGGCGTCCCGAATAATACCTCCAGCCAATAAGGCTTAGCCACCAGATTTTGTTTCGTTAGGTACTCAAAGTTCCACAGTCCACCCTGGTGCCAGATCTCCCAGTGCGGCTTGACTCCATTCTCTAGACAGCCGCGAGCGTACTCCTCCAACTCGTTACGGGTGTGAGAGTAATAGACATCGTAATCGCCGCGCTGAGGATGGTGTCGTCTGTAGTCATGGTTGGTGAGGGAAACCGCAAAAAAGTCTGGTTTCCCAGTCCCCAGTTCGAGCAGGTGCTTGCGCTGTTCCCAGGGCGCCCCGGCCTGTCCAAAATCAATCAAGACATCACTGCGTTTGCGGATATCTTCAGTCACGCGGCCCCATGCGTCGGGGATGATCTTTCCATCTTCATCGTGCGGTCCGTGGAATTGGACGATACTCGCGCCTGCTTGGCGTGCTGCGACCGCAGACTCCACCAGCTCCGCCCAGGTAGCAGGCATAGCAGGAAGGGCTGGGTTCGCTGCTCCCGGATAACCGAGAGCCGCAAAGATAATCAGCTTTTCCATAACGTTCTCCATTGGCTAATCACCGAGCAGTCTACCGCGACGGTTGTGGCCATGAACGTGCTACGCCTAAGCTGGTGGCTGCTCCTATAATCACAGTTTTTGGTTGACTCGTGCAACACTTCTGACATAGCCTTACCACCGTCAGCCGAAGCGACAGGCAAACATGAATCAGTCGCTGAAGAGCTTCATCGCGTTTCTTCTTCCAGTGGCCTTACTCGTCCCTAGCTACCTGGCGGCTGCGTCTGCACCTCTGAAAAAAGTTAGGGCTGCTTTCACCGCCTTTGCTTATGCCAATCCGCCATTTTGGATTGCCAAAGATCTCCACGTATTTGAGAAATACGGTCTTGACGTAGAGCTCGTCTATGTCGGCGGCGCCCGTAACATCCAGGCCCTGATCGGCGGCTCCGTCGACTTCTCTCAGGCCGGTGGCGCGAGCGTCGTCTCTGCCGCAGCCCAGGGCGCCGAGGTGGTGATCTTGGGCACCGTCTTTCGCCGGCTGATTTTTGCCGTCCACGCCGTGCCGCAAATTAAGGAGATCAAAGATCTCAAAGGAAAAAACCTCGCCGTAGGCAATGTCGGTGGAAACAGTTATTTCGCGGGACTACTATTCTTGTCGAGGGTTGGACTGGTCCCGAACAAAGACATCATTGTCCGTCCTGTAGGTGGAACTCAGGAAGTGCTCACCGCGCTGCAACACGGCCAGGTGCAGGGCGGGGTCATGTCGCCGCCTTCTACAGGCATCGCCGCGCGCATGGGGTTCCCGCAGATCTTTGACATTGCAAGCTTGGACTTGCCTTTTCCCACTGTCTCCGTCGCAAGCACGCGACGATTTGCCGACGAAAACCCGGAAACCATCCTGAATGTGCTGCGCGCGACTGCTGAAGCGATTTACCTTTATAAGACCCAGCCGGAACTGACTCTGCCCGTAGTGGCGAAATACATGCGCGTGCCCAAGGACGACCCCGCGCTGCGCGAATCCTACAAGAGCTATGGCAAGCAGTTGGATCAATACCTCAGGACTTCTCCTGAAGGTATTAAATTCATACTCGACTTCCTCGCGGAACAGCGGCTCGCGCTCAAGTCAAAGAATTCGGCAGATTTTATCGATCTTCGGTTTGTTAACAAGCTGGAGGAGGAAGGGTTTTTCAAAAAGTTTTCGACAAAATAATACGTGCAGGTTCGCTTCGAGAATCGTCTAGAAATTGGACCACCATAGTTTGGAGAGAGAATTGGAGACTCACATCGCCAGGAGCGGCTTTGAACGCTGGTCCTCTTGGGGATGGCATTGTTTTCCAAGCCGCTAAATAGTCAGGAGGATCAAACCATGCCCACGATAACAGGCTCGCGCTTTTTTGCTCAAGCGATGCAGGCGTACGGCGTAACCCATATCTTTTTTGTCCCCACGATGCTGCTACCGGCATTGGCGGAGATGGAGGATATGAATATCCGGCGCGTGATGACCCACGGCGAAAAGGCCGCGGCCTACATGGCCGACGGATACGCTCGGGCCACGCGGAGGCCGGGGATCTGTATGGCGCAGAACGTCGGCGCCGCCAACCTCGCAGCGGGATTACGGGACGCATACATGGCCTGTTCTCCGGTGATTGCGATCACCGGAGGTCCTGACTCCGAATCGAGATATCGCTATCTTTACCAAGAGGTCGAGGACTTCTCGATGTTCGATCCGGTGACGAAATTTAATGCCCGGATAGACAAGCTGAGCCGCTTGCCGGATCTTCTTCGAGAAGCTTTCCGAGTGGCCACCGCGGGAGCGCCTGGACCGGTGCACCTGGAGATGCGGGGAAGTCACGGACA
This sequence comes from Terriglobales bacterium, assembly GCA_035272945.1. Taxonomy (GTDB): domain Bacteria; phylum Acidobacteriota; class Terriglobia; order Terriglobales; family Acidobacteriaceae; genus Gp1-AA122. The sequence continues at coordinate 2,506 of DATEPX010000261.1, forward strand.
AGTGATTGAAGAGGAAGGCGACCTCGACCTGATCTTTGAAGAGCAGTACAAGCAGTACCCTGCCTTCAGGCCGGAGCCGGAGATGGAACGGATTCGGGAGGCAGCCGCAGCTTTAACAAAAGCCCAGAGACCTGTCATCGTGGCGGGCGGCGGAGTTACCTCTTCCCAAGCGCAGCAGGAGGTAGTGCAGCTTGCCGAGATGCTATCGATTCCAGTGGCGACTTCACTGAATGGCAAGGGAACGATCCCCGATGGTCACCCGCTCTCTGTGGGAGTCGTAGGAACTTACTCCCGCTGGTGCGCCAACCGGGCTGTGGCCGAGGCCGACCTGGTCTTTTTCATCGGCAGCCATACCGGAAGCCAGGTCACAAACAATTGGAAGATTCCACGCGCAGGCACGCCGGTCATCCAAATGGATATCTCGCCTGCGGACCTCGGTCGAAACTATCCTAACGTCGTAAGTTTGTTGGGCGATGCCAAGGTGACCTTACGAAGGTTGATTGATGCGCTGAAGCCTATGGAGCCCAGGACGGGCTGGGTGCGGCGGGTGCAACAGCTCGTAAGCGAGTGGCGTAACGAAGTGGCGCCGCTCTGTAATTCCGCCGCCGTGCCCATGAGGCCGGAACGTATCTGCAAGGAAATTACTGAGTTCCTCCCTTCAAATGCGGTAGTCGTCTCAGACACAGGCCACTCCGGGATCTGGACGGGCGCGATGATCGACCTCAAAAAACCGGGCCAAAGGTACATTCGCTGCGCCGGCTCCCTTGGGTGGGCGTTCCCCGCGTCGCTAGGAATAAAATGCGCTCTTCCCGACACGCCGGTTTTATGCTTCACCGGCGACGGCGGCTTCTATTATCATCTCGCCGAGCTGGAGAC
>DATEPX010000262.1:0-5009 GCA_035272945.1 Terriglobales bacterium
CATTCTCGTTCGACGGTCGATTCGCAAGCTACCGTTCTTCTTAATCGATAGCGCGCTCGCAGTCGGTTTTCAGGCTGATTTGCCATTATTCAGCATTCTGAAAGGAAGGTGCACGATGGTGTCCAATTTCCGCTCTCCCTCTCGCTGCATGGTGCGATTTAGTGTGCTATCGCTGACGGCCGCAATGGTATTTCTCTCCGCAACTGTTTACGCCCAAACGAGTGTTTCCACGGGGACCATTCTCGGAACGGTGACAGATCCCAGCGGTGCGGTGGTGACCAACGCCAAGGTTGTTATTACTAACAAGGCGACGGGCCAGGTCATTTCTACGACGACTGGTTCCTCCGGCACATACACGTCGGGTTCCCTAATCCCGGGCGAATACCTCATTAAGATTGAAGCAAAGGGCTTCAAGAGCACTGTGCTGCCTGTGACGGTGCAGGTATCAGGTACGGCTCCTGGAAATGTCAGGCTTGAACTGGGCCAGGAGAGCCAGATTGTCGAGGTGCAAGGCTCGGCAGAGCAGGTGAACACGGAACAGGCTACCGTTCAGGGCGTTGTGACGACCCAGCAAATTGAGCAGCTGCCAATGAGTCGTAATTTCCTTGACTTAGCGCAACTGCAGCCTGGAATTCAAATTGAGGACGGCGCAACGTTTGACCCGACTAAGAACGGGTTTTCGTCAATCTCTATCGGTGGACGAGCCGGACGTACAGCACGCATCGAGGTCGACGGACTGGACATCAGCGACGAGAATGTGGGCACGACCACTCAAAACATTACTGTGAGCTCGATTCAGGAGTTCCAAATTGGCCAATCGAGCCTTGACTTGTCCTCAGAACTCACGTCCTCTGGGACAGTCAACGTAGTCACGAAGTCAGGTACGAACAACTACCATGGATCCCTTTTCGGCAACTTCCGCGACAAGCGGGCGGGGGGCGCTAACCTCCCGGCCGGCCAGGATCTTCCGTTTCAGCGTAACGATTACGGTGGGAGCTTCGGTGGTCCTGTTGTGAAGGATCGCTTATTTTTCTTTCTCGCCGCCGAGCACTTCAAACAAGACCTGTTCGCGCCAGTGGCCTTAAGCGCTCCGTTTAGCGCACTTTCTGGGGGGTACAGTTCAGCGTATCGCGAGACGGAATTGAACGGGCGACTGGATTATCAGTTGCATTGGCACTCTGCGCGGCTGTTCTACAAGTTCACCTATGACAACAACAGCATCGTCGCTGGATTCGGTGGAAGTAACTTCTCGCCTTTCAAGAACCGCGACAATACGCCTGCGCATGCTGTAGGTTTCGACTTCAATACAGGTACTTTTACACACAGTATTCGTTTCGCCTACAACTACTTCCACAATGCCATTACCGATGCTGTAACAGGCACGAGCATTTTCAACCCAGCCCCGGCCATTCAGATGTACTTCAATAACGGTGCTGGTTTTGTGAGTGGGCCAAACTTCTTGGCGCCACAAACCACCATCCAGAGCAACAAAGAACTCAAGTACGACGGCAGCAAGACGCTCCATTCCCATATCATCCGTTACGGGTTCGGCCTCAACAAGATTAACGGCTTCGCCTTCGCCAGCTTCTTCGGGCTGGCACCACAGATCGGCCTCGATACTGGTACCAACTCGACATCAATTGCTGCCACAGGACCGTTTCCGGGCGGAATCAGCAATCCGTTGAATTATCCTGTCGATTCGATCCTCATCGGAAATGGCTTTGGTTGCTTTACGGAGAAATCGGCATTCGGTTCTCCTTGTGGAGGCTTGGGGGACAACCGCATCCAATTTTACGTCGGCGATAGCTGGAAGGCTCGTCCGAATTTCGACATCAGCTTTGGCTTGCGCTACGTGCGCGACACGGGTCGCCAGGATTCGGATTTGGCGCCCATCCCTTGCTCGGCGACAACTTTGATAACGTGCACCGGCAATCTACTCGATCAGTTCGGAAATACTCCTGGGCTTGGGAATCGTATACGGCAACCCAATCTGAACTTCGCGCCGCAACTTGGAATCGCCTGGGATCCGATCGGTAATGGCAAGACGGTGATTCGGGCAGGAGCTGGACTCTACTACGACAATACGGTCTTCAACAATATTCTGTTTGACCGTGTGGTTCGTTTGGACAAGGGCCAGTTCAACGCCCAGCCAGGTGATCCGTGTGCTAGTGGCGGTCAGCTGGTCTTTCCTGACGGCTCAGTAGTCACGTCGGTTGACGGCCTGAACATCGGAAGTCAGATCTGTGGCAACCCGGTCGGAGGCGCCGTTCAGACAGCGTTGGGCGACTTGCAGAAGCAGTTCCAGGCGAATGCTGCTGCATTGGGCGCCAATTCACCCAACCCTTTCTTCCTCGGCCAGTTGTTAAATGGCTTGGGCAGCTTATTTGCCCCGAATTTCATGACTCCACGATCGGTGCAGATGAACGTCGGACTGCAGCGTGAACTGCACCGGAGCACGGTATTTAGCGCAGACTACGTCCGTAACGTGGCCACTCACTTCCTGCTTGGATACGATACAAACCACATCGGCGACCCGCGTTTTCTGAACATGAACGCGGCACTGAATGCCCTTAATGCCACGGTAGCAAGTGCCGGTTGCGCTCCCGCTATTGGCGCTGGCGCAAGTTCCCAAGCGGCCGTGGACTGTTATATCGCGGCAGTACCTGGCGCGAGTATCACCGATTTTGCCGGGAACGGCTTGGATTCCGGTGCTCAGTACCTCGCTGGATTCCCCGCTGTGCTCTTTGGTTTGACTCCCGATACAGGCGCCGCTTTCCCCGGAATCAATCCCAACGTAGGCCGCAACACCATGTACTTCCCAGCCGGCAGGTCTGTCTACAATGGTCTGCAAATGTCGTTGCGAAGCCAGATCAGCAATCCCGCTCGCGCGATCAAAGGGTTGAATTTGCAAGTGTCGTATGCGCTTTCTAGTTTCAAGAGCAATGTCCCATACGGCAATGGTATTGGTGATCAGGATTTCCTGCCGTTAGCCGGGGACTTCAACAACCACACCAAGTTTTTCGGCCCTGCCTCACAGGATCGCAGGCATCAGATCTCATTCGGGACGATTCTGGAGATGCCGTTAGGTGCGCGGTTCGGCTTCATTGGACACTTTAACTCCCCGTTCGCTCAGTCCCTATGGTTGCCTTCAGGCGCGGGCGTTGCAGGTGAAGTCTTCCGCACCGACGTCACCGGAGATGGAGCATTTGGCGGCGCGAGCCAAACCAGCAACAACGGCTTCGGAGACATTTTGCCAGGCACGCAAGTAGGGGCTTTCGGTCGCGACGTCAGCGCGAGCGGGCTGAACGGTGTCATCAATTCGTATCTGAGCAAGTCTGCCGGGCAGTTGACGCCTGCGGGGCAGGCCCTGGTGACAGCTGGATTGTTCACGCAGTCGCAGTTGGTCGGCTTGGGAGCGGTCACGCCGGGTCCTTGCAACGCGGATGGCACGCCCGTGGCCTTGAATCAGCCCTCTTGTGTAGCCACCGCCCCCGCAGGAAACGTTGGATTGGCCTGGCTGCGTACATTTGATCTGACCTTCGCGTGGCCGATCAAAATTAAAGAGCGGATTACCATCGAGCCTAGTGTGTCGGCCTTCAACATCTTTAATTTCGCCAATTTTGATGGGCCTACCAACAAGCTGGGTGGAATCCTCAATGGCGCGGTAGATTTCGCAAATGGGACCACGGTGGCGAGTCGTTCGGCGACCCGCATCGGGGCTGGCTCAGGAGTGTTCGCACTCGGCGCACCCCGTCAGATGGAATTTGGGCTGAAGTTCACGTTTTAGTTGAGCTTCATTCTGGATGTGTTTCGGGCCGCCGGTCGCGAGATTGGCGGCCTCTTTATTGCTGTTTCCCTGTCACGTCAGGGCGAGATTTGACTGCGCAGCTGCTTGGAGAGCTTCTCGATTCGTTTGAGTTTTTCCACCACATCCTTGGGCAGCATGCCCTGACCTAAGCGCTCGACATCCGGACGCACAGACTGCGCCAACCTGAAAAGCTCTTCCGCTTCGCGCTCAAGTTGTGGCTGATCTATATGTGCCGGCTGAACTTGGGGAGGCTCATCCGGATGCATGGCCTCATAGCGCTGCAGCTCACGCCGGGCAGGAGGCACGGGCTTGCTCTGAGCCTGCGAGGCAGCACCTAAGGAAAGTATCAGCAAAAAGTAGACAATCGAGGTGTTCATGGCGGACCTCACGAGGGTAGATTCTAGCTGCATTGTAGCCCTGTTTTCACCCAAGCGAGGACGAGCTATTGCCCCAACTCTCCCCGCAGCCGCTTCGACAGCTTCTCGATGCGCTTCAACTTCTCGATCGTGTCCTTCGGCAAAATCCCGTGATTCACCGATTCCATGTCGGGCTGAAGAGACTGCGATAATTCCAGCAATTCTTTGGCTTCGCGCTGCAGCTCGACGGGATCAGTTCCGGCGTGCAGCGGCGACACTTTGGGCTTCGCGACCGCCGGAACCTGACTAGCAGATTGCGGCGGATGCGGCCAGTTGTTTCTCGCCTGCGGATTAACGGGCAAGCAGAGCAACACGATCAAGCAATATGGGAGAAGAAGTTTCACGGGCACACCCCTTGCAGAATTTCTGAAATTCTACTGCTATTCGGCTTACCCACCGGATTTGTAAACACGCAAAATTGTGCGAGAGGTCCCGACACCCTGCCCAAAACGCCCGTGTACAATGCCGTTATGCCATTCCATGGAAAGGGAGCTCCCGGGCAGAAGGGAAGAACTCCGCCTCCTGCCGAAACGTCGGAAGAGGCGGCTTACCTGAAGGCCCTGGGAGAAAAGCAGAAGCCGGTCAGCATCAAGCTGGCTGATGGGGAAGTCGTGCGCGGTTGGATCGAGTACTACGACAAAAATATGGTCCGGCTGACGCGCGAGGGGCAGCCCAATCTTTTTATCTTCAAACACGAAATTATGTACATCGCTGAAGACGCGCCTCGGAGAAAGTAGGTTTTCGCGTCTTCTCGGATTCCCTGGCAAGCTTTTCGGTCAAGAGCA
>DATEPX010000263.1:0-5816 GCA_035272945.1 Terriglobales bacterium
GTTGAGTTTGTTCTTGGAAAAAAAACCCCACTTCTGGGCTGCAAGGATGATTGTGCTGGTACCACCGGCGCCTGGATAAGCAAGAATCAGCTCCGAGCCGCGTGGCTGAGCGTGAGTCGGTGATGGCCAAAGAGAAATGCAGACGAACAGCCCCGCGCTGAGCAGAGCAAGCTTTTTAGTGGCCTGCGGAACTCTCCGTTCGCCCTTGGACGAGCTCTGGGTGAATGGATGTCGCATCATCGGGCTGGGACGATGCGGTTCCCAAGCTTTCCGATCTGCGGCGATGAGAGTTCCACCACGTCGCCGATCTTGAGGAAAAGATTCGGCGCTTGCGCGGCTTCGGTCTGCCGTCGCGACATGTCGGCGGCGGTTCCCGCAGAGGTTCCGCCGGCGATGACGTCTCCCGGCACGAAGGTGAAATCCTGCGAGAGATATTCGAGGACCTCGCCGAAGGGCCAAATCATCTCTTTGGTATTGTAACTTTGGCGCACCTCGCCGTTGATCCGTGTTTCCACGTCCACGTTACGATGATCCAGCTCGCCGACGACGATACAGAGCCCCATCGATGCGCAGCCGTCGAAGTTCTTTGGCAAATTGTAACTGATGGGCCTGCCTTGAGGACCGCTCGATCCGCCGTCGCGGATACTCCAATCGTGGAACAGAGTGACGCCCCAGACATACTCGTCAATCCGGTCGGCGGGAATGTTTTTGCCGCGCTTGCCGATCACAATCGCCACTTCGCCTTCATAGTCGAAGCGCCGGGTGCGTTCCGGATATGGAATCTCTTCGTCGGGTCCAGCGACCTCGTGCGGATTTTTCCAAAAACCCCATTGGCCCTCTTCGCGCGCCATGCGAGTTATCTGCGCGAGATCGCCAGTGACACCGGGACGCCCCGCCCACATGCCGGCGAGATGCGCGGCGTAATTTCCGCCGACGCAGGCGATACGGCGTTCCGGCCAGGGAGCGTGGAGCTTCACGCCGTTAACATCGTGGACGATAGCAGCGAGACCCGCTCCGGATTCGGCGACGTGCTGGATCGCTCGGTCGGCATCTTCAAGAGCTGCCGCTCCCAGCGCAATGAGATTTTCCAGCGCCGCCGGAACTCTCTCATCGGCATGGGCTTGCGCGTTGGCGTCGCCGCGCTGCTCGCGCAAATAGCTGGCGAAAGCGCGGTTGAGGTCGATCACTTTGTCGCCTTGCCAGGCGCCGATTCTTTTCTCGGGGCCAAAGAGAACAATCTTCATGGGATCCTCCTGTCTTTCCTTAGCGCTGGTTGCGGCTTGAACCTTTCGAACGAATTAAACGATTGGAACAATTCAAGGGGTTCCAGCCGTTCAATCCGTTCAAGACGATAGCCGCCCCTAAACAATCGGAGAACCACGCTCTGCCACTTGCTGCCGTAATGTATTCGTCGCCTCGACATCAAGCTCGAAGCGACGTCCTTGTTGATGGATGATCACGCCATAGTCGCGCCGGGCCGCTTCGAGCGATACGTATCCGGATCGGACGTCATTCAGGACGCGCTCCGGATCGCGCTCGAGGGGACTCCAGAAACCCCCACCGCCGCCGACTTCGACCAAGAAGCCCTCTCCGACGTTGAGACCGACATGACCGATGGTTTTCCCCGTCGGGAATTTCTGTATGGAGCCGTCTTGGCGCACTACGCTGAAGCGATTCGCCATTGCGTCTTTGCCGCCATGAAGACCCCACGGTGCGCAAATCGTTCGCTCCATGGCCGATTGAACGCTGCTGGGCGAGAGCAAGCGGACTTCCTGAGCCACGCCCAGCCCGCCGCGAAATCTGCCCGGCCCACCGGAATCTTGCCGCAGCTTCCGATAGGAGACAAAGATCGGTGCCCGGCCCTCGCCGGCCTCGACCGGAGTGTTGTGCGTGTCGCCGTCGTTGATGCAGAAGGTTGCGCTCTGACCGTCCGCGTCGCTCAACGCGCCCCAGCCGCCGCCGGACAGCATGGGCGGGAAATGAAAAGAGCGGCCGGTCTTCGGATCGAGACCGAAGACCCGCGGCGCCGCGAGGTCGGCGTGGTGGCCGGCGAGCACGTTGTCAGAGCAGGCCCGAGCGAGGGCCTTGAAAATCGTGTCCGCAACCGTCATTGGAACCGTCATCCACGTGCGCACTGGCGCCGGTTTGGTGGCGCTGACGATCCGGCCGGGAGGCAAAATAACTTTCAGCGGCCTGAATGAGCCTTCGTTGATCGGCAAGAGCAGCGGCGTCGTCAGAAACTTGAACGCTACTTCCGACGCCGAGCGGCCCGCGGTGGATCCGGAATTGTACGGGCCCGCGACCTGCCGACTGACGCCGCTTAAATCGACGGTCATCTCTTCGCCCCGCACTTCGACGCGGATTTTGATCGGGATGCGCTTGCCGAGATTGACTCCGTCGTCATCCATGAACGAGTCGGCCTGGTAGATCCCGTCCGGAATTTTCTTCACCGCAGCCCGCGCCAACCGTTCGCTCTGGTCGAAGATTAATCGGACGCTCTCCTTGAACGTCTCGGAGCCGTAGCGCTTGAGCAGCTGGCCGAGGCGTCGCTCGCCCGTCCGGATCGCCGCGATCTGGGCGCGAAAGTCGCCCATGGCAAACTCGGGAAGACGGCAGTTGGTGCGAATGATGGCGGTAAGCTCGAGATCTTGCCGGCCGGCTTTGAAAATCTTCACGAAGGGCATCTGCAGCCCTTCTGAATAGATGTCCCGAGTAACCGCGCCGAGCACGCCGCCGATATCCTGCCAGTGCCCCATGGATGAGGCGAAGGCAACCAGTTCGCCTTCGTGGAAGATCGGCAAAGTGAAGATCATGTGGTTCAAATGACTGCCCATCACCTGGGGATCATTGGTAAGCAGGACGTCTCCCGGCTCGATGTTCTCTTTTCCCCAGAACCCGATCTTCGCCTTGACCGCATCCGAGAGGCCACGGATAAACATCGGCAGCCCCAGGCCAATCGAAATCGTATTGCCGTCGGCATCGAACAGCCCGACGGTGAAGTCCTCGGCCTCGTAAATGATCATATTGTACGCCGTGCGCATGAGATTGGTTTTCATCTCATCGGTAATCGCCACCACCGTGCTGCGGATGACCTCTACAGTGAAGGCGTCAACGGCGGTTCGACTGTTTGTCTGCGTCGCGTTCATCCAGACTTTCTTATCGTCATGCTGCAGACCAAAATTATTTGTCTTGATTCGACATTGTTGCGAGCTCAAGACCTCCTCTCCCTCGACGGGAGAGGAGTGAGGTGATGGTGATTGAAACTCAAACTACCCCTCACCCTTGCCCTCTCCCGCAAGGGGAGAGGGAATACTCGCTGACGGCTTCGTCCAACGAGCCACGTCTTTGTTGCGTTCGCTACAACTCGACATTCGTTCACGCAACTCTTCCGTTGCCTTTACATCGAGTTCGAACCGTCGCCCGTGCTGATGAATCACCACGCCGTGGTCTCGCGCGGCGGCCTCCAGCGACACATATCCCGCTCGCACGTCGGCCAACACGCGCTCCGGCGCACGCTCCAGCGGATCGCCGAAGCCACCGCCACCGCCCATCTCCGTGATGAAGCCTTCGCCCTGCTCCAACCGCAGCGGACCGACTTTGCCGGTGGAGAATCGTTCCACGGCGCCGTCAGCGCGGATGATGCCGACGCGGTTGGCCAGTCCGTCCTTCCCGCCGAGGAGTCCCCAGGGCGCACATTGGGTGCGCTCGATTCTAGACTGGTACATCGCCGGCATGAGCACTCGGATTTCCGACCGCACGCCCAAACCGCCGCGCCACTTACCCGAACCGCCGGAGTCCTGCCAAAGCTCGCGCCGAACAACGACCGCGGGCGATTTCGCTTCCAAGGCTTCGACCGGACGGTTATGCGTGTCGCCATCATTGATGCAAATGGTAGCCGGCATCCCATCTTCTCCCAGTTTCACGCCCCAGCCGCCCCCGTGTCCTGAGCCGACGTTGCCGCTGCGGGCAAGAAAGATCCGTCCGCTCGCATCGATAAAGCCGTAGGCGTGGGCTGAGCTGAGATCGCAGTGATGTCCGGCGATGACGCGCTCCGGGCATGCCGTCGCTAGCGCCTTGAAAATCGTATCGACAACGGTCATTGGAACTGTCATCCACGCGCGCATGGAGGCGGGCTTGGTGGCGCTCACCACCCGACCTGGGGGAAGCACAACTTTGACCGGCCGCAGCGCGCCGTCGTTAATCGGCAACAGAAGCGGAGTAGTGAGACACTTGAAAGCGACCTGCACGGCGGAGCGGCCGGCGGTGGGCCCGGAGTTAAAAAATCCGGCGACCTGCGGCGCGACACCGCTCAGATCGACGGTCATCTCGTCGCCTTGCACTTCGACGCGGACTTTGACTGGGATGTGCTTGCCGATATTGACGCCGTCGTCGTCCATGAATGACTCGGCCTCATACACTCCGTCGGGAATCTCGCGCACCGCGGCGCGGGCCAGCCGCTCGCTCTGTTCGAAGACGAGCGCGACACTCTCTTTGAAGGCTTGGTTGCCGTAGCGTTTGAGAAGTTGCAAAAGGCGACGCTCGCCAGTGCGAATCGAAGCGATCTGCGCGCGAAAATCGCCCATGGCGCGCTCGGGCAGGCGCACATTGGCGCGAATGATCGATGTCAGCTCAGGGTCCTGACGACCCGCTTTGTAGATCTTCACGAAAGGCAATTGGATCCCTTCGGAGTAAATGTCTCGGGTAATGCCGCCGAGCACGCCGCCGACATCCGGCCAGTGGGCCATGGATGAAGAGAAAGCCACCAACTCGCCGTCGTTGAACACCGGCACAGTGAAAATCATGTGGTTCAAGTGGCTGCCCATCACATAGCCGTCGTTTGTGAGAAGAATGTCGCCCGGCTCGATGTTTTCTTTGCCCCAGAATTCGAGCTTCGCCTTGATCGCATCGGAGAGGCCGCGAATGAACATCGGCAACCCTAGACCGATGGAAATGGTATTGCCTTCCGCGTCGAATAATCCGACGGTGAAATCTTCAGCTTCGTAGATGATCTGGTTGTAGGCGGTGCGCTGGAGGTTAGTTTTCATCTCCGCGGTGATCGCCACCACCGCGCTGCGAATCACTTCAGAGGTGAAAGCGTCCACACGCGGCTCAGTGGTTGTCGGTGAATAATTCATGCGCTATTACCTTGAACGGGTCGAACAGTTCCATTCGCTTAAACCGTTCAAGCCGTTCGATACAGAAGCTTCACTCGCTACGTCCGTCGAAGCTCCAGGACGAGACAACCGAGGGCATCCACCGTAAGGGTGTCGCCAGGCTCCACTACCGTAGTGGAGGCAGCCTCCTCGATAATGGCCGGCCCGTCGATGACGTTTCCCTGAAGCAGCTTGGTCCGATCGAAGACCGTGGCCTTAACCGATCCGTGTCCCTCGAAAATCACCGAGCGAGTCCCGCGTTGAGCCGCGCTCGGCGGAGCGAGTTGACCCTGAGGAAGCTTCGGGAAATGCGGCTTGCCCAGGCGTCCAATCGCCGACACGCGCAGGCTCACGACGTCCGCCGACTCCTCGGGAGCGCTGTGACTGTAGCGTAGCTCGTGAGCTTCATCGAACAGCCGCTTGATTTGTCGGCGCGCTTTCTCGTCCGCCACGTTCGGCAATATGCGCACCGCCACCGCGTGTTCCTGACCGACGTAGCGCATATCAGCGGCCCGTTCGAAGACGATGCGGTCGGGCGCGATGCCGGAGCTTTCGAGGGCCTCACGGCCTTCAGCTTCGAGTTTCTTGAACTGCGCCTCCAGCTCGTCCATTTTGAGATCGTCCAAGCGCGCGAAAAGTGTCTGTACATAATCGCGCCGAAGA
>DATEPX010000264.1:0-25272 GCA_035272945.1 Terriglobales bacterium
ACTACTACTCTGGTGAAAGCGTACGTGCCCGATGGAGCGGTTTTGCCCCAAGGCAGTCTGGCGATTTTCGGGTCGCGTGACCTATTTGACGAATCAGAAGCGGTGGTCGGACGTCCGCTGCGCCAGAAATCGAAAGTCTCCGCATTCCTCTCCGATTTTCGCGACCTGCAGGTTGGCGATTACGTCGTGCACGTCGAGCACGGCATCAGCCAATACCAAGGATTGAAGGAAATCAACCAGGGCGATGGTCCGACCGAGTTCATGCTGCTGGAATTTGCGGAAGCCGCCCGGCTGTATGTTCCGCTCACCAGGCTGGACTTAGTTCAGAAATACCGCTCGGCTGAAGGAGCGAAGCCTGCTTTGAGCCATCTGGGCACTGCCACCTGGGCCAAGACCAAAGCACGGGTAAAGAAGGCCATGAAAGATATGGCCGACGAACTCCTCAAGCTCTATGCCGAGCGCAAGACGGTCGAAGGACATGCCTTCCCCCCGGATTCGGAGTGGCAAAAAGAATTTGAAGACTCGTTTGAGTACAGTGAGACCGAAGATCAGGCACAGGCGATTGTGGATGTCAAGCAAGACATGCAGTCGCCGCAGCCCATGGACCGGCTGCTGTGCGGCGATGTGGGCTACGGCAAAACGGAAGTGGCGATGCGCGCTGCCTTCAAGGCGGTTGGTGACAATAAGCAGGTCGCGGTCCTGGCTCCCACCACCGTGCTTGCTTTCCAGCATTACGAGACCTTTAAACAGCGTTTTGCGGCTTGCCCGGTCAACATCGAGATGATCAGCCGCTTCCGCACCGCCAAAGAGCAGAAAGACATCTTGCAAAAGGTGGAAGCGGCGAAAATTGACATCTTGATCGGTACGCATCGGTTGCTCTCCAAAGACGTGAAGTTCTCCGATCTCGGCCTGCTGGTCGTGGATGAAGAACAGCGTTTCGGTGTGCGGCACAAGGAACGAATCAAGCAGATGCGCAAGCAGGTGGACGTGCTTACGATGTCGGCGACACCCATCCCGCGCACGCTACACATGTCACTGGTGGGCTTGCGCGACATGAGCGTGATCGAAACGCCCCCGAAAGATCGTATGGCCATTCAGACGGTGGTCGCCGCCTGGGACGAGAAGCTCATCCAGTCGGCGGTCGAACAGGAAATCGATCGTGGCGGCCAGGTCTACTTCGTCCACAACCGTGTGGAAACGATTTGGGAGATCGCGGCCAAGATCCAGGAACTTGTGCCACGGGCACAGATCACCGTTGGACATGGGCAGATGACGGAAGGCGAGTTGGAAAAAGTGATGTTCAAGTTCATGCATCACGAGGCGGATGTGCTGGTATCGACCACCATTATCGAGAACGGGCTCGACATTCCGCTGTGTAACACCATTCTGATCAACTGTGCCGAGCGCTTCGGATTGTCTGAGTTGTATCAATTGAGAGGGCGGGTGGGACGATCGAATCGTCGGGCGTATGCCTACCTCTTGCTGCCACCCGAAGTCGAGCTGACAGCGGTTGCGCGCCGGCGGCTGGCCGCGTTGAAGGAGTTCTCCGATCTCGGCGCCGGCTTCAAAATCGCGGCCCTCGACCTGGAACTGCGTGGCGCGGGAAATATGCTGGGCGGCGAGCAGAGCGGCCATATTGATGCCGTTGGTTTCGAGCTATACACCAGCATGTTGGATCGCGCGGTCCGCGAACTCAAGGGTGAGGCTGCGCCGGAAGAAGAAGAGATTCAGCTTAACCTTGGGCTCAATATCCGTATTCCCGCCGACTACATTGGCGAAGAGAATCAACGCCTGCGCATGTACAAACGTATTGCCGGGGTCGAGAGCGAATCGCAACTGGCTGACGTCCGGGCCGAGTTGGAAGATCGTTATGGCGAGCCGCCCGGCGCCGTGCGTAACCTGCTGGAGTATGCCACGCTGAAGGTGCTGAGCGCGCGTGTGGGCGTGACGGGAATTGAGCGCAAGCGGGAGCAAGTCAGCATCCGTTTTCGCGAGAACGCAAACGTAGACCCCGAGCGCCTGGCGCGTTTCGTTTCCTCCCAATCAGGTGCGCAGTTCACGCCGGCAGGGATTCTGAAGTTCAATCTCAAGGTTCATCGGGCTGACGAAGTTCTTTCGCACATCAGGAATCTGTTGGATCAACTCGCGGGAGCTCCCGCCGATGAGGTCGGTGCAGACTAGCGAGCTGCTTCGAGCGTAGAATCATCGGTCGCACTGATTGGTTTTCTACGAATCACTGACCACTGGACACAGACCACTACTTATGAAAATGAAAGTTCGCAAAGCTGTATTCCCCGCCGCAGGTCTGGGCACGCGCTTCCTGCCTGCAACCAAGGCACAGCCTAAGGAAATGCTGCCTCTAGTGGACAAGCCCATCATCCAGTACGGCGTAGAAGAAGCCTTGGCGGCAGGCTGCAATCAGATCATCATCGTGACCGGCCGGGGCAAGACGGCGATCGAGGACCACTTCGATCAGAGCTATGAACTGGAAAAACTGCTGGAGGCGAAGGGCAAAAATGATCTTTTGCAGATCGTACGTCAGATATCCGACATGATTCACGTGGCCTACGTACGGCAGAAAGAGGCGCTAGGGTTGGGCCATGCCGTCCTTATGGCTCGCGAGTTGGTAGGCAACGAACCATTTGCCGTATTGCTCGCCGACGACGTGGTGGACTCGACCGTCCCCTGCCTGAAGCAAATGATGGACGTTTTCGATGAGACCCAGTGCTCGGTTATTGCCACGCAGGTAGTCGAGGGTCCGGCGATTTCTGCCTATGGCGTGCTCGACGTCAAGCCCTCCGATGGCCGGTTTGGCGGGCGCGTGTTCGAGATCAACAACATGGTCGAGAAGCCGAAGATGGAAGATGCGCCTTCCAAACTGGCGATTATAGGACGTTACGTTCTAACGCCGGCCGTATTCGAGGCTCTGTCCCAAACCCAGGCGGGCAGCGGCGGAGAACTCCAGCTTACCGACGGCATGCACCTTCTGCTGAAGAAAGAAAAAATCTACGCCTATGTCTTCGAAGGAAAGCGTCACGACACCGGCGACAAGCTGGGTTTCTTGAAAGCCACCGTGGAATTTGCCCTGAAAAGGGGCGACCTGGGCGAGAAGTTCCGGAAATATCTTAAAGAACTCAAACTATAGGAAAGCTTGTAGGGGATCCTTCGACTCCGCTGGGTTCCTTGATTATGTTCCCAGGGTGATCTTGAGTTTTCTCGATTTTTCTTCCACGCTGTTCGCCAATTTCTCTTTATGCGCTCGCATTTTCTTGCCGAGGCTGGCGCTCGATAGCGCGAGGATCTGCGCGGCCAGAATCCCAGCGTTGGTTGCGCCCGCTTTCCCGATCGCGAGAGTGGCTACAGGAATCCCTGCCGGCATCTGCACCGTGGCCAGCAAGGAATCGAGTCCGTTCAGCGGTGTGGACGGAATGGGCACGCCGATGACAGGCAGGCTGGTGTGTGCCGCAATCACGCCCGCCAGGTGGGCGGCGCCGCCCGCGCCGGCTATGATCACACGAATGCCGCGTCCGGCAGCGCTTTTGGCGTACTCCGCCGTGCGATCCGGCGAGCGGTGCGCCGAGGTGACGTCGATTTCGTAACCGATTCCAAACTCTTCCAGGCTGCTTGCCGCTTCCCGCATGATGTCCAGATCGGAGTCGCTCCCCATAACAATCGAGACAACTGGTTTGCTCATGCCTTCCCTTCCTCGAATTTCCAGGTGGAGGCGAGTCTTCGACCCGCCTGGACGGGTCAGAGACCCGTCCCCACAACTCACTTCATCAGCGCCCGTGCGGCAATGTCCTTGCGGTAGTGCGCACCCTCAAATCCGAGGGAGGAAACCGCCTGGTACGCTCGTTTCACCGCAGCGGGCAGATCAGCCGCCCGCGCAGTCACTCCCAGCACGCGCCCGCCAGTCGTGTAGAACGCACCATCCCGTTCGGTGGTACCGGCATGGAAGATCTTGATGCCTTCCAGCTTGGCGGCCTCTTCCATTCCCATGATTTTCTTGCCCGTGTCGTACGTGCCCGGATATCCGCCGGAAGAAATCACCACGCACACGGACGCATCCGGCGACCAACGAAAATCGCCATCGCTCACCCGGCCTTCGATGGAAGCTTCGATGGCCTCTACCAGGTCACTGTCCAGGCGCATAAGGATGGGTTGGGTTTCCGGATCACCGAAGCGGCAGTTGAACTCCAGCACCATCGGCCCGCGCGCCGTCATCATCAATCCGCAGTACAAAACCCCTTTGAACTCGCTGCCTTCGTCTTTCATGCCGACGACCACAGGTCGAGCAATGTGATTGACCAACCAGTCGCGCATCTTGTCGTCAATGATGTTGGCCGTGGAGTACGCTCCCATTCCCCCGGTGTTGGGGCCGGTATCGCCGTCGCCTACCCTTTTATGATCCTGTGCTGCGACTAACGGGGCCACCCGTTCGCCATCGCTGAAGACGAGAAAGGAAAGCTCATCTCCCTCGAGGCATTCTTCCAGAACGACGCGTGATCCGGCTTCACCCAGCATTCGGCCGCTGAGCATCTCGGTGGCGACGGAAGCGGCTTCTTCTTTGCTCTTGGCAATCACCACGCCCTTGCCGGCGGCCAGGCCATCGGCCTTGACGACGATCGGAGGAGAAAAATGAGGAAGGGCATCAATCACATCGTCAATCGAATTGCAGATGGCGTAACGCGCCGTCGGGATGTGATGCCGCTGCAGGAAAGACTTGGCGAAGCTCTTGCTCGACTCCAGCCGCGCTGCCGCCTTGGTCGGCCCAAAAATTGGCCAGCCGCGGGTGGTGAACTCATCCACCAGACCCAGGGTTAACGGTAGTTCCGGACCGACGATAGTGAGGTCAGGCTTGATCTGGTTTACGACAGAAAGCAAGGAGTCGAGACTCTTGAGATCCGCAGGAACACATTCCGCTTCCCGGCAAATACCTCCATTGCCCGGAGCGCAGTAAACCTTCGACACACGCGGAGATTGCCGCAGTTTCCACACCAACGCATGCTCGCGACCCCCGCTGCCGATGACAAGAACCTTCATGGAAATTGAACAGACAAGGGTAGGGGGCATTGGAAGCGATGTCAAATGAGCCGAGGAATGAGCCGAGGAATTGACAAATGCATATACAGCACGATTAACTATGCTTAACTCTCGCCGTATAATGCTTGCCAGATGATCACGGTCTCGAAAGAGGATTACCTTAAAGCCATTCTGGAAGCTGAGAGCGAGGGGGAAAGCGTAATTTCTGCAACCCTGGCGCACTGGCTTTCGGTTTCGCCACCCGCGGTCACGATGGCGTTGCGCCGTCTGAAAAAAGACGGACTGGTGCGCGTGCACGTGGATGGCAACGTCCGACTAACCGCCGCCGGACGTAAGATCGCCCGCAAGCTGACGCTTCGACACCACCTCATCGAGCGCATGCTGGCCGAGATGTTCGGGATGGAATGGTACAAGGTGCACGATGAGGCCGAGCGCCTAGAGCATGCTGTGTCGCCGGATTTCGAGGCCAAGCTGTTAGCCCGGTTAGGACGCGGCGGCGCGTGTCCGCACGGCAATTTAAGCGAACTGGAGGGTCCTGACAGCCGCCGCCGGCGCGGCCTTGTTCTGTTAGCTGAGGCGACTCCCGGCAAAGCCTACCTGGTGAGCGGCATTTACGAGCGGGACCGGCGCCTCCTGGAATTCCTGGAGCACCGCGGGGTGCGTCCGGGCGCCCGGATTCACGTCCTAGCACGGAATTACGACGATACTCTGACCTTGGGAACTGATGCCGGAACGATCTCACTGGGCAACACCGCGGCAGGGAGAGTTTGGGTCACAGCCCGGCATGGCGCCAACCTGCATTAACGGCCTGTTAACTGTAGTTTATTCATTGTTGTATACTCCTGCTAAACCAACGTTTCTTCAAGGAATGCGCTGCCTCGATGGGAGATGTACCTCAAACCGCCGTGCCTGCCGCGAATGGGCGTACTCGTCGCAAGTGGTTCCCATCGTTTCGCGATACCCAGGTCTGGTACTATTTTGGGCCGGCTTTCGTAGCCAGCGTCGCCTACATTGACCCGGGCAACTTCGCGGCTAATATCCAGGGCGGGACTGAGTTCGGCTATAGCCTGCTATGGGTCCTGCTGTGGTCGAACGCGATGGCCATCTTGGTGCAGTACCTTTCCGCCAAGCTGGGAATCGCAACCGGACGAACCCTGCCCCAGAATTGCCGCGATCAGTTCTCGCCGACGGTGAACCTGGGACTATGGATCGCGGCTGAACTCTCGGCGCTGGCCACCGATCTCGCTGAATTTCTGGGCGCCGCCCTGGGCTTCTACCTGCTCTTTCATCTTGCCATGTTGCCGTCAGCCCTGTTGACCGGCGCTCTCGTATTTCTCATTCTGACGACTGAACTCTACGGTTTCCGCCGACTGGAGCAGGTGATCATGGTGTTCGTATTCGGGATCGCCGCCTGCTATGCCATCGAAATTTTCCTGGCCAAGCCGGATTGGGGGCAGGTCGTCCACCACGTCGTAATTCCTCACATCAGTTCGGGGAGCGTATACATCGCGGTAGCAATGTTGGGGGCAACTGTCATGCCGCACGTGGTCTATCTGCACTCCGCGCTAGTACAGTCGCGCTTGAAAGAAGGCGCGGCCCGCAACACGGCTGAACCCTGGCTGCAAAAACTGCACCATGCGCGCTACGAACTGATCGACGTTCTGGCAGCCATGAATGGCGCTTGGCTGGTCAACTCCGCCATGATCATCATGGCGGCCGCCGTCTTCTTCCGTGCCGGGCGCCCGGTGATGACCATCGAACAGGCCCATGAAACGTTGCGGCCTTTGTTGGGAGGCCTGTCAGCGACTGCTTTTGCCGTCGCCCTTCTCTGTTCTGGGCTCTCCTCTTCCACCGTGGGAACGATGGCTGGACAGGTCATTATCGAAGGCTTCCTGAATATCAAGTTCAGCATCTTCTGGCGGCGCCTCATTACGATGATTCCGGCCATCGTGGTGATTGCCGCAGGTTTGGACCCGCTCAAGGTCCTGGTGCTCTCGCAGGTAGTGCTGAGCTTTACCCTGCCATTCGCGCTGGTGCCGTTGATTATGCTGACCCGCCGCAAGGACTTAATGAGCGACCTGGTAAACAGCCGCCGCACCAACTGGCTGGCCTACGTCACAGTGGGCGTGATTCTCAGCTTAAATGCACTTCTGCTCTACCAAATCTTCGGGGGGAAGTTCTAAACTATAAGCTTTAAGCCTCCACGTAGCCCCGTCGCTGTGGGGGCGGGTCTGTGATCCGGGTCCGAGACGCGGGCCCGCAGGGGCCGGGCCACACGGAAAAGAAAGGACCGCACTCATGTCTGTCAGTACCTACAACAGCCGTTCGAGCCTCCGCGTTGGCAGTAAGCAATATGAAATCCACCGGCTTGACGCGCTCGACCAGCAGGGCATCTCGACCAAGCACCTGCCCTACTCGCTGCGAATTCTTCTGGAGAACCTCCTGCGCACCGAAGACGGCCGCAACGTGAAGAAGGAGGACATTCGCGCGCTGGCGGCATGGAACAGCAAAAGCAAACCCGACAAGGAAATTGCTTTCACGCCAAGCCGGGTTCTTTTGCAGGACTTTACCGGCGTACCCGCCGTGGTTGATCTGGCTGCCATGCGCGATGCCATGCAGCGCCTGGGTGGAGATGCGGCGCTGATCAACCCGCTGCAACCGGCCGAGCTGGTGATCGATCACTCGGTCCAGGTGGATGAGTTCGGCTCGCCCAACGCCTTCGACATGAACGCGCTGCTCGAGTTCCAGCGCAACAAAGAGCGCTATGCGTTTCTTCGCTGGGGCCAGACTGCGTTTCACAACCTGGCCATCGTTCCCCCGGATACTGGAATCGTGCACCAGGTCAATCTCGAGTACCTGGCCCGGGTCGTCTTCGTGCAGGATACGAACGGGAAGCGTCAAGCGTATCCCGACACGCTGGTGGGCACCGACTCGCACACCACGATGATTAACGGTCTGGGCGTCCTGGGCTGGGGTGTCGGTGGAATCGAAGCAGAGGCCGCCATGCTGGGCCAGCCAGTCTCGATGTTGATCCCCTTGGTGGTGGGTGTGAAGCTGACCGGCAAGCTGCGGGAAGGCGCGACCGCTACCGACCTGGTGCTCACGATCACCGAAATGCTGCGTAAGCACGGCGTGGTCGGCAAGTTCGTCGAGTATTTTGGTCCGGGCCTGCGCGATCTGCCGCTGGCCGACCGTGCCACCATCGCCAACATGTCGCCCGAGTATGGCGCGACCTGTGGCATTTTCCCCATCGACAACGAAACACTGCGCTACCTGCGCCTGAGCGGGCGCAGCGACGAACAAATTGCTTTGGTCGAGGCCTATTGCCGCGAGCAGGGTCTGTTCCACGACGAGAAGACGCCGCAAGCCGAATACTCCGAGCTGCTGACGCTCGATTTGGCAACCGTGGAGCCTAGCCTTGCGGGGCCGAAGCGGCCGCAGGATCGTGTACCACTGTCGATGGCTAGGCAGTCGTTTCAGTCGGCGCTGCCTTCGTTGATCAAGCCGAAAGCCGGAGCCAAGACGACGGCTCCTGACCCTACCGCCAGTGCGACGAATCAAGTTGTAAGGTGGGAAGCGGAAGGCGGCGCCCCCGCGGCCGTAGGAGTGGCGGACCGCCAGGTCGAGGAGCATGTGCCTGCCGACGTGAAAAGCGCGTTGCGGCACGGAAGCGTGGTGATCTCGGCGATCACCAGCTGCACCAACACATCCAATCCATCGGTGATGGTGGCTGCCGGTCTGCTGGCCAAGAAAGCAGTCGAGCGTGGTTTGTCCGTTCCTCCTTGGGTAAAGACCTCGCTGGCGCCGGGATCGAAAGTAGTGCGCGCTTATCTGGAGCGCGCTGGGCTCGGTCCCTACCTTGAAAAGCTTAAATTCCACCTCGTGGGCTACGGCTGTACGACCTGCATCGGCAACTCGGGACCACTGCCCGCAGAGATTTCGCAAGCCATTGATGAGAAGAATCTGGTGGTGGCTTCCGTGCTGTCAGGCAACCGCAACTTTGAAGGGCGTATTAACTCTGAGGTTCGCGCCAATTATCTGATGTCGCCGCCGCTTGTGGTGGCTTTTGCCCTGGCCGGACGGATCGATATTGATATGCGCAAGGAAGCCATCGGCAAAGGGAAAGACGGAGGGCCCGTTTACCTGGCTGATATCTGGCCGTCGCAGCAGGAAGTGGAGCAAACGATTCAGAAGTCAATCGATTCCGACATGTTTCGGAAGAGCTACAGCGAAGTGTTCGCGGGCGACGAACGTTGGCGCTCACTGCCGGTGCCGAACGGTGAGACGTACGCCTGGGATAAGGGTTCCACGTACATCCAGCGCGCTCCTTATTTTGATGATATGGCTCTCCGGCCGGCGGCAGTCGAGGATATCAAGGGCGCCCGTGTGCTGGCGGTACTGGGCGACAGTGTCACCACCGACCACATCTCCCCTGCCGGCTCCATCAAAAAAGACAGCCCGGCTGGCAAGTACCTGATCGAGCAGGGCGTAAAGCCCACTGACTTTAACTCCTACGGCTCGCGCCGGGGCAATCATGAGGTCATGGTGCGAGGCACGTTTGCCAACGTGCGCCTGCGCAACAAAATGGTCCCGAATCTGGAAGGCGGCTTCACGCGTCACCTGCCAGACGGAGCCGAGATCACCATCTTCGATGCTTCTGAAAAATATCTGACGGAGCGAGTACCGTTGCTGATCATCGCCGGGAAGGAATACGGCTCGGGATCGTCGCGCGACTGGGCTGCAAAAGGGCCACGGCTGCTGGGCGTGCGGGCCGTGATTGCCGAGAGCTACGAGCGAATCCACCGCTCGAACCTGGTCGGCATGGGCATTTTGCCCCTGCAGTTCCTGGCCGGAGAGAATGCCGAATCGCTGAAGCTAACCGGCGAGGAAATTTTCGAGATCACCGGCATCCGCGAGTCGGTCGAGAGATTTACGCCGGGACGGCAGGCTAAAGTCCGCGCCACCCTCAACGGAAAGGCCGCGGAATTCCGGGCGCTGGTACGGATCGACACGCCGCAGGAGGCTCAATACTACGCCAACGGCGGCATCCTGCAGTTTGTTCTGCGCCAGCTGCTGGCGGGCAAGCCTGAAACAGTGAGCGTGTAGGCACGCACCAAGAAGAACTAGGTTTGTATCAGGGCACGGCTTCAGCTTGTGCCGCCACCTCTGGAGCCGAGGAACCGATATTGGGCGCCGAACGTACCCGGGCGCCCGATGCAGATAACTGCCGCGGGCGGGACGGCAACCCTCAAGGACTGTGATCGGAGACGGGGCACGCCCCGTCTCTACCTTAATCATTGCCGCGTCTCCAACTGCTGAGCAGCTGCGATCTCCTACTCCTTGTCCGGCGGTTTGGGATTCTGGCTCTTGTCCGCAGGAGGAGCCGGATGCATATCACATCCCGGGCAGGATTGGCCCATGCCGTGCCCCATCATGCCCGGATGTCCCTCCATCATTTTGGACATCTGATCCATGTGGTTGACCATCATCTCCCACAGGTCGACATCGTTCTGAAGCTGTTGCTTCAGAGCGGAGTCTTTCACACTGGGAAGATTGGCCTTCATGGCTTCAACCTTGGCGCGCATCTGATCAACTTGGGTCTTCATCGCCTGCACGTGTTGCTGATGCATGGCGGACGGGTCGTGCTGCATGCGGTGGTGCATCGGGTGGCTCTGGGACGGCTGCTCGGGTTGCGCGGTCTGGGCCGAAACGGAAAACGTAAGCAGGATCAGGGCGATCAGGGATACAACAAATTTCATGATTTTGCTCCCTCTTAACATCGTATGAGGCTCGCTGTCATGCGCAGGGTCTTCAGAGCCCGAACGATCCTCAGTATTTGTTTGTAATGCCTAGAGCCTTCGCTTTGCTCAGGATGACAAGCTAAGCTGTTCGTGGCGCTCATAAGCGCTGGAAGAACCTTGGTTACTTTGCTTGTCGAAGTATACGCTCGCCTCTGAGGGGATTGCTGTGCGTCAAGCTCGGCCACCCTCATGAACCCGCTGCTATAATCGAGAGTTGACCTGATGAACACGAAGCGCGCAGTGCGTTCCACCACAGTTCTTTCGGTACGTCGGGATGGCAAGGTGGTCTTGGCCGGGGATGGCCAGGTCACGTTGGGCGAATCGATTATCAAGCACACCGCCAAGAAAATACGCCGCCTCTACCAGGACAAGATCTTGGCAGGCTTTGCCGGCTCGACCGCTGACGCCTTTTCGCTTTTCAGCCGCTTCGAATCGAAG
This sequence comes from Terriglobales bacterium, assembly GCA_035272945.1. Lineage (GTDB taxonomy): Bacteria > Acidobacteriota > Terriglobia > Terriglobales > Acidobacteriaceae > Gp1-AA122. The sequence goes on from DATEPX010000264.1 coordinate 11,283, forward strand.
CTGGAGCAATACCACGGCAATATTGGCCGGGCGGCGGTGGAGCTGGCGAAAGATTGGCGCACTGACAAGTATCTGCGGCATCTTGAAGCCCTGTTGCTGGTTTGCGACAAAGAGCAGACGTTTCTGCTCAGCGGTCAGGGCGACGTGATTGAGCCCGACGCAGGGATTGCTGCCATCGGCAGCGGCGGCCCTTATGCCCAGGCTGCAGCCCAGGCTCTGGCCAATCACACTAACCTTTCCGCTCGCCAGATCGCGGAAGAGGCGATGAAGATTGCGGGCAAAATGTGCATCTACACCAACGAGAACGCGACATTTGAGGAGCTGTAACCGGGAACTGCGAACCTTCTACTATGGCTATTTACCTACCTGGAAACATCGAAGAAGAGCAGCTTGCGCTGGACGAACTAACGCCGCGCGAAATTGTGGCTGAGCTCGACAAGTATGTAGTCGGGCAAAAAGACGCCAAGCGCGCCGTCGCCATCGCTTTGCGCAATCGGATGCGCCGGCAAAAACTGGCGCCCGATCTCGCCGAAGAAATCATTCCCAAGAACATCATTATGATCGGTCCCACGGGTGTGGGTAAGACGGAGATCGCTCGCCGCCTGGCTAAGCTGACGAACTCGCCCTTTTTGAAAGTTGAGGCTTCGAAATTTACCGAAGTCGGCTACGTCGGCCGCGATGTCGAGTCCATGATCCGCGACTTGGTGGAGATTGCTATCGACATGGTCCGCGAAGAAAAGCTGGAAGATGTCTCGGACAAGGCTGAGGTCAATGCGGAGGAGCGTTTGCTGGATATTCTGCTGCCTCCTTCGCCACCTCCCAAGCCTGCTGACACGACCAGCGGCGGAGTAGTGCTGAACGGGTCCAGTTCGGTCACTGAATCTCACTCCCGCACTCGGGAGAAACTGCGGCAGCAACTGCGCGAAGGCAAGCTGGACGAGCGCATGGTGGAAATCGAGACTCGTGAAAAGTCGTTCCCGGCGTTCGAAATCATCTCCAATCAGGGCGTGGAGGAGATGGACATCAACGTCAAGGACATGCTGCCCAACATCTTCGGCCAGCGCAGCAAGAAGCGGAAGATGAAGGTCAGCGAGGCTTTCGAGTATCTGATCCAGGAAGAAGAACAACGTCTCATTGACATGGACCAGGTCACGCGCGTTGCCATCGATCGCGTGGAAAACTCAGGCATCATCTTTCTCGACGAAATTGACAAGATCGCCGGACGCGAGAGCGGACACGGGCCCGACGTGTCCCGCGAAGGCGTGCAACGCGACATTTTGCCGATCGTAGAAGGCACGACCGTCAACAGCCGCTACGGCATGGTACGAACCGACCACATCCTGTTCATAGCCGCCGGGGCGTTCCACGTGTCAAAACCGAGCGACCTGATCCCCGAACTACAGGGCCGTTTCCCGATTCGGGTCGAGCTGCAGTCGCTCACCATGGAAGACTTCATCCGCATTCTCACCGAGCCCAAGTCTTCACTGGTGAAACAGTACACGGCGTTGCTCGAAACCGAAGGCGTGAAGCTGGAGTTCACGCGCGAGGCGCTGGACGAGGTTGCTCGCTTCGCCTTTCGCGTCAATGAAGGCACCGAGAACATCGGCGCGCGCCGCCTTCACACCATCATGGAACGCGTGCTCGACGACATCAGTTTCAACGCTCCCGACAAAAAAGGCGAGCAGGTCACGGTAGACGGCGATTATGTTCGCAAGATGCTGACGGATATCGTGAAGGACCAGGATCTGTCGAGATACATTCTGTAGTACCCTCGCTGCTTCTTGCTGTTCTGGAACGGAATAGGAAAAGTTGCGTTCCTTGGTGCGCGCCCGTACACTCCGACCTCGGAAGACTATGACCCCGATCGCTCATCAACGCCTCAAATCGCTCATGCAGCGGGAACAGAAGAAGTTTGTGGCTGAGCGGCCGAAGTCCAAGGCGCTTTTTGAGCGCGCTGGCAAATCCTTGCTGGGCGGCGTTCCTATGAACTGGATGATGAAATGGGCAGGCGCTTTCCCACCCTTTGTTCGCGAGGCCCAGGGCGGGTATTTTTTTGACGTAGACGGAAATCGCTACATCGATCTTTGCCTTGGCGACACGGGCGCGATGACCGGCCATTCACCGTCGGCTACTGTTTCCGCTGTCCAGCAGCAATTGGCGCGTGGCATCACTCTCATGTTGCCCAGCGAAGACTCTATTTTCGTCGGCGAAGAACTTCAGAAACGATTCGGGTTGCCTTATTGGCAGTTCGCGTTGACGGCCACTGACGCCAACCGCTTCTCCATCCGCTGGGCGCGTCACCTTACCAATCGTCCGAAGATTCTGGTTTTTAACTGGTGTTATCACGGTACCGTAGACGAGAGTTTCATCACTTTGAAAGACGGCGTGGCGAAAGCTCGGCGCGGGAACATCGGTCCACCAGTGCCCCCGGAAGAGACCACGAGAGTAGTCGAATTCAATGATCTGGAAGCCCTGGAGAAGGCGCTACAACCGCGCGATGTCGCCTGCGTGCTGGCTGAACCCGTGATGACGAACGTGGGCATCGTGCATCCGGCCCCGGGTTATCACGAGGCATTGCGGGAAATCACACGCAGCGTTGGCACTTTGCTGATCATTGACGAGACCCACACGATCTGTGCTGGGCCTGGAGGGTACACGCGGGCGGAGAATCTCGATCCCGACTTCCTGGTTTTTGGGAAGCCTATCGCCGGCGGAGTGCCCGGTGCAGCTTACGGTTTTACCGAACCGGTGGCAAGGTCGATTGCTGAAAAACAAAGCCTGGAAGATTGCGACACCAGCGGCATAGGCGGCACCTTGGCCGGGAGCGCACTTTCGTTGGCTGCCATGCGGGCCACTCTCCAGAAGGTGTTAACCAAGGAAGCTTTTGACCGGATGATTCCCATGGCCGAGCGCTGGACGGCGGGCGTAGAGAAAGTTATTGCAGACTTCGGCGTACCCTGGCACGTGACTCGCCTGGGCTGCCGAGCAGAATACCTGTTTGCACGCAACGCGCCTCACAATGGCAGCGAAGCGCACGACGCCATGGATTTTGAATTGGAACGCTTTCTCCACCTGTATGCCATGAATCGCGGCATCCTGCTTACGCCGTTCCACAATATGGCTCTGATGTCGCCAGTAACGGTAGCTGAGGATATTGACCAGCACACCAAAGTATTCCGCGATGGAGTCCGGGAATTGGTTGCATGAGCCGGGGTATGATTGTGTGCAGGCGGGTCTGCGACCCGCCTGGACGGGTCAAAGACCCGTCCCCACACTGGCCGGACCCCAACCCTTTCCAGCGCCCGTGGTACCCTCATAGTTCCGCTCCATGATGATCCGCCCGACCTTTGGTGCGCTGTCAATCTCAACTCTGCTCTGGCTTACGGCGTGCGGTGCGCCCGGCCCGCCACTGCCGCCCTCACTTGAACTGCCTCAGCCAGTCGCTGACCTGCGCTCCCTACGCAAGGGCGACAAGGTGTTTCTTGCCTGGACTGTTCCGAGCAAGACAACTGATTTGCAGAATGTGCGTCACCTTGGCCCTACCCGTATTTGCCGGAGTCTGCAAGCTCCCATCGACCAATGTGACAGCGTGGGAGAAGTTCCCACATCGAAGTTGGTTTTGTCTTCTTCTTCGCCCAAGAAGGGCAGCGCACCCAGTCCGATCCAGGCCAGCTATACCGACACGCTACCAACTGAGCTTCAGGAACAGAATCCCACTGCCATGGTCAGTTACGCAGTTGAGACTCTCAATCACCACGGCCGCGGCGCTGGTCTCTCGAACCAGGTGCCGGTTCCGCTGGTGCCGACCCTGCCTCCTCCCCATGACGTGCGCGCGGAAGTGACCGCTGACGGCGTGGTCCTCACCTGGACGGGCATTCTGCATGAACATGAAGTCCCCGGACTGCCCCACTTGTATCGCGTTTATCGACGCCAGGAAGGAACCAACAGGGACGAGGTTGCGGGTGAAGTTTCGTTAACGACGTCGCCGCAGGCTATGCTGGTGGATCACAGTTTCGAGTGGCAGAATAGCTACGATTATCGTGTAACCGTAGTCACAGGAATCCCGCGTGCGGGCCAGCCCCCATTCGAGGTGGAAGGCGACGATTCGCCACCGGTTCATGTTTTTGCTAAGGACATCTTTCCGCCCACGGTGCCCACGGGTCTGCAGGCCGTCTTTTCGGGAGTCGGCCAACAACCATTTATAGATTTGACCTGGGCGCCCGGCACCGACGCTGACCTCGCTGGCTACAATGTCTATCACCGCGAAGAGGGCGAGCAGCCCGTCAGGATCAATAGTGACCTGGTCAAGACGCCAGCGTTTCGTGACCGCAATGTGCAATCCGGCAAGAAGTATTTCTATTCGGTTTCTGCCGTCGACGTGCGTGGGAACGAAAGTGCGGGTTCAGAAGAGACCAGCGAAGCCGTGCCGTGAGCGGGTAGGCAAAATTGGGAGTTCTCAACAGGAAGGAGTTTGGGAGAGCAGATTCCTGGCTGCGCTTGACGGAATGACAAGAATCATTGAACCACACCGGTTCTTACTTGATCCAGGTCCAGATCAGCCCCAGGGCTGCCGCAAAAACTACGCCTGTCGTAATCCAGCCGAGAATATTTAACGGTCTGCCGTTGATATGCCTGCCCATGATCTGCCGGTTGTTGGTGATCAGCATGATTAGGAGCATGAGCGGAGGCGCGAGCAAGCCCTCGATGATTCCCGCCCAGAACAGAGCCGTGAGCGGATTGATGCCTATGAAGTTCAACCCCATTGCCACTAAAGTCGCGAAGACAATTACCGAGTAGAATTCCTTGGCGTGTTCGGGTTTGTGGTCGAGGCTGTGTTTCCAATCGAAAGATTCGGCCAGAGCATAGGCGGGGCCGGTGGTCAGAACCGGCACGGCCAGTATCCCTACCCCGATGATGCCAATCGCAAAGAACAGGCTTGCCGCGTTCCCTGCGAGTGGCCGCAAGGCCTGAGCGGCGTCGTAGGCCGAATTGATTTCGGTATGACCGGTCTTGAACAGGGTCGCACCCGTGCACAGCATGATGAAGTACATGATCAGAACGCAAAAGAACATGCCGATCTTGATATCGCGAGAAGCGTACTGCAGTTCTTCGTTGGAAGTGCCCCGCCGCTGCCAGACGTGATGCCGGCCGATAGCAATCTCTTCTTCCACTTCCTGACTGGCCTGCCAGAAAAACAAGTATGGCGACAAAGTTGTTCCTACGACCGCTACCAGGATCGAGAGGTAGCCTGTATTGAAGTGTAGCCTGGGGACGAGAGTCCCCCGGAGCACTTCGCTGAAGTGCGGCTTGGCGAGAAGCGCAGCCCCCAGGTAGCAGAACAAAGCCAGTGCCAGCCACTTGAATATCATTTGTAACAATTCGTACGAGCCCCAGGTCTGCAACCCGAGAATGAATACCGTCACGCCGACAATGGCCAGGCCAGGGGGTATCGGCAGCAAAAGACGTAGAGCGGCAGCTATGGCGCCGAGGTCTGCGCCAGCGCCAATAATGTTGGCAAACAGAAGAGCGCCAATCACCGGATAAAGCAGCCAGCGGGAATAGTAGTTGCGGATGACTCCGGCAATCCCCATCCCGCTCACCATGCCGATTTTCGAGCACAGATAGACGGCTGCCGACATTATCGGAAACATCACCGGCACAAGCCAGAGCGTCGAGAACCCGAGTGCTGCCCCAGCTTTGGCATAGGTTCCGATCGCGCAGGGATCGTCGTCAGCGGCGCCGGTGATGATCCCGGGCCCGAGCAGTCCCAGGCGAGAGCGCATGCGACTGGGCAGCGGGGGGAGGTAGCGTTCCCGCCGGTTCGCGGTTCGGCTCGGTGTATTCGTAATGTCGGGAGTGGCTTCTCGGTCCACGTACCGTTCCTTGAGGCGTTCAGGGCTGCCGCCTGTCGTACACCGAATTGTGCAACTCGGGTTATGATGCGCGCCAGCTCACGTCGAGTTTGTCCGGCAAGGGCAGAAGCTGCGATTTGTCGGGTTGTCTTCGCCACAGAAATCCCGAGTGCATTTCTGCAAAACTGTTGCCAGAAACCTGTGCCCCGCGAGTAGTATCTTTGGTTGCGTACAGAAAAGGACTACCGTTGAAATTCTGCCGCTTTGAAAACGCTGGTGCCGAACACTACGGACTGGTTGAGTCCGTTGCGGGAAGAGAAGAAATAACCCGGCTTCTGCTCAAGCCGCCTGAGGAGATCGGCGGAGATATGGAGGATCTGCCGACAAAACGCATGAGTCACATCCCGTTCGCCGAGGCCGCTCTGTTGGTTCCGGTGCGTCCTTCCAAGATTGTTTGCGTGGGCCGCAACTATCGCGAGCATGCCGCTGAGCTCGGGAATGAAGTGCCGGCCGAGCCTCTAATTTTCCTCAAGCCGCCTTCTTCTCTTCTGCCTCCCGGTGGCAGCATACGACGTCCGAAAATTGCTGAGCGTACCGACTACGAGGGCGAGCTCGGGCTGGTAATTGCCAAGGTCTGCCACAGGATTTCAGCAGACCAAGATGTGCGCCCGTACATCCTGGGCTATACCTGCGTGAACGACTTCACGGCACGCGACTTGCAAAAGAAGGACGGCCAGTGGTGGCGAGCGAAGGGCTTCGATACCTTTTGTCCGGTGGGGCCGCTGGTGACCGATGAGATAGGCCCTTCGGCCGGAGTCGCGGTCGAAACCCGTGTCAATGGCCAAGTCCGCCAGCACGGGAACACGAGAGATTTCATCTTTTCTCTCGATACCATCATCCGGCACATTTCGAATGCCATGACGCTGCTCCCGGGAGACCTGATCGCTACCGGCACGCCTGAGGGCGTTGGCCCGGTGGTGGCGGGAGACCTCATAGAAGTCAGCGTGGAAGGCGTTGGGACGCTGCGGAATGCAGTCGTGGATGAATAGCGCTCGGCACCGAGACTTGTGTGGGTACGGGGTTTTGACCCGTGCAGGGCGGGTCGACGACCCGCCTCCATACAGCACCTGTCCCCACCACGGCTGGCCCCCGCCTTGATTGAACTTCCGTAACCTGATACTCCTCTTCCCCGATTCAGCGATAAGGCTTATGCTGTTTTTCAAACAGAGGCCCTGGGTTTTTTCTCGCATGATCCCGTTTCGTATCTACTCGCTGATTGCGGTTGGCGTAGTCGTAACCATCGCCTTGTACTTCCTGCTGCGCGGCAAGCGCAAGACCGCCGAAGATCTGGAGCGCGAGCGCCGCGCGATGCTAGACGAGATCGGCCGCATCACCGATGGAGCGGTGGTTGACGTTCAGGAGATCAACACCGACGCAGAAAAGCACGCAACGATGCTCATCTATCACTACGATGTGGCAGGCGTGTCCTACGAAGCCTCCCAAGATGTCACCTACTTGCGGCAACGGGTCAACCTGCACTCCTGTCGCCTGGGTGTGCCTGCGTCCGTGCGCTACGATCCGCACAATCCTGGAAATTCGATGGTTGTATCGGAAACCTGGAGCGGGATTCGAGGATAGCTCGCTCGCAGCGATCAGCCCTCGAGGGTCGGCGCACTCCGGTCTCCAACGCAAGGCGAACGCAGCCAAAAGCAGGATCCCTCGTTACGCTTCGGAATGACAAGGGGAGAAGCTTGGACGTGACAAGACTGTCCCGCCGAGAGCTGATGGCTGAAGGCCGATAGCGGTTCTCTAGCTTCCGGCTGCGAAGCCGCCGCCTCGTGCCACGGTCAGGCGTAGGTATTTATGCGGGTTGACCGGAGTGTCATTGATCCGGACTTCGTAGTGGAGATGCGGGCCCGTAGAACGACCGCTGAGGCCAACGTAGCCGATGGTGTCACCACGATGTATCTGCTGGCCGGCAATTACCGCGAAGTTGGCCAGGTGCCCGTACCGGGTGCTGATGCCGCGGCCGTGCTCGACCACAATAGCGCGGCCGTAGCCGCCAAGGAAGTCAGCGAAGGTGACCACTCCATCCGCCGGAGCGATCACCGGAGTTCCGAAGGATGTAGAAATATCCACCCCGCTGTGAAACGCGCCTTCCCCGTTGAACGGGTCGATGCGCTCGCCGAAAGAGCCCGTAATGGCGCCTTCCACGGGCCAGAGGTTGGGGGCTGCGTTGGCCCGGATCCAGTCGGCCATGGTCACGTTGCGGTTTAGTCCCAGTGTGATGCCAACAGTGGCGGCTCCGGTCAGCGCGGAGTTCTTCAAAGCGTAAAACTGGTCGAGGGAGGAGCTAACTTGGGCGTCCTGATAATTCTTTTCATCAATCGTCAGCAGGATGGGCTCCGCTTTCAGGCCATATAAGGCGGACACTTCGCTGGCCAGCGAGCCTAGCGATGCTACCTGGATATCTTTCTCCCGAGCCAGCTGCTCCAGCTGCGAGTAGCGGTTTGTCAGTTCGTCTTTTTCGGTCTTCAGCTGGTTGTATTCCGACACCCTCAGCAGCATGCGCGAATAGGAGCTGGCGATCCCCGTCAGACTCAGGATTCCAATCGCCGCCCCCAATACCAGCACGTACAGATAGTGGACGGGGATCGGGATTTTGCGAAGCTGCCCGTCATCGCCGCGGGCCACAAAAAGGATGTAGAAGCGCTTACGCAATATGTGTCCTGTTAGGGATCGGGTTGAAGTACCGGCCGGGGCGGGTCACGGATTGCCGTAGAACCCCGTCTTCCAATCCCGATTCCGGGCTACGCCCCCATGCATTGTGGGGTCGAAGGCCTCTGCGTGCCCTTTCACCTACCGAACCAGGAGCAAGACCAAATTGCTAACTCCCGTAATTGTAACTAATTACGAGAGCTAGATCGGCCAAAGGTACTTGGAATATAACTGCGCAACGGTAGCAAACCTGATTCCCCCTGTCAACGACACAATGAGGGTATTACTGGTTACCAAGGCAGGTAATCCAAATGTACTTCTGGGACGGGTTACTTGGCCCAGTTTCTGGGACACCAGATTCTTATATAGTTGATCGCGCTTTGCCGCTTCCTGAGAGAGCGCTAATAGAGCGCATCCGTCGCCGCCTGGGGAGGCGCTCGCTCGCCGTGGTCGCCGGGATAGGAGACGACTGCGCGGTGCTGCGGGTTCGTCCCGGCCACCAAGCGCTGGTCACTACCGATTTGAGCTTGGAAGGGATCCATTTTCGACGAGAATGGCATCCCCCTGAGTCGGTTGGACACCGCTGTCTGGCCCGCGGTCTGAGCGACATCGCCGCCATGGGAGGCGAGCCGATTGCTGTGTTCTTATCCCTAGCCGTGCCGGGCAAACTACCGCAGTCGTGGGTGGACCGGTTCATGGATGGCCTGCTCAGGCTGGCCGCGAGCGCCGGCGTCGTTCTGGCAGGCGGGGACACAGCCGAATCGCCTGCGGGAGTCCTGGCCGACATCGTGGTCGTCGGTTCGGTGGCGGGCGGGAAAGGCATTCTGCGATCCGGCGCGCGCCCTGGCGACCGGATTCATGTGACCGGCGAATTGGGAGGCGCTGCGGCGGCACTGAGCTTGTTTTCAAAGCGGAGAAAACGGATTCCTCCGAAAGATTATCCCCAGCACTTCTTCCCCATGCCTCGCCTGGAGGCGGGGAGAATCCTGTCCGGTCAACGGCTGGCGTCGTCGATGATTGATATCAGCGACGGGCTCTCTACGGACCTTCGGCGCATCTGCGAAGAATCAGGCGTAGGGGCGGAAATCGAAAAAGCGCTCATTCCGGTGGCGCGGATCGGCAGGGCCCGTCAGCCGGTTGACGTTCGGTTTGCCCTCCATGGTGGTGAGGACTACGAACTCCTGTTTACTACGCCTGCCGCGAAACGGGTTCCTGCACGCATTGGCGAGGTCCCAATCGCAGAAATCGGCTGCATCACGCGCGGCAAGAAAATACTTATCAGGAACGCACACGGTGGCCTGTCCGAACTCAGCCCACAGGGCTGGGAACACTTCAGAACTTAACCGCGACGGCTCGGGCACGGTTGATGACTCCGGTTTGTTTTTTTCGCTTTGTCTCTCCTCTAAATGCCGGAATCCACACCAGTTGCCGGGCTACATTCCTTGAAGAGCGCTTTGAAGGCGGGTTCGAACCAACTGCTCCAGCACTCCCCCCATCCAATCTGCGCTCCCAAAGACTCAAGCAGCTCGGGAGTAGACCCAAGGGGGTGTCATGAGGTACCGGTTGGTTGGCGTCCTCGCGCTGTTTACGGTGGCTGTTTACTTTTCGGATTGTGGGGCCAGCAGCATGCATTCGTCGAACCCTGCTCCAGGCGCTCCGGGGGGAGCTCCGTCTCCTAGTGGACCGGGAGGCGGAAGCGGCGGATCAGGTGGCGGCAGTGGTGGCGGATCAGGTGGCGGTGGTTTGACTCCGAGTCCTGCGTTTGGTGTTGGCCTAGGCGCCTCCGGGCAAGACAGCGCACCGCACTTCCTCTATGGCACTCAGATCCCGAATGGCGCTCCGATCCCTGCCAAGATCAACCAGCAAACCGGCATTCTGTCTGCGGTCACGATAACGGAGCCGAATCCCCTGCCGAACTTTGCCGCCAATAGCGCCATTGATCCCTCGGGCAGCTTTCTGTATCAAGCAACCCGGCCCGGACTCTTCGCCTACACCATCAATCGCCAGACTGGGGCGCTCACCCAGATGGCGAACTCGCCATTCTCGTCTTCGCAAAATTTCGACACGGTCGCGGTGAGTCAGGCGGGCAAGTTCGTCTATGCCTACGGAGATGGACAGGTGTTCGCGCATAGCATACAGGCGGGAACCGGCCAGCTGACGCCTGTGACGGGATCACCCTTTGCGGCTGCGCCTCCGACGATCTCCTATGGCTTCGCCAACCGGATTGCGGTCGATCAGAGGGACAAGTTCCTCTACGTAGCCACGAGTACTGGAATCTTTGCCTACTCCATCGACACCGCCTCCGGGGCGCTGACGATGATCCCAGGTTCTCCCTTCGGCACAGCGCCACAGCCCTATGCCGTCGTGGTGATTCCGTCAAATCAATTCTTGTATGAAAGCACCCTGGGCACGACCAACATCTATGCTTACAAAGTGGACCAGAACACGGGAGCGTTGACCCAGATTTCCGGGGCGCCTTTCAACGCGGGCGGCCAATGTGGAGGCGTCGACAACATGACCATGGCGCCTCAGGGGAAATTCCTGTTTGAGAATTGCGGCTCCATGTCGGTGAATCCCACCACCGGCGCCTTGACACTGGCGTCGAACTCAGTGCCGGGAGACTGGCCGGTCCTTGATCCCACAGGGAAGTTTCTCTGGGCGATCATCTCGGACCAGAACTGCTGGCATTGCAACCAGGGACCGGTGGCGTACCACGTCGACTCGAACACCGGCAACTTGACACAAGTACCGAACTCCTTCTTCGCCATGCAGAATGACATGACCGGCGCGGTCGTGTCGTTGGCAATTACGAAGTGAAGGATTTGCTGAGGCATGGCAGAACTTTAGTTACCTGCCTTGCCTCTAGTCCACAGCCGGCGGCAGGACTACAGTAGTTGCATGTGGTCTCACCGGGCCGTTTTCATTATTACGATTTCTCTCCTTTGGGCGCTGAACTGTCCCGCGCAGCAGGGCTCGACCAAGGGAGACACCGCGCTCGACAACGACTTCATCCAGAAACAGTTTGGCAGCGAGTTCACTCTGGTGACGAGTTACCCAACCCTAACGGGGGATTTCGATAACGATGGAGTCGAGGACCTCGCCGTCGTAGCCCGCGGCAGGAACCCGCTGATTGACGCCGACGAGCATCATTTTCGGGCCCTTGATCCTTATGACGAATTCTTTGGCGTGGGTGACCCGAAAATCACCAGCCAGTTCGGCGCCATTGATCCAGAACATAAAGGCCTGGTGCTGCTCATCATCCATGGGGCAGGTGCCGACGGGTGGCGGGCAGAAACACCGAAGGCCAAGTTTGTCATCATCAATCTTCCGTTTAAGCAGGTGGCAGTGAAGCACGTACAGATTAAGAAGAAGCTGGTCACCGCCATCTATTCCGAAGAAACGGGCGCGGGTGAGAGTACGTCGGTGATTTTCTTCGATGGCAAGAAATACAAATACCAGCCCATGGGATCGAACCTGAACTAAGGGGAGGCGCAGGCGGCAAACATGGAGCGACGTTCGTCCTTGCCCGTCCAACCTCTTCATTCTGCTCGACATCACATCCCGCCCTGCATAACGCGGCTATAATCTCCCGCCATGAACCTCGAACAGAAGCTGGAAGAGCTGAAGAAGCGCGACCATCTGGCAGAAGAAGGCGGCGGGGCGCAGCGCCGGGAAAAGCAGCATAAAGAAGGCAAGATGTCGGCGCGCGAGCGCATCGAGTTCCTGCTCGACGAGGGCACGTTTGAAGAAACCGACAAGCTGGTCACCCATCGTTGCACGGACTTCGGCATGGAAAGGCAGAAGTTCTACGGCGATGGGTTCATCACCGGTTATGGCCGTGTTGAAGGCCGCCTGGTCTTCGTTTTTGCGCAGGATTTCACCGTGTTCGGCGGTTCACTCTCCGAAGCCAACGCCGCCAAGATCGTCAAGATCATGGACCTGGCAGCCAAAATGGGCGCGCCGGTGATCGGCCTGAATGATTCGGGCGGGGCACGCATCCAGGAAGGCGTGATGTCGCTGGCCGGCTACGCCGACATCTTTCTGCGCAACACTCTCTACAGCGGCGTGGTGCCGCAGATCTCGGGCATCATGGGACCCTGCGCCGGCGGCGCGGTGTATTCGCCGGCCATTACTGATTTCATCCTGATGGTGAACAAGACCTCCTATATGTTCATCACCGGTCCTGACGTGATTAAGACTGTGACCCTCGAGGAGGTCACCAAGGACCAGCTCGGCGGGGCGGCGACCCACAACGAGACCTCGGGTGTCGCGCACTTCATGGCTCACGATGATGCCGAATGTTTGTCAATGATCCGCGAGTTGCTTGGCTTCGTGCCTTCCAACAATCTCGACGATCCGCCGCGCAAGGCCTGCACTGATCCCGCCGACCGGGCCGACGCCGCGCTGGACAAGATTGTTCCCACGGAATCGGATCAGCCCTATGACATCAAGGACGTAATTCACGGCGTGATTGACGACGGCTATTTCTTCGAAGTGCAGGAGCACTACGCCAGGAACATCGTAGTGGGATTCGCCCGGCTGAATGGCCGCTCCGTGGGAATTGTGGCTAACCAGCCGGCATTCCTGGCGGGGACGCTTGATATCAACGGGTCCATCAAGGGCGCGCGCTTTGTCCGCTTCTGCGACTGCTTCAACATCCCGCTGGTGACCTTCGAAGACGTGCCCGGATTTCTGCCCGGTACGAATCAGGAGTATGGCGGCATCATCAAGCACGGGGCCAAGCTTCTGTTTGCTTTTGCCGAGGCCACCGTGCCTAAGGTCACTGTGATTACCCGCAAAGCCTATGGCGGCGCCTACTGCGTTATGGCGTCAAAGCACATTCGCACTGACGTGAACTACGCCTGGCCGACAGCTGAAATCGCCGTCATGGGACCCGAGGGTGCAGTGGACATCGTTTACAAGCGGGAACTGGAAAAGGCGCAGGACAAAGCCAAGATGCGCCAGGAAAAAATTGAGGAGTTCCGCGAGCGCTTCGCCAATCCCTACGTCGCAGCGGACCGCGGCTTTGTGGACGCCGTTATCCAACCGCGGGAAACCCGCAAAAAGCTCATCCAGGCACTGGAGATGCTGGAAACCAAGCGCGACAAGAACCCGCCCAAGAAGCACGGGAATATACCGCTGTAGGTGTGGTGCGGAAGCGGGTCTCTGACCCGTGAACACATGCTCTGGGTGCTCGGTTGGATACTGGTCACTAGCTAAAGGGCGTTGTGAAACCCAGGGCTCAACCCCTTGATTGACGCGGGTCGCTGATGTAGCGGCGTGGCAGATCTGCAGATTTTGCTTGTTCTCTTCGCACATCTCTCGGTACCCCAAGAAAAAGCCGATCCGCTCATTATTTTCTTGACAATGTAAATCTTACTCGATATATTCGAGTACACGTATGATCGCCCCCTCCTCTC
>DATEPX010000265.1:0-19532 GCA_035272945.1 Terriglobales bacterium
CTCGGAGCGGGCAGGGTGGCCGGCGATGTGCTGAACGAAATTGCCCAAGCGCACCACGCAACTCCGAAGCAGGTTGCGTAGGCCTGGCTCCTGCGGCGCTCCCCGATCATGCTGCCCATCCCGGGAACCAGCTCGGTCGAACATCTCGAGGAGAACGTTGCGGCCGCCTCGGTGCAGCTGACTGACAAAGAATACGAGAGACTCGCAGGTGTTCCGGAGTCGGTCGCAGTACGGTAGTGGCTGAGAGTTCCGGACCTTCCATCCCTACATCGATTTCCGCGTCAGAAGGTCCGAATTGCAATGCCTGGTCGTCGCCTGCAGGATTCGACACACATCGCCGACAATTTTGTCACCGCAGGGTTGACGTAGAAAACGGCACGTTCCGAAGCGTCTGAAGCTCGCTAGCGGAGGGACCGGGCAATGCGTTGTTGGCTTGTTCGAATTTTCCCTTCCTCCGCCAAGGTTCGTACTGCGAGCTGTGTTTCGCGCACCATCAACACGCAGCCAAAAACTAATCCCGCGACTGCCGATGCGCCCGTGAGCACTGCAAGGGCCGCGCCTGCTTCAAACAGCACCCGCTGTCCATAATAAGCTCCGATAGCACCGCCGACCGATACAAGAGCTGAGGCAGCGAATAATCCGAGCCCAGCATAGAAGAGCCGCAGAGCCTTTACTAGCAGTTGAACGCGAACCTGCAGAGCTTCAAGCTGTGTAGCCCACCCTTGATAATCCGGACTTCCGGGCTCAAAGCCGGCCAACTCGCCGCCCACTATACGAGTCCGATCCACGACGCGCGCAAGTCGGTTGCTGGTGCCTAGTGCCAGAACCGATGACGCGTTGGTGAGGATGGCGGGGGCCACAATCGCCGTCAGTACAGCGAAGGGACTGCCAGTAAGTGTGGTCGTGTAGTCCAAGCGTCTCTATCTTCTTCTCGCGGGAGCAGATTAAGCGGTCTTCCGGATGTCCTGTGTCGCGGCATCGCTCCGCTTCTTTGATTGAATCTCCCATGCGCATTCCGCGATGGCCTCTAGCGGCAACGAATGGGAGGCATCACCCCTGTTAGATGAGCATGGTAGGACAGCATAGGAAAGGGTGTCAACGCACAGAAAGAAAGAATCGGCGCGAATGTGCGGCGAAAGAGCAAGTGTGCTAAAAGTCAATGAGACATTGGCAATTCGCCTCCGGCCTCCCGCCGGAATTGCTTGAGCACCGGCCGGACGGCCGCCAGGCGGATCAGAATAGGGTCGATCTGGCCTCGATCATGGCCGGAGTTCTACGTGCTTTATTCGGCGCGTTTCCAGCTCGATCGAGCTGCCGAATCAAGTCTACTGGTTTCGTGAAACCGGGGTGCGTGTGTGTGACTCTAATAAGCCGTGAACCCAGCTGGAGGATTGCACATGACAAGCAACTCTTCGACAGCACTTATCACCGGAGGAACGAGTGGAATCGGTCGCGCGACAGCCAAGAAACTGGCGCAGATCGGCATCCATGTTTTGGTTGTGGGACGCAATGCGGAGCGCGGCAAGAAGACAGTCGACGAAATTCGTGCGGCAGGAGGCAAAGCCGACTTTATTTCCTCCGATCTTCAGGACGCAGCCAGTGCCCACGATTTGGCAAAAAGGGCGATCGAACTCGGGAATGGCCACATCGATATTCTGATCAACAATGCAGGAATCTACCCGTTCGGACCAACACATGAAATGACGGAAGAACAGTTTGACCGCGTTTTTTCCCTAAATGTGAAGGCGCCGTATTTCCTGGTAGCGGAATTGGCTCCCCTAATGGCGAAGAGAGGCAAAGGTGCAATCGTCAATCTGTCGACCATGGCTGCAGATTACGGGGCGCCCGGGATGAGCCTTTACGGTTCGAGCAAGGCCGCCATCAACCTGCTGACTAAGACTTGGGCTGCTGAATATGGGCCGAGCGGTGTCCGTGTGAATGCCGTGAGTCCTGGGCCCACGCGCACGGAAGGTACGGACCCGATGGGCGAGAGTCTTGAGCAGCTAGCTGCCCAAGGACCGGCCGGCCGTCCAGCTACCGCCGACGAGATAGCGGAGGCAATTGTCTTCTTGGCCACAGACCGTGCCAGTTTCATTTACGGCGCAAAACTCGCCGTAGATGGAGGGCGCACCGCTATCTGAACAACAATTACCAAATCTAACTGGGCAGCTTGATCACTTGTCAGTCGTCGAGCCGCAGAAAGGGGAATGCAAAGGCAAGTCTTCAGGAGCGACTGGACGAGTTTTAAGAAGTCATTGGTATCCGGAGCTCCGCCATACAACGCTGCACACGAGGCGATAGAAACGATGCATCGCGGCACAGACGAGCTCGGGATTTTAGATTCAACAATGAAACTGGTTTGCGCTGGAGTTGAATATGTCCATCCGACCTATTAAGCGGCTTATCAAATCGAAACCGACTCTTGAAGGCGCAGGTGTACACCTCCGCCGCGCTTTCGGCTTTGGGAACACCAAGGACTTTGACCCTTTCCTGCTGCTGGACGACTTCCGCAACGATGTTCCTGAGGACTATCTGGCAGGGTTTCCCTGGCATCCGCACCGTGGAATCGAGACCATCACCTATGTGCTGGCGGGAACGGTGGAGCATGGCGACAGCATCGGCAACAGCGGCGTTATCGGTGCCGGGGACGTGCAGTGGATGACAGCGGGCAGCGGGATCATTCACCAGGAGATGCCGAAAGGCGATCACGTGGGACGGATGCATGGGTTCCAGTTATGGGGCAATCTTCCGTCATCGCTCAAGATGACCGCGCCCCGTTACCAGGAAATGAAGGCCACCGAGATCCCTGAAATCACCGATGATGACGGCACACACGTGCGCGTCGTATGCGGGAGTTTCTGGGGGAAGACCGGCCCGGTGGATGGGGTCGCAGCCGACCCAATCTATTTGGATGTATCGGTTTCCCCAGGGAAGAGAAAAACTCTTCCCGTGGAGACCATGCGTCATGCCTTTGCCTATGTCTTTGCCGGCAGCGGCAAGTTCTGCAATGCCTCACGCCCACTCGCGGTGCCAACGGAGGGAATCAAGTGGTTGGACACGACTCCTCCGGTCGAAGCGGACAACCGCTCGCTCATACTGTTTGACCGCGGCGACGAAGTGACGGTTCAAGCCGGGGATGATGGAATTCGCTTTCTGCTGGTTTCGGGAAAGCCGCTTGAGGAGCCGGTTGCCTGGTACGGTCCCATCGTGATGAATACGCAGGAGCAGCTGCAGGAGGCATTCACCGAACTTCAAGACGGGACGTTCCTTAAACGTACGCAGGGTAAGTAGGAATTCGCATCCGTAGTAATGTTGCCTTACGGCGGCTCTCGCAGAAGCTCGGCTGGGAATGGTCGCGGGGTAAAGGCATCGCCAGGTCAGTAAAGTAAACCTCACGACCGCTGCAAAAGGCTCTTCGCTGCTCGAAGTATTCCTTCCAAGCCGGATCGTAAGGATTCGACTCACTCCTGATTTTGATATGCCGCCGGATTGGTGTCCGGCGGGCGTGCTGCAGCCATACTATCGATGCCTCGCCGTCAGCCGTCTGCCAGACACCAAAGAAAGACCGAAAGACCGAAAGACCAGTTCCAGCCTCGACGATGGCCCCGGTATTTCTGTTGAATCCAGCGCGCACTCTTGGCGGGTGTTTCCTGCGCGCCCATTGCGCTTCTCCGCTGGCCAGAAGTGCCCAGGCCATGGTGTATGACCCCGGACTTAAAGCAAAGACATACTGTTTGGTGGCCATGGATTGAACGGCACCTGGGGTGCGTCAATTCGAAACTCTTGGACCGGCGGTTGCCTGACGTTGCAGGCCAAGGACCTACTTCTTCATCCGCGGAAGCTTGGCTAGAGCCATAGGTTGGGTAGCTCACCAGATCTCAAGCTGCAGTCTGCGATAGCTCGCGATCAATTCAAAATCCGCTCGATCTGAAGTCACCAGACGCGCCCCTGCAGATCTGGCGGTCAGTGCGATTAATAGGTCAACGTGCAAATCGCGAAGCTTTTCCCCATGAAAGCCTTTATCAACACGGATTTTGCTAAGCAGGCGTCCGGATTCGAGCCAATTGTTTTCGGTTGGTGTCAGGATTGGATGGTTGCGAGCAAGTCGTTCGACAAACTCTTGCTCGGAAGACTTGGTGGCTCCCCGGCTGAGTTCCGCGAGCACCACGGCTGAGTTTCGCACCAGACCCGTAGTTTCTGCGATTCGCTGCTGGTGGCGACCGGTACGGAGATGGTCGATGAAGATCGAAGTGTCGAAGACAACAAGATTACTCATCGTGTCCCGAGAATTCGAGCTTCCCGCCGTATTTCGACATCAGCTTCTTGAAACGCTTCAGGGCAACAATTTCGCGCAATGCCGCGTGTACGGCCTCGGTTCGCGATTTAACACCTAGCACTTCGGCTGCTTCGTCTGCCAGTTGCTTGTCGAGCCTGATCGATGTGAGGGCCACTGCCATCGGTTTCCCCCCTTTGTTCATTGTATATACAGTTTAGTGTTATTATATATATGAGTCAACTGTTGACGGATCGGCCCCAGCCGACAGACGATTAGGTCACATCCAATGCAAGAGTACCGAGTGACAGGACAGGATTGCTCCTGTCCCGTCCTCTAAGAACAGTGCGGGAGAGTTTCCAACTCACAGCTCAAGCCTTTCGAACCCCTCTTTGCGAGACGCGGTACCCGAGTCCGATAAAGCACGGGATCGAGGGCGAGGCGGGTGCCGTGTACCTTGTCGTTTCAGCCGATCGCCTCGAACCGGCCCTGGCGAGAAGGTTCAGATAGCAGAAAAGTTCGAAAATCGTCCTCTAGGGCCGACCATTCTTTTCAAGCACTTGCAATCGCGTGAACTCCGATAAATGTGAACACCTGGTAATCGCGCCAGGGGTTCAGTTTCCTCGTCAGTCGTGCCTGCATTCAACGACTTACGAATGTAATGTCGAGTTGCCGCCGTTTTTTGGGCAGGGGCAGGGTTCACAGAAAAGGGTTTACATTCGTGGGGCAAGCTTAGTTTTTTGAATCCGATTTCCGTAGAGAATTACCGGATTCCCCTGGCGCTCTACCATCGGCTCACCACGATAGCCGCGTTTGCAATCGATCTACGAACAAGGTCGCGACCCTGACGCTCCGCAGGCGGGGCAACTGTGTAGCTCGACAACGTTGACTCCAAACACAGGGTCAAGAACTGCTTCTGTTGATTCTGATGGCAAAACTCTGTCTGCGTGGTGGTTCATGTCAGCACCGCAACGTGGGCATTTCATTTTTTCGCTGATACTCATAGTGGCGGTCATCGCCTACACCGGAACATTCTCACGCCCGTATCGGAGCGTTCGTGACATCCAAATCAGTTCCTGCAGGAACTTGTCAATGCGTCGAACATAAGAGGGATCGAGCAGCTTTCCGCTGCCGTCGAACGAGTTCTGCACGGTAGAAAAGTTAACATCCCAAAAGATCGTGACCAATCCAAGTTCTCGCATGACAGGCAGAAGATTCTGGATAACCCGAGTTCCCCCAAATGGCCCCGCCGAAACGCCAACGATCCCGACGGCTTTGTGTACATACTCCTTCAGACAGCTATCCAGAACATGTTTCAGCAATCCACTGTAACCGTGGTTGTACTCGGGTGCGACGATCACCAGCCCGTCGGCACGATCCATCTTGGAAGAAAAGGCACCCTCTTTGATAGCCTCTCCAGCGTCGTTCGTGGGCAATGGAAGGCCGGCAATGTCGATGAGATCGGTTTCGACCCCCGCCTGCTTCGAGACTTCTTCCGTCAGCAATCGCGCTACGTGAGCACTCATTCGGCCCATGCGTGTGGTTCCGAGAATTACCGGGATGTAAAGAGGACGAGGCTCCATCGATTGCCCTTATGTGGCGGCACTTTGGCCGATCACTTCTTTTACTTCTTGATTCAGAGTAGTTCCGCGCGAGAATGCTGCGTACTGAGGTCGAATTCCGTAGATGTCCTCCACCGTTACCCGCAGTATCTCTGCCACGCTCCAGGCTTGCGCAATGCAGCCGACTGGCCGGTGCGGCGGATCTCCTTCGAAGATTTCTGAAATGTGGCCAAGACCAGCGTCGGCCAGGTGGTCCTTCAAAGGTGCTAGCCATGATTCAGCTTGGCGGCGTGCCGACTCGCTTCCGGCGTTTACCTTTATATATGCAGTAATGAAAGGCCCGAGCAGCCACGGCCATACGGTGCCTTGGTGGTATGCACCATCGCGACTGGCGCCATCTCCGGCGTAACGGCCTCGGTACTGCGGATCGCTCGGAGCAAGACTGCGTAAGCCGTATGGTGTGAGTAAATGTTGTTGCACAATGCCTGCAACTTGTTTCGCCCTCTCGGAACTGAGCATGGAGTGCGGCAAGCTCACCGCGAATACTTGATTGGGGCGGATACTCGCGTCAGGTGACCCGCCATTGACAACGTCATACAGATAGCCGCCCTTCTCGTTCCACAGCAGGCGATTGAAGCTCCATTTCGTGACAGCAGCCATGCTGTTGTATCGCTTCCGCGCGGATTCATCACCGAGGCGTCCCGCAATATCCTCCATGATGCAAACCGCGTTGTACCAGAGCGCTTGAATCTCCACCGGCTTACCGCGTCGCGGTGTAACCACCCAGTCGCCGACCTTCGCGTCCATCCAGGTCAGTTGCACGCCTGACTCGCCCGAATTGAGCAGACCCGCCGAGTCGAGCTTGATACCAAACCTGGTTCCGCGCACATGCCAGGCAATGATGTCACTCAGAACGCTGTATAGCTCCTGCTGAACGAAATCTAGATCGGCCGTATATGCGAGATACGCCCGTACGGCTTCAAAGAACCAGAGTGTGGCATCGACAGTGTTGTACTCAGGTGTCTCGCCAGCATCTGGAAAGCGATTTGGAAGCATGCCGCGATCAACGTGTTGTGCAAACGTGCGCAAACTACTGCGAGCCACATCGCAGCGCCGGGTGGGAAGAGTCAGCCCCGGGAGCGCGATCATAGTGTCACGGCCCCAATCGCTAAACCAGTGATATCCGGCTATTACGCTCTTCTGTTCACCGCGGGAGACAATGTACTGGTCGGCTGCAGTTGCTAACGACCTTACGAAGTCATCGCCGACCCGCAAGTGCAGCGCATTGTCTCTCCGCCGCGAGATCTCACCCTCTCGGTATTCTTCGGCCGCATTCACATCGTGGGTTTCGGTAGATGCGATAATGGTCGCCTTGGAGGTTGAATTCAGATCAAAGAGCAGCACACAGGGATTGAACAGGTCTTCCGTGAAAT
This sequence comes from Terriglobales bacterium, assembly GCA_035272945.1. Classification (GTDB taxonomy): domain Bacteria; phylum Acidobacteriota; class Terriglobia; order Terriglobales; family Acidobacteriaceae; genus Gp1-AA122. The sequence continues at coordinate 7,269 of DATEPX010000265.1, forward strand.
CGAGCCCCCGTTCGCGCTCGGCTTCATATTCGAAATTGCGATACCAATTCCCAGTGCTCTCGATTTCGTCGGCATTGTTCGCGAGATAAAGCGCAGGGAGGCCGGCGTACGGAGAAACGCTGATCTGCCATGGTTGCTGGTCGATTGTGCCGTTGAGCGCCTCGTTTGCGTGAGTCAGGGTGTGATAGTCACGAAAGGCGATCAGGGGTCGAATCTCGAGCTGTACTCCGGCTGCTTCGCCGCTAACCCGATATTGAATGACCGAGGTGTTTTCTCCTTGCACCATGAACACCGTTTTCTCGATCTCAGTTGTTTCCACGCCGAACGTGAAAGTTGGGAACGGATCAAGCCGGAATTCCATGAGATACTGAAAGCCCCGAGGATATACGACGCCCGGGTAACTGTTCGTGCCGAGCTCATATCTTCGCCCGTCGATGATCAGAGTCTCTTCCAGCTTTGACAAGAGAACAAATCTGCCCACTGGCGGCTTCGTCGCCGCGACCAGAAGGCCGTGGTATCTGCGTGTGTTACATCCGTTGACCGTTGCGGAGGCAAATCCGCCAAGTCCATTGGTTTCGAGCCATTCACGCCGAAGCGCGGCATCAAGATTGGTACAAATCTCTTCTCCGAATCGGATCATGACACCCCCTCCAGCGCACGCGCGGCTGTTACGCGAGAAGTTGACAAGGGCGAGCTGCTTTCACTCTCATCTGCGTGTGAGATAGTCGGAGCACGAAAAGTCTGGAACTGCACGAGATCTTTTGTGAACAGGAGATCAAGAGTCCAGTCCAGTGCGACACGGAGTTTTTTCTCGAATCGCGGAAGTTTGCTCAGATAAATCGTCCGCCACATCCACCACGCGATGAATCCCGAAAAATTGATTCCGAAAATGTTGGCCACGCCAGTTCGGCGTCCGATGGCAGCCAGTTGTCCGATCGTGGAAAACGAGAATGGCTTCAGACGTCCACCGCGCACGCTCGCAATCAGGTTCTTAGCAAGTGTTTTTCCCTCCCGCAGGGCATGCTGAGCGGTCGGCGGGTGAAACTGGCCGGTCCTGCTATCGGGCACTAGCGCACAATCGCCCAGCGCCCAGACCCCGGGCCAATCTGGCACGCGCAGCATTTCGTCGACCTTCAGACGCCCGCGTTCCTTAACGCAGGGAAGGCAATCGACCGCCGGATTCGGCGACGTCCCGGCGGTCCAGATCAGAGCTTTACTTTCGATGTGTTCACCGGTGCTCAACTGAACTCCGCTATCCGTCACGCCGGTAACCCGCGTGTTTACACGAATCTCGACTCCTCGTTCGGCAAGTTTCTTTTCGGTGTAGCGGCCCAGCTTTTCCCCGAGCTCGGGCAGGATGACATTGCCGGGATGTACGAGCACAACCCGCAGCATGTCTCGACGAAGATTGTTGTAAAAGTGAACCGCTTCGTGAATGAAATCGTTGATTCCGGCTACGGTCTCGACGCCGGCAAAACCCCCGCCGGCTACGACGAACGTGAGCAATGGGCGCCGCACTGCAGCTGCGCATTCCGTGTCCGCCTCTTCGAGATGCGCTATCAGCCGATTTCGGAGGTGGATCGCATCCCCCAGGGACTTCATCGTCAACGCCCTCTGTTCGAGTCCGGGAAGATTGAAAAAGTTTGTGATGGAACCGAGCCCGATGACAAGGTGATCGTATGGAAGCTGATGATGGTGATGGTCAAATCCGTGAGACACAGTGACGAGCTTCCGCTCCAGATTGATCGATTCAACTTCTCCCGCGAAAAAGCTGATCCGCCTCAGGAGCTTTCGTACGGGATTCACGATGTTCGTGAGATCGAGGTCGCTGGCGGCAACCTCGTGCAACATGGGAGTAAACAGAAAGAAATTGTCCCGGTTCACCAGCGTGATCTCGACATCGGGATCGCGGGCCAAAGTGACATCCAGATGGATGGCGGCGTGCAGCCCGGCAAAGCCGCCGCCGAGAATGAGGATTCGAGTTTTCTTTTGCTCAGCCACAGAATTCCTTTCCAGCGCAACCTACAGCTCAGCCACTTCGCAAAAAACCTTGATCGAGCCGTTCGGGTTCGTGAGCTTATTGAATAGCTCGGTGTAGTTCTCTAACCCGCGGACCCGATCGGTGAGAAGCCGGCTCAGCCAGCCCGGATATTCGGCTTCGGCCTGCGACATATCCCGCACGCCCATCTCAAAATATTCGCGATTGGCGTTTACGGTGCCCACCATCACCTTGTTTCCGAGCACGAATTCCAGGTTGATGCGGTCGGCCGGAACCTGAACCATGCGATCACCGCCCGTGACGCTGGATAAAACGAGAACACCGTTCTTGCCCAGCGCCTGCATGCTGTCGAAGACTACGCCAGAGTTGCCGGTAGCTTCGAAAATCAAATCGAATGGCCCGAATTGTTTTCCGCCCTCGATGATGGGCACTTCCTGGGTGATGAGGTAACGGGCGCCGATAGCTTCGATGAGCTCGGCGTTTAGATTCGGCTTGTGGTTTCGAGCGAATGTGGTGACGTCAATTCCACGCAGGCGGAGGGCCAAGGTTGCGAGTAGTCCGATGGTACCCGCACCCATCACTGCGGCGCGGCGAGGGCGCCACACCTTCAGTCGGCGCTGGATCTCATAAGCCTGGTGGATCCCCTTTTCAACAACCGTGAAGGGTTCGAGCAGCACGCCTACGTGTTTCAAGCCTTGCGGCATCTTCACAATGAATTCAGCATCATCGACGTAATACTCGGTTAGGAAGCCATGGCGCAGGCTGATGCCGCGCTCGAAATATGTATCATCGGTGGTCATGTCGTTGGTGCCGATCAGGTCGTAAATGCTTCGCCCTGGGCGGCGAACCGTAGCCACGACATAGTCGCCAGGGCGCAACTCAGTCACGTTCGGACCAACCGCTTCGACCTGACCAAAACCTTCGTGGCCAATCACCAAAAAGTTAAAGCCAGGAGGGGCGGCTCCGTATTCGGCGGCGTTGATCTCTTTATCGGTGCCGTCTACGCCTACACGCAGAACCTTGACCAGCACTCCCCGCCCATCGGGAACCTCATCGATTGAGGGCTTGTTCAGGTCGGCCAGGTGGACGCTATTTGCTTTGCCAGGAAATACACTGATGGCTTTCATTTTCATGTCTCCGTTCAGACTGATACTGTTAATCTGCGAACGCGATCCCAGCCGTTCGGTCGCGCTTTCTGCTTTTGCTTGACTCGCCGCTTTGCTGCAGCATTTTCGTCACGAGACCGGTCCAGCCGGTCTGATGACTTGCGCCGACACCCCTGCCCGTGTCGCCATGGAAGTACTCGTGAAACAGAATGAGCTCATTCCAGTTGGGATCGGTCTGAAATCTCGGGACATCGCGATACACCGGACGTTCGCCTTTGTCGTCGCGGAGGAAGATCTTAGATAACCGGCGCGATAGCTCGGCCGCTACTTCCGACAACGTGAGCATTTTTCCAGAGTGCGAAGGAAATTCGACTCTGAATCCGTCGCCGAGGTAGTGATGGAATTTCTGGAGCGACTCAACCAGCAGATAGTTCATCGGGAACCAGATTGGTCCGCGCCAGTTGGAATTTCCTCCGAAGAGGCGGGTGCTCGACTCGGCCGGCTCATAGTTGACGCGATACTCCATTCCGTTCACCGCCAGCGTGTACGGATGGTCCTTGTGATAGCGGGAAAGCGCTCGGATTCCATAGGGTGACAGGAACTCGTTCTCATCGAGCATGAACTGAAGCACGCGGCGCAGCTGGTCGCGGCCGACAATGGACAGCAATCGTCTTTCCCCTTTGCCGCGAGTCCGCATGCAGGCCACGTTGCCGACCAGGTCACGCCGGTTGTCGATGAACCACTCAAGTCGGCGTTTGAATCCGGGCAAGTGGTCGAGCAATTCGGGTTCGAGTGTCTCAACCGCGAACAGCGGGATCAGTCCGACCATGGAGCGGATCCGCATGGGATGTTTGCGTCCGTCAGGGAAGCGCAACACGTCGTAGAAAAAGCCGTCCATCTCATCCCAGAGGCCCATCCCGTCGTTGCCGCGATGATTCATCGCGTGGGCAATGTAGATGAAGTGCTCCCAGAATTTGCTGGCGACGTCTTCATACGCAGGATCTTCGCGGGCAAGTTCCAGCGCGATGGCAAGCAGATTCAGCGTGTACATAGCCATCCAGCTGGTGCCGTCCGACTGCTCGATGTAGCCGCCAGTGGGCAGAGGTGCGCTGCGATCGAAGACGCCGATATTGTCGAGCCCGAGGAAGCCGCCTTGGAAAATATTCATGCCATCGGCATCTTTGCGGTTCACCCACCAGGTGAAATTCAGCAGCAATTTGTGGAAGACGCGCTCCAGGAATGCGCGATCTCCTTTGCCACAGCGCTTTTTGTCGATCTTGTAAACGCGCCACGCCGCCCAGGCGTGGACCGGCGGATTTACATCGCCAAACGCCCATTCGTAAGCCGGGAGCTGACCGTTGGGATGCATGTACCACTCGCGCAGCAAGAGCACGAGCTGCTCTTTCGCAAATTCGCAATCCACCAGCGCCAGCGGCACGCAGTGGAATGCCAAGTCCCAAGCGGCGTACCAGGGATACTCCCATTTATCGGGCATGGAGATGACATCGGCGTTATACATGTGCGGCCACTGATTGTTGCGGCCGTTTTTCCGCTCAGCGGAAGGAGGCGGATTGCCCGGATCACCTTCGAGCCACTGTTTGATGACGTAGTGATAGAACTGCTTGGACCAAAGCATCCCGGCAAAGCCCTGGCGCATGACATTCTGCGCGTCAGCAGAGAGGTCTTGGGGAATCACCGTGCGGTAAAATTCGTCCGCCTCGCTCTTCCGGAGCGCGAATAGCCCATCGAAGCCTTCAAATGCGGCTTCAGGCACTCCAGGGAATTCGATATCGGTCAACCTCAGACGGAACTTCACTGTCCCACCGGCAGGAATCTGCAAGGTGTAATGCGCCGACGCCTTGGTTCCGATGCGTTCAGGGACCACAGCATCTTTCTTTCCATTCACCACGTAATCATTGATTCCATCTTTCACGCATGGGCACCGGTTCTCGACCCCGAACAAGCGCTTGTGATTGGTTTCGTTTTCGGTAAAAAACAGTTCCGGCGAACCTTCGCAATAGAGCCAACGTTTCCCCAGAGTGGGATGGGCGAGTTCAATGCCCCCCGGCATCTGCCGCATATCCGGCCGAGCTTCATCAGTCGCCCACGACCACGTATTGCGAAACCAGATGGTCGGTAAGAGTCTAAGCGGGGCAGCCTCCGGCCCGCGATTCGTAGCAGTGATCTTGATCAAGATGTCTTCGACATCTCCCTTCGCGTACTCGACGAAAACATCGAAATAGCGATCATCCTTGAACACGCCGGTATCGAGCAGTTCGAATTCGGGCTGGTCCTTTCCACGCCGGCGGTTTTCTTCCACTAGCTGCGAGTAGGGGAACTCCGTCTGGGGATACTTATATAGGTACTTCATGTACGAATGTGTGGGTGTGCTGTCGAGGTAGAAGTAGTATTCCTTCACATCCTCGCCATGATTGCCTTCGTTGCCCGTCAATCCGAACAGACGCTCCTTGAGCATCGGATCACGCTCATTCCACAACGCCAGCGCGAAGCAAATGAGTTGGTGACGATCCGAGATGCCCGCCAGTCCATCCTCGTTCCAGCGGTAAGCTCGGGAACGGGCGTGATCGTGCGGGAGATACTCCCAGGCGTTTCCGTGCGGGCTGTAATCTTCGCGGACGGTGCCCCATGCGCGTTCGCTGAGGTACGGTCCCCACCGCTTCCAATGCTTCTTGCGCGACGCCGATTCCGACAGTCTGGCTTCTTCTTGCGTCATGCGGATTCTCCTGCGCTAAGTATTCTAAGCAGGCACGCAAATCCATCCGAAAATCTGTGACCGGTACCCGGAAGCACCAGATCAGCTAGCGTAGGTTGTTCAGACGAGACTTCACGGTCGGGTCGAGAGAGTTCACGAGCGTCAAGCCGCGAAAACGTCTCGTTGTTCTCTAGTGCACCCTGGATAATGCCTCGGCTCATGCGCTCCTCCTTATTTCTCCTCAACTTCAACTGCATGTCCATCTGGGTCTCTAACAACCACAGCTTTGGTGAAACCCAGCTGCTCAATATGATTCACAACGACGCCAGAAGAAACAAAGTTGACTTGTGCGGCGGATAGACTGCGAGCAGCGCGATCGGCACTTCTGGTTAACAGAACCGTTTGCCGGTGCACGATGTCATTAGTGTGTTCGTCCGACGGAAAGGGCCGTCCATCACGTGGAGCTAGGTACTCCAGCAGTTCAATCCCCGGTCCACTTGTGCCGCGCAAAGCGGTAATGCGCAAATGGGCGCCAAACACGTTGTTCAGATGTTCCTGCTCGGTTCCGTAGTTTTCGCTTTCTCCAGCTACGCGCATCCCTAGCAGGTCACGGTAGAACTTGAGGCTAGCGTCTGTGTCCCAGACCACGATTGCCGTGTGGTCGATACCGAGAAACAGCTTGTCTGTAGGCCGATGCCACTTCTCCAGACCCTTGTCCTGAGGAAACTGCAACACCTCTACCGGATGCTGATCCGGATCCTTGAAATAGAACGCCGAGATGCCGGCCGCCTTGCTATTCCAGTCGGGAAGCCGTTGCGGCCCTGACGAAGCATATTCCACCTGGTTTCGTCGCAACCAGGCATACGCCTTGTCCATGTCACTAACGATGATCGCTATATGTTGAAACCACCGATCATTGCTGCGCGAATCAACCGGGATCGGTCGACCCTTGGGCGCTAGATATTCAGTGAGCTCGATAGACTCATCGCCGAGCCTCATGCGAACGACCCGCATTCGCAGTCCGAACACGCCTTCGAGGTGCTCGTAATTCTCCCCGGCGAACTCGGTGTCCGATACCTTTTCGAACGTGAGCACCTTCGAATAGAAGTCGACCGCACGCTCCATATCGGAGACGGTGATTCCGATCGCGTCGACACCCTCTATTAGAGCGGAGTGCTGTTGCGCGAACCCCTGGGGTACGGCCAGAGCCAATAATACCGCCAAAATTGCCACAAAGCGCCGATATGGATGAAGCAGTTGCAGAAGTCGGGTCATGGTCGGTTACCGAGTCACCGCGAGTTCGCGGTCTTGCTTGCGGTTCCGTCCGTATTCAATTTCAGAGACTCCGAGGCGCTGCAGCAGGTGATCACCGACCCGTAGAGCATTCGCCATGATGGTCAGCGCAGGATTGACGGCAGCGCTCGACGGGAAGAAACTCCCGTCCACGACGTAGAGATTATCAACTTCGTGCGCTTTGCAATTCACATCTAGCGCGGAAGTCTTCGGATCATTGCCGAAGCGGATTGTGCCATTCTGGTGCGCAACTCCCGCCAGTGGAATTCTCTGCCCGACATATAAACTTCGGGCGAAGAGTCCTTGGTGGCATTCGTGCCCGTGGATCGAGCAGGTGTTCTGTTTCATCGCCCTCTGCAGATGTGCCTTGAGCTGTTCGTGAGCTTTCAAATTATTAGGCGTGTAACTAAGCACAATCTCGCCGTCGCGGTTGATCGTGACGCGATTGTGTGGATCCGGCAGGTCTTCTGACGTAAGCCAGAAATCAAGCGAATGTTTCGCCATCAGCTCCAGGGTGAATCCGGGAGCTATGGCCGGGGCGCCCGCCCGGAGCGTGATCGCGTCGAGCTTGCCGACGAAAGAGATGTGACCCATTGGATATTCGAAGCCCCTTGAGCCGAAATAAAAATCATTGACCGAGAGCGTCTTTTGAAAGATCGTCGGATTCGGACACTTGGAAATCGCCATTAGTACAGAGTTAGTGTGCCCCATATAATGGCGGCCAACCACGTCGGACCTGTTCGCCAGCCCGTTCGGGTGTTTGTCGCTAGCAGAGCGCAACAGCAGGGCAGCCGAATTGATTGCGCCACAGGAAACCACCACGATGTCGCCGGAATACGTCTTCAGTTCGCCATTGCGTTCTACGATCACCCGCTGAACTTGCCGGCCCGAAGGATCCGTCTCCAAGCGCTTCACAAGCGCATTGGTTAGCAGACTGACATTGGGGTATTGCAAAGCTGGGTCCACGCAGAGGACCTCCGCATCCGACTTCGCGTGAACCAGACAGGGAAAACCATCGCACGTATTGCAGCGAATGCAGGGACTCAAGCGCGGGTTCTTCTCATCCAGCATCACGCCTAGTGGAGTGTGAAACGGCTTGAGCCCCGAGGCGCGAAAATCGTCGGCTAAATGCTGAATGCGGGGTTCATGGCTTACCGCCGGCCAGGGATAAGACTTTCCCGCTGCAGGTTCCGTCGGATCTTCGCCGCGATTGCCGTGCACCTGGTAAAGGTGCTCGGCTTGCGTGTAGTACGGTTCGAGTTCTTCATAACTGATCGGCCAGGCAGGAGAGACTCCGCCGTGGTGACGAGTCTCTCCGAAGTCCTGCTGGCGTAGCCGGAAGAGCGCAGCGCCGTAGAATTTCGTGTTCCCACCGACGTAATAATTAGTGTGTGGATGCAGCTCTTTCCCGTCCACGTCGCGCCACAACTCTTTGGTGTTGTACTTGGCATCAACGTTGACGGCCTGCGGATTCCAGTTGTCCTTCTCGCGAGTGACGTAGTCACCACGTTCTAGGATGAGGATCCGCTTGCCTGAAAGAGCCAGGTGATAGGCGAGTGTGCCACCCCCGGCTCCCGTTCCGATAATGATCACGTCGAACTGGTTGTCGCGGCTCATGGCCGTCTCCCTTCGTAGTTCAGGCAATCACTGGTTCATTGCGGACATAGGCGGGCTGGACAGATTAAGCGGAGCTGTGGCGAAGTTCACGCCGAAGCGCTTGCACCAGATGGTTACGGCACGGTACTTGTTCAGGTCCAGATCGGAGGGCAATTCGTAGTTCTGGTCTCCGATGTTGCCCTTCAGAGTACCCACTTCCACAAATCCTGCCTGCTGCACGGTCTCGCTGTCGCTGGCGTCTTTGGTGGCTACCAGATAAACGTGCACATCAGGGCCGTTGGACGTCTCGAAGTTCGTGAAGCGAAGGACGCGCTTCCCGTCCGCCAGCTGATAAACAGTGGCCTGGCCTGCGCCTTTGTGTGCGACATCGTGAAAATTCCCAGATGACAGGACCTGCGAGGTGCTATTTGAGTTATGGCCTGAGCTCAGCGGCGCAGTCGCGAAATTCACGGAGAAACGCTGGCACCAGATCGTGACTGCGCGGTATTGGGCCAGATCAATGTCGGCAGGAATTTCGTAATTCTGATCACCGATGTTGCCCTTGAGCGATCCGATTTCGCGATAGCCGGCTTTTTTCACCATCTCGCTGTCAGTGGCGTCGTCAGCCGCGACCAGGTAAACATGCACATCAGGACCGTTGGAGGTCTTAAAGTTTGTAAAGCGGAGAATGCGTTTGCCGTCCGAAAGCTGGTAGATGCTGGCATTTCCACTTCCGTCGTGGGCGACGCTGTGGAAAGTGCCCGAAGCTAGAATTCTTTCCGTTACCGTGCTCGCCGCCGACGTCGGAAAGCCTTCATTTGCTTTGGCGTTGACGAACAGCCGCTCAGGACGGAATGCCGCCCAAGCTATAACTGCCGCGAGAATAACTAAACCGTATATCAGAGTCTTGGGTTTCATTACATTATCTCCTTGAGAGTGATTGGTGTTAACAGAGCCTTGTAGTTGCAGCGGAAGATGCATCGCTTATCGTTGTCGTGGTGAAGCTTCGCGCAGAAGACCGCGCTCTTACCGCGAAGCCACAGGTACAGTTCGGCGGCGAGCATCATGCCGAGTGGAGGTGCCGTGAAATAAACCCAGAGAGCGTTCCAGATGCGTCCCGACATCGCTGACGCAAACGTGCGTGCCGGACTCATACTCATACCCGAGAGCGGAGCTTCGATAGTGATGTAAGTGGCAATGAGAGCACCCGCAATGATGCCCGTGAATCGGGCAATGCGCATCGAGTTGGAAACGTTCAAAACCATGGTCATCATCAGGAACGAGATAAGCAATTCCGCCACAAAAGCGACGGCTGTACCTTTCGCGCCTGGGATCGTTGCTGCATAGCGCACGTTCTGGTGGGCCATCGCTTCTCCCCACATCAAGGCGCTAAGGACCACGCCGAGAGCCCCACCCACAAATTGGGCGACGATGTAGAACACCGCGTCCCATGGCTCAATTGTTCCGAGGCGGAAGAAGGCGAGAGTTACCGACGGATTAAAGTGCGCGCCGGATTGCTTACCCCATGGTGAATAGATGAGTGCAATCGCGGTCAAACCCATTGCTATTCCAGTCAGAGCCCGCCGGACAAAGGCGCTCGGAACAATCTGGCGCGCGATAGAGCCCGGGTGTTGCAGCAGGACTGTGAAACTGCACGCCGATACCATGAACAAACCGAGGCACGTCGCTTCCATCAGATATTCCTGCCAATGGTTGGTGGCGGCCGAGATCGCATCCGCGAACCAGGTTCGGCGTGCGGTTGGCGTCTCGGCCACTTTAGCTGGCTCCTGTATTCCTTCGCACTTCATTGTTGTTTGCATTTGCCTATCCGATTCGTCGCTCGGCGATTTGGTGACAAATCCGTGACAAGAATTCATCACCTCTGGATTTGGCGTGCCCTGTCACTTTTTAGCCAAATCGGAATCGCATGAGGTTGAAGGTTGTACTTTGTGCAGCGAGAGGGAACGTCAAAATTCCCGGAATGGAGGAGTCGTGGAAATTAGTTGCCTGGAAGTGATCCGGGAGCTTTCGAACTACATCGACAAGGACCTCAAACCAGAGTTAAGGGCTCAAATCACAGCCCACCTGCCCACGTGCGCACATTGCACAGCGATCTATGATGGCTTGCGGAATACGATGAGGCTGGTGGGAGATGGACGAAGTTTTCAGTTGCCGGCGGGATTCAGTCAGCGCTTGCGCGCTAAGCTGACAAAAGAGCTCTGATCGTTCCGTTCAAACTGGTTTTCTGAAACGCTTCTCGCCTCCGACGCAGGCTTCTTCGCCCAGGAACCTCCCCCATCCAGGCGCCAGGAGATCGCGCATCTGCAGCCTGGCTCGGGAGGTCCGAGTCTTCACGTTCTCTTTGGAAAGCCCCAGTATCTGGGCGGTTTCCGCAATGCTCATCTGCTGCACATCGCGAAGAATCAGGACTGTGCGATACTTCTCGGGCAGCGATGCAAGGGCGTTGTTTAGAGCTTCTCGCAATTCGCTCTGTTCCAGAGCATCGGAAGGGATTTCGCGCCAATCCGCGAAGTCGGTGGGGATGTATTCGCCTTCATCCGTGTGCTGGCCGTTGTCGATAGACTCATACCGATGCCGGCGATCTTTACGCAACTTCATTTTCGCTTCATTGATCGCGATCTGAATCAACCAAGTGCTGAACTTCGATTCCTGCCGAAAACGCGCAAGATTCTTGAAAGCCTTTAACACAGCCTCTTGCGCAACCTCCTCGGCGTCGGGGTCGTTGCCGAGGATTGATACGGCTGCGAAAAACATGCCGCGTTCGTACGGCCGGATCAGCTCGTAGAACAGATCCGTCTCTCCGGCACAAATGCGCTGCATCAGTTCGCGCTCTCGTGCAGTTTTGAGGTCAAGCGAATCACAGCGGACCTGCGGAACCCCTTCTGCCGATGCCAGAGCAACAATTGAGTTAGGGCTTGTCATAAAGTTGTTTCCTTCAGTTGCTGACTGATGAAGATCGAGCAATTCACCTGTTCGACTTGACGATCCCCGAGTTCTCGCAACAGAGCGACTCCGCTCGGATCCACAAATGAAACTTTCCTGAGATCGAGCGTGACGTTTTTCGCTTGCGACAACGCCTGCTCGATTTGCTTGCGCAATTCGCCAACCCACGGACCCACCAGCCGACCTTCCAGGACCAGCCGAACACCTTGCTCTGAATCGTCACAGATTGAAATTCTCAGCACTGTTTCTTTTCCTCTGAACACGAGGACTAAGGGCAAACGGAATGCCAGGGCTGAGACAAACAGTGGAGGGAGCTAGGTTGTTGGGAAATCAAGAGATCGCGCGAGTGGCGAAACCGAAGCTTTCTCACTTCCCACGAGATGTCGTGGGCAAAAGCCACACCCAGTGTTCGTGGCCACGAAATTTCGTGGTTTAAGCTGAAGCAGAAGGACGCTCAATACCAAGCTTCTTCATCCTGCTGCGGAGTGTATTGGGGTGGAGGTTCAGAATCTTGGCAGCGCCGCCTGGACCTTCGATGACGCCGTGGGTTTCCTGCAACACTTGAAGAATGTGGGCTCGCTCGACGCTCTCCA
>DATEPX010000266.1:0-19619 GCA_035272945.1 Terriglobales bacterium
CCGGCATGAGCTCCCGCATCGAGAACTATCTCGGATTTCCCACCGGACTCAGTGGCGGCGATCTAGCCCGCCGTGCGGTCGTTCAGGCCCAGCGTTTTGGAGTGGAAATCCTGGCGCCGCAGGAAGCTGTCGGCGTCCGAACGGAGGGGCCTTACCGAATCATCAAGCTGGCAGATGGGAACGAGATTTCATGCCACGCGTTGATGATCGCCACCGGTGTGCAGTGGAGGCGTCTGGAAGCTCCCGGAGTAGACCGGCTGCAAGGCGCGGGGATCTATTATGGGGGCGGCGCTACAGAGGCACTATCCTGCAAGGGCGAAATCGTCTATGTCGTGGGCGGCGCCAACTCGGCGGGTCAAGCGGCAATGAACTTCGCCAAATACGCGCAGCGGGTTGTCATTCTTGTGCGCGGCGAGTCGCTCTCCAGCACCATGTCGCAATACCTGATTGACCAGGTACAACACACGCCTAACATACAGCTATGGACACACTCCAGCGTGGCTGAGGCCCACGGGGAAACCCACCTGGAAGAGATTTCGGTTCTTTGTTCCGATACCAACAAAGTTGAGCGCGTACCAGCGAGTGCGATGTTTATCTTTATTGGGGCATTGCCGCGGACGGACTGGCTGGCGGACGTCGTCGAACGGGACGAGCGCGGTTTCCTATTGACCGGTCCTGATCTCATACGGAACGGCCAACGCCCAAAGGGATGGGCGCTCGACCGAGATCCGTTTCTCCTCGAGACCAATGTTCCGGGCATTTTTGCCGTTGGCGATGTCCGCCATGGTTCTATAAAACGGGTGGCTTCCGGGGTCGGTGAGGGGTCGGTGGCGGTGCAGTTCATCCATCAATATCTGAGCAAAGTGTAATGATCGACAAATCGGAATTACTTCGTGTCCCAGCGTTCGCGGACCTGCCTGATGATCAGATCGCCTGGTTTCTTAGTCAGTCGCAAGAGATGCATCTTAAGACGGGCGATACCTACGCCCGTCAAGGTGATCCAGCGGATGCGATGTTCGTAATTCTTGAGGGGCAATTTCAGTGGCGAGGGGAATTTGGGGGCGAAACAGTCGTGCTTTCAAGCAAGCCAGGCGACGTCACCGGGGTGCTGCCCTTCTCCAGGATGAAACAGTTCACCGTGAGCGGTCGAGCCGTGACTGACGGACGAATTTTGAAATTCCCGGCTTCGCTATTTTCCGAACTGGTGCAAAAGATGCCAGAGTTGACAACGCGTCTGGTGGGTCTGATGTCCGATCGGATTCGTGAGGCCACTCGCTTCGAACAACAGCGCGACCGGTTGGCCTCTCTCGGAAAGCTATCGGCGGGACTGGCACATGAACTCAACAACCCGGCTTCCGCCGCCAAACGTGCCACCAGTCAATTGCGTGACGTTTTGAAAAAAATCAGGGACGCTAGTCTCGAACTGGGAAAGCGTGATCTCACTGCCGCGCAGAAATCAGAGATCGAAAAACTGGAAGCTTCGTTCACGCAACAGGATGTACCTCCACCCGATGCACTGACCATTAGCGACCTGGAAGACCAGATCGACTCTTTGTTGCGTAGTCATGGACAGAACGACTTGTGGCAACTGGCGGCTGACCTGGCGCGACGGAACATCCGACCGGAAGTACTGGAATCGCTGTTTGCGAACCTTGATGGGGAGACCGCGCGCGCCGCTCTGGTGAGGATCGCTGCTTCGGTGGAGGTCGCGAGTCTGTTACACGAAATCGAGAGCAGCACCTCGCGGATTTCGGATTTGGTCCGCGCCATCAAGGAATATACCTACATGGACCAGGCGCCCGTGCAAAACGTGGACATCGTAAAGAGCCTCGAAACCACGCTTACGATCTTAAATCACAAGTTGAAACAGGGAGTGGCCGTACTGCGAGATTACCAGCGCGTTCCCCTTCTTGTAAATTCGTTTGGGAGCGAGCTCAACCAGGTCTGGACCAACATCATTGATAATGCGATTGATGCCATGCACGGGAGAGGAGAGCTTCGAATTCGAACTTATCGCGAGGATACTTGCGTTGTTGTGGAAATCGGCGACAACGGGCCCGGGATTTCCCCCGAGATAAAACCGCACATCTTTGAACCTTTCTTTACGACCAAGGGAGTTGGGGAAGGAACGGGATTAGGATTAGATACCGTGCAGCGAATTGTGAAGAAACACAGCGGAAATATTCAAGTCACTTCGAAACCCGGCGACACCTGTTTTCAAGTGTGGCTCCCGTTGGCGGACGCTTCGACTTAAGCGTGCTTTTGTAGCGGGTTGTAGAAGGAAGCGCGCGGCCGGGTCAGCGCCTAGCAACTTGAGAAAGTCGGAGAGGCGAACCCCTCCGAACTGGGCAATGACGTCCCATCCCTCCACGCAAACGTGCCGTGTGTTCTGGGTGAACTTGGGCAGCGCCTGAACTTGCGCGAGTGTATTCTCCCGGCCTTTGCACCGCGCCGGTGACCGTGAGCGTCCACTTGTCGAGATCGACTTCGGGGTCATCCACGTCGTAGTCGTTAATCGGAAACTTATCAAATCGGGTCAGGTCAGAGTCAAAAAACGTGGGAGCCAAATGGCCCGAGCGGAACAACTCTGCCGAAGCCCAATCACTGAAGCCAAATCACCGAAGCCAAGCCCGGCCTTGAGGGAGGAGAGGCGTCCGCAGCTTTGGACTGGCAAACGCCCCAGCGTCAGTATTGGGGTGAGTTTCGACAATTCACGCCGGCTAATGGTCTTGAACTTGTGACTATCCGTTCGTGAGTTCATCAGTGATTCCTTGCCAGGTGACAACAAGTCGCAGATGAGATTCGCGAATCAGTAAAAGGTTACATCCGACCCGGATTGACATGGTGAGCTGGAAAGGACACTGAGCACCCGGACAGGGTTAGCAGGCGAAGCCCTTCGTGTATCCTGCACTACCGGTGACTTCTTTAATTGCGCCCACGAGTGCGGAAATGCCGCCAACATCTTTGGAAACCACGGCCCACACTCCGGCAGCCTGGGCAACGGCGGCAAGTTGCTCAGATGCATACATCGTAAAAAGCAGGATGGCACATTGAGGTGCAATCTCGGTTATGCGGCGGGCTGCTTCCACCCCGTTCATAACCGGCATCGCATAATCGAGCAGAACCACATCTGGTTTCAGACGGCGGACCATCTCGAGCGCGGCTTGTCCATTGTCAGCCTCACCACAGACAGTCCAGTCCTTGTTTAGTTCGAGGCACATTCGAAGTGCTGCTCGCACCTGCACACTATCATCGCCGATGAGAATCCGTGTCATGGTTTGGGAGGTTATAAGCGCGGAGTTCACGATTTAATCAGCTTTCGTGAGAAGGTACCGGTCACAAATCCGGTTGGCTACATCCCAAACAGTCTCTCGCGAGCTGAAGAAGAGGCGTGCTGTGATTATGCAAACGAGGGCATCCAAGGTTTCTGATTGCTTTTCAGTAGCTCCATTGCTAGGCCGATCTGGCGACGACATGGGGTAACTCCCGGCAAAAGAAGTGGCACAAAGGCCGTTTCCTTTGACTTACTTGGCAATGATTCTCCTCGGACGGGCAGGTTGATTCAATACGGCTTATTACCGATTACGAAAGGCCAGGGTGGAGGACTGTCCTGTAGGTCTACGTGGTGTTTGGACATGCTCGGTCGGTACGAGTTGTCTAAAGAACGCCTCAAACTGCGAAGAGCGCGCAACAGCTGCCGTCCAGCGTTTCTCGCTACCGAAGTTCATTACCTTCGTACCCATGCTCGCGAGCACCGCCCACGTTAGACTCTGTCAGGAAAATGCAACGGACTCCGGAAGGCCTACTCGCTCGACTTGCGCCTCAGCTCTCGCGCCTGGAAAAACGCGACTGGGAATTGTGGGTCATTGTCTCTGGGACAGGCATACTTGTCAGCCTGGGTTTGCTGGCACTGGTGCTGCCGGCCGCGTTCATGAAAAATGACAACATTCACTTCGAAATCAATGTG
Organism: Terriglobales bacterium; assembly: GCA_035272945.1. Taxonomy (GTDB): domain Bacteria; phylum Acidobacteriota; class Terriglobia; order Terriglobales; family Acidobacteriaceae; genus Gp1-AA122. The sequence continues at coordinate 3,968 of DATEPX010000266.1, forward strand.
TCCCGGCCCTTGGCGCTGGGACTGATAGCCTTGATCGCGCTGCTCAACACCTATCTGGTTAGCCGCAGGCTCGACATTCGCCGCGTGCGAGAAGAGCTCATCTCCACGACCTTGCAGCAGCAGCTCATTGAACAGCAATCGTTCACAGATCCCCTGACTGAGATTTACAATCGGCGTTCCCTCGACGAAATAGCAGGCCGGTTCATTAGCCACGCAAGAAGGCTAGGAAATCCCTTAACGTTCCTGATGGTAGACGTGAATAACTTTAAACAGGTAAACACCAAATTCGGCCACCTCACTGGCGACACCGTGCTGGCCGAGTTTGCTGGCCTTCTGAAAACCTCCATTCGCGGGTCTGACGCAGTTGTTCGCTACGGAGGCGACGAATTCCTCATTTTGCTGGCCGACACCACCACCACCGGATCAGAAAAAGTAATCGGGCGGATTACCAAGCAACTGGCAGAGTGGAATATGGCTGGTCATCTGGCAGGCTTTCAATTAGGTGCGAGCATCGGGATTGCGGAATGGCACGATGGTGAAAGCGTAGACGAGGTGCTCGACGCTGCCGATCGGAAAATGTACCGGCAAAAAACCTTGCACGGTGATCCTGCATCGTTCAATATCATCGAACGATGATAGAAGTTAAAGTACCCCGCTGATCATCCTCCCGACCCGTTTAATTAAACTTGGTCACTCTCCAGAGTGAAATGCCCGAAGCACCGAACAACGCCAGGACTGCCAGCATCAATACTTGCGCCATCGCCAGTTTAAGTTCATCGCAGGCCAATGCGCCAGGATTCCAGTCCAGATGAAAACTTCGGAAAACTCCTACGTTATGCCCGAATTGTTTGCTGTAGTTAGCTGACCCATCGTCAAGACGACCGTGAGGGCCCAGAAATGCACGTCGCGGACCACTGAAAAAACGTGTTCAGCCTGTGTTCCGAATTCTTAACTGCCTTCTCTTCGATCACGTAAGCCCCGGCCAGTCGCGCCATCCTACGCAGTTTGCGCAAGCCTTGGATTGACGAATTGGCTGTCGCAGTGGCCAGGGCTTTTGCGACAGTATGCGCGCCATATATCATTGAGGCTTTTCGCGATTATCCCGGTCGTGTGGCCGGGCGGGCAGAGGGTAACGTACGAGCGAAAGAGAGAACTTGCATGGGGCGCTTTACCGGAATTCTCGGTCTCCTGACAATGCTGGGTCTGGCCTTTGCTTTTTCTACCAATCGTCGCGCCATTCGTATCAAGACCGTGGCCTGGGGACTGGGTCTGCAATTTGCCTTCGCGGTGTTCGTGCTGAGAGTCGAAATCGGCCGCTTGATGTTTGAGGTCGCAGGGGGCCTGGTCAGGAAATTACTCGATAACGCCTTTGCCGGCTCCTCTTTTGTCTTCGGAGAGTTGGGCAGGCAACACTCAGCCTTGGGCTTCTACATTGCCTTCCAGGTGCTCCCCACCATCATTTTCATTGCCGCCTTTTTTGCCGTCCTCTATCACTACGGAATCATGCAATTCATCATCCGGCAGGCGGCGAAGGTGATGACTCGATTCATGGGCGCCAGCGGCGCTGAGTCGTTGAATGTTGCGGCCAGCATTTTTATGGGACAGACTGAGGCTCCTCTCACCATTCGGCCATTTCTTCCCGAACTGACCCGCTCCGAGCTTATGACTATCATGACCAGCGGCATGGCCCACGTTTCAGGCGGGATCATGGCCGCCTACATCCTGGTTGGCATTGACCCCAAGCATCTGCTCACGGCGGTCATCATGACGGCGCCCGGAACCCTCCTGATCTCGAAGATGCTGGTGCCGGAAACGGAACAGCCTAAAACTGCGGGACGCGTGCTGCTCAGCGAGGAAGAACAAAAGGCAGAACAGGAGGAAAACCTGGTAGGCGCGATATCCCGCGGCACAACTGACGGTCTGAATCTGGCTCTGAATGTTGCTGCAATGTTGATTTCGTTCATAGCTCTCGTTGCCTTACTAAATGCAATCCTCGGAGGAATTCACAACGGTCTGGCACACCTCGGTTTCTCTTGGTTTCCGGAAAGCCTGGAACGGATTTTTGGCGTGCTGTTTGCGCCGGTTGCCTGGGTGATTGGAGTTCCATGGAAAGATTGCCTGACGATCGGAAACCTGCTGGGCACACGCATGGCGCTAAACGAAGTGATCGCTTTCACGATGCTAGGCGCTCAGAAAGCCGCCCTCGATCCGCGTTCGTTCACGATCGCCACCTTTGCCCTATGCGGTTTTGCAAATTTGAGTTCCATCGGCATCCAGATAGGTGGAATCGGTGCTCTTGCCCCGAACAAGAAAGGCGAACTTGCAAGACTAGGCGTCAGGGCGATGCTCGCGGGTACGATGGCTAACCTGATGTCCGCCTCGATCGCAGGGATGTTGTTGTAAGCCAGCCGCCTACTGCTGCGCCGTTCCTTTTACCACGAGGGCGAAGGGAAGCTCCTCTCCTGACGACAACTTGATGCCCGCGGAAAATATCCAGTGATCCTGGTTATCCTTGGAGACCGTTGGTGCGGTTCCGCTGCCCTGAGGCTGAACGAGGCTCAGGACCCCGGGATGTTTGGTCTTCGCGGCCGTACGGCTCAGTGCTACAAGCTCCTGAAATTTGAACGTAGCGTTCGGACTGGGATCCGAACCTGCGGGAACAAGCAGCACAAAGTCACGGCTAGGCGCTGCTCCCAGGTGATTCCCATCGCTGGGCATCAGCTCATAACGAAGAGTGTAAAAACCGGCGGCAATTGCTTGTCCCCGATAATCGCTGCCGGGCCTCGGAAAGTGCAGCACCCCGGCCAGCGTCGATTCCGCGAATTCAGGGTACACGAGATCAGCCGCTTCAGTCTTCGGCTGCGCCGGAATACTCTTGCGGACCCACAGCTCGCAGACGGGCGTTCCATCATCGAGCAACACACGATAACCTTTAGAGTCCAACGCCTGCCGCACCGCCTCAGGGACGCTCGTCTCGGTTAAGGGTCCAGTGGTCTCCACTTTTCCGTTCTGCGCTGCGCACAGCGAGGAAACCAGCAAAGTGGAGGCGATTAACGCTCCTAATACAGGAACCTTACCCATGTTCAGCATGAACCTAACCGCACTTTCCGGTTCCGTGACAGGCACGACTCTTTGAACTGCAATTACCCGGCTCGGCTAAGTCTCCATCCGGGCCAATGCAGGTCTGTGTGTGCATGCACCAGAAGAGACCATCGTTGCAGGGAGGAACGGTAGGATCCGGTTCAGCCAGGATGAACTGACCCTTCCAGCGCAGCGCCGAACAGAGGTTGGGATGATTGGTGTTGAAGCGATCCGATTCGCTAATCACGCGGCACCTCCCGAAGCAGCTTTCAATATCGCGCGTTTCACCGCGACGCGGGCGAGTTGCACCTTGTACTCGTTATGGCTGAGCGGCTTTGCATCTTTCACGGCAGCTTCAGCGGCTTTCTGCGCTGTCTCTTCGTTGACCGGCTGTCCACTCAACGCCTGTTCTGCCTCCGGCGAGATCCACGGCACGGGTGCAACATAACCCACTACAAGCCGTGCCGACTGTACGTTCGAACCCTGCATCTTCAGCGCGGCGGCCGCGACGATTAGCGGCCAATCAAACACATCTTTCTGCCGGATTTCGTAATGCGAAACTCTTGTACCCGCTACAGTCGGAACGACGATTTCCGTGACGATCTCATTGGGACCGAGATCATGCTCGCGCTCATTTTCGTTCTTAGGAATCACAAAGAATTTTTCCAGCGGCAATTCGCGTTTGCCTTTAGGTCCTTCCAACCTGACCTTTGCCCCATATGCAATGAGAACGGGAGCGATGGTGGAAGGACTGACAAACTTGGCGGGACCCTCATTGCCGAGAATGGCGTGGTAGCGGTTATCGCCATCTGTGACCAGTTCTTTACCCGTCTCATCCTTGGGCAAGAGGCCGAATCCATTGCGGAAGTACCAGCAGCGAGGCCGCTGGCAGAGATTACCGGCCAGCGTCGCCATGTTACGAATCTGCGGGCTGGCCGCTTCGATAGCTGCCTCGGCGAGGGCCGGGTAATTCTTCTTAATCCCGGCCTCGTCGGCCAGATCACCGAGCGTAGTCAGCGCACCGACGCGCAATCCCTGGGCACTCGAGGAAATGCCGCGCAGGTCTTTTATATTTTTGATATTGACCAGCCGTTTGGGGGAGACAACATCGTCTTTCATGAGGGCGAGCAAATCAGTTCCGCCGGCGAGAATGTCCGTGTTCCCCCAGGAGGCCCCCAGCAGGCTCACAGCCTGCGCTTTGGTCGTCGGGCTAACGTATTCGAAGGGTCGCATCAAGCACCTGCTTTCTGTCCTAGCGCGGCTAGAACCCGGTCGGGCGTAAGCGGAAGGAAGGGAACTCGCACCCCAATCGCATTGGCGACAGCGTTGGAGATCGCTGCCCCCGGCGAGACCACCGGCGGTTCGCCGAGTCCAATCACACCGCGCTCGTCGTATCCTTTGCCGGTCATCATGTGGACGACGAGCTCAGGAATGTCATTGAAACCCGCCAGTCGGTAGAACTGCATGTTGGCATTCAGCATGCGCCCTGTGGTCGGGTCCATCACTTTTTCTTCGAATAGCGAATAGCTGATGCCCATGATCAGAGCCCCGTAGCATTGGCTCTCGGCAGTCTTCAGGTTCACGACCAACCCACAGTCCTGCACGGCCACCATCTTTTTCACATTCACGATTCCCGTGTCGGTATCAACTTCGACTTCCGCCATCTGCACTCCGCCGACCCCGCTGTTTGTGAGATCGGGCGGCTTCGTCCGATCCGGGTTTTTGCCTCGAACGGTGAGCGGCATAGCTCCCAGTTTCGCGCATGCTTCCTTCCAACTCAGGGATTTGCTCGAGTCTCCTTTAACCCCTACCCTGCCGTTCACACACTCCAACTGTTCCGGCTGGGCGCCGAGCACGGGAGCGACTTTTGCGAACAGCGCATCCCGCGCATCAACGGCTGCGCGGCGTGTAGATGAGCTGACGCCGCCAATCGTCGTTGAACCGCCGGAACCACCCGATGGCGGATAACTTGTGTCACCAATTTGCAGATGAATAGCATCCATCGGCAGTCCCAAAGTATCGGCGGCGACTATCAGGATGCATGTCCGAGTTCCGGTGCCAAGATCCTGCGACCCCAACTTGAGATCAACCGACCCATCAGGCTGTATGGTGAGATCGCAATCGCTGTTGTGACCGCGCCCGCCCCAGGTATGGAGGGACAGCCCGACGCCCCGCGTGATATTTCCGGACCGATTCTGCGTGCGAGGATGCCACTTCTGTTTCCAGTCCATCAGATCAGCTGCGATGGCGAGTTCTTCGCGGTAAATATCCTGGCGTGGCTTGGTGATGTCCAGATTCTTTCCAAAGAATTCGACTGGATCCATGTTGAGCTTGGCGGCTAGATCATCAAGCGCGCATATGGTAAGCACCGCAGCCTGCGGGTGGTTCGGGGCGCGCCAGGCCCGCGCCGGCCCGATGTTGTTGCGAATCGCGGTGTGCTCTTTCCGCTGATTGGGAATGCTGAAAACGTAAGGAATGGGTGGCATACCGCCGCCACCCGGGCCACCGGTTCCCCACGATTCAGACTGCCAGGCGACCAGAGTGCCGTCTCGTTTGGCGGCCACTTTCACGCGGGCATACGCAGATGGCCGAGCGCCGGCGACCTCAAGTTCGGCATCCCGCTCCAGCATAATGCGCACAGGTTTGCCATCTGCCTTCTTCGATATTTGCGCGGTGAAAATTCCCCAGCGGTCAGGCGAAAACTTGCTGCCGAAACCGCCGCCAATATGGTCCTGGTGAACGCGGATGTTGCTGGCTGGAATTTGCAGCGGCTCCGCCATCTGTCCGGGGATGCCGGAAACGTTCTGTGTCGAGATGTGGGTGAGTAAGTGATCGGCATCAGTCCACTCGGAGACGGAGCCGTGGCTTTCCAGGCAGCAGTGAGTGATAACGGGAATGCCGTAGAGCCCTTCCGAGACAACCTCAGCTTCAGCCATCGCCTTGTCTGGGTCGCCCACCGTCTGCGCGGCCGCTTTTTCGTAGTTCGATTTCGGCCGGTTTCCCGCCTCCGGATGAACGGTTGCGCCCTGCAGCGCATTCAGTACGGCATCGTTCGCGCCGTTGGACTTGAATGCCTTCAGCTTGTCTTCGTTCGGTTTTTCCGTTACTCCATACTGCTGGATTTTGCTGACGATCTGCTGGTTCGGAACCTGGTTATCCAGCATGTCGTCGATGTCATTCATGCTGAGCGGGCCTTCCTCTTGAGTGGCTCCCTTAGGAGGTTCAGCATCGCTGACCAGGTGCGGCAGCTTTTGATATTCCACTCTAATGGCCCGGATGGCGTCTTCCGCCGTAGGTTCATCCACGGCAGCCACGGCCACGATGTCGTCTCCTGCCCAATGAATGTTCGCGCCCGGCTTTTGCACGATTTCTACTGCCTTCACACCGGGCATCTTCTCGGCTGCACTAGTGTCGATGCTCACGACTTTCGCGTGGGCATGGGGACAACGCAGTACCTTGCCATACAGGAGGCCGGGACGATGGACATCGTAGGTATACTTCGCCTGTCCTGAGACTTTCACCGGCGAATCAACCCGGGTGATCCGCTTACCGATCAGCGTGCGGTGTTCTGCATCGGGCCATGCGTAGTCCGGCATATCTTAGGCTCCTTTCTGGGAAAGCTGCGCCATCGCCTGGCGGATGCCCGCATAGGTGCCGCAACGGCAGAGATTGCCGCTCAAGCCGCGACGGACATCCTCGGGTGTGGGGCGTGGATGCTTGTCGAGAAGCGCCTTGCAGGCGAGGACAAAACCAGGAGTGCAAAAGCCACACTGGGAAGCATCATTTTCAATGAATGCCTGCTGCACCGGGTGCAATTTCCCCGCCTGGATCAGGGACTCGACCGTCGTGATCGGCTTGTGCTGCGCCTCAATAGCAAGTACTGAACAGGCGTATACGGGCTTATTCTCCATCAGTACGGTGCAGGCGCCGCATTCGGCGCGGTCACAGACGCGCTTGGCGCCTGTGAGTTCGAATTGATCCCGCAGGGCGTCGAGCAAAGTAACCCGAGGTTCGAGACTTACCTTGTGCAGCTTGCCGTTGATCGTAAACTCCATGGGAACTTTGCCTGGGCCGTAGACCGGCACTTCCTGGCCCGCGGCCATGACGATCTTAGGACCGGCGACCAGCGGAACCGCCACCGAGATCCCGGAAATCTTGAGAAAGTCGCGGCGCGAAACGCCAGAGTTGTCCTGCTTGTCGCTGGGATGTTTCAGATTCGGATCATCGTCGCCCATTGTGCCTCCAAGGTGTGAAAGGGTTCGGGCTCGCATTTAAGAGGCCCAGAAACTTATGTCTGCGAAAGGTTAATTGGCCAGATGAAATTCATCAATCAAACAGCGAAATCATCGGGCGCGACACGGATTCTTACAAATCCACGGTGTGTTGAGACGGGACCCTGAACTTAAACAGCAGGATATCGTATCGAGAGTCGGCCCCTTCTCGCAAGCAACCACAGCCACTTCTGTACACGATTGCTTTCTCAGGCACAGACAGCTGGACGGTGTCTAGCGGGTAGGCCGCCGTGATCGTTCGATCTAGTTTCGCATTCCCTGCCCACATCAGTCGCTCGGTGCTCTCGACTCAAAGACCAGAAAGCCTCACCACCTACTTTGAGCTGAAGCTCCCTGATTTTTGAACCGTTGGAAGTCTGCGATACTCCAATTGTGGCGCAATATAGGAGTCAGCGGCAAGGCTGTCAAATCAAGAGTGATAAACGATTGCTTTAGAAAGGCTCAATGTGGTCGCCGTACTCCATAAGCTCCGCCATGACGGTTGACACCTCGCTAGTCACCTACTTACTCTCCTGTCTCTCTGGTTTTTTGGTCCGTGCAAGCCCGGGTTCCTGCTGCTGAGCCACGTATGATCGTAATTCTCATGGGACCGACCGGAGCCGGCAAGACGACCGTCGGCCGCTTGCTGGCCGACCACCTCGGCTGGGAGTTCGAGGATGGTGATAGTTTTCATCCCGCGGCTAATGTGGAGAAAATGAAACAGGGAATTCCCCTGGAGGACAGCGATCGCTTGCCCTGGCTCCAGGCCATCCGGGGCAAGATGAACCAATGGGTAGCGGATGGTCGAAACGTAGCCTTGGCATGCTCGGCCTTGAAACGCATTTACCGGGAGCAACTCTGCACTAGTCCCGAAGTGAAGCTGGTTTATCTGAAGGGGACTTACGAAGAGATCTACACGCGGCTGAGTTTGCGAACTGGGCATTTCGCAAGTCAGCAATTATTGGCGAGCCAATTTGCTGTTCTCGAAGAGCCCTCGGATGCCGTGATCGTGGACGTGAACCGCTCCCCAGAAGATATCGTCGCCGAGATTTGTCGGCAATTGGTACTCGCACCTGCTCAAATAGGGTCGAACGACCTGCCGAAGCAAAACTAGGAGCCCTTGAGATGCGTAACGCGTCAATTTTGAGATTGGTAGAGTCGGGTTGGTCCAGGAACGCAGCCGTTTTAGGAGTTCTGAATTTAGCGCTATTGTTGCCGCTCTGGGCGTCGACTCACGATGGCAAACCCCTGCAAGTCTACCTGGTGGATGTAGAAGGCGGGCAGGCCACGCTGTTTGTTACACCATCAGGCCAGTCCCTGCTGATCGATACGGGCTGGCCCGGCAACGATGACCGCGACGCTGACCGCATCGTAGCTGCAGCCAAAGACGCAAGCGTAACCAAGGTCGACTTCGTGCTCCTCACTCATTTTCATAAGGATCATGCCGGCGGCATATCGCAGCTCGCCGCCAAAATTCCAGTTGGCGCCGTTATCGATCATGGCGAGAACCGCGAGCATTCCGACTCGCCTACCGAGCAGGTCTGGCAGGATTACCTGAGCTTCCTGGCCAAGGGCAATGTGAAACGAATCATTGCCAAACCGGGAGATGCCTTGCCCATTAAGGGTATTGAGACCGCAGTCGTCAGCTCCGACGGAGCGTTGATCAACAAACCCTTGCACGGGGCTGGGGGAACAAATTCCGCCTGCAAGGCTAGCGACCAGCGACCTAGGGATACCACTGAGAATCTGCGCTCCCTCGGCACTGTGCTCACATTCGGCAAGCTGCGAATTCTGGACTTGGGCGACCTGACCTGGGACAAAGAAATGGAATTGATGTGCCCGGTGAATCGCCTAGGCAAAATGGATATTTACATCGTCTCTCATCATGGCTGGAGTCAAAGCGGTAGTCCTGCGTTTCTAAACGGCATTGCGCCACGCGTAGCCCTCATGGACAACGGAGCAAACAAAGGCGGCTCGCCTTCCTCCTGGGACATCATCGAGAAGTCTCCACGGCTTGAAGATCTTTGGCAACTTCATTATTCGAACGAAGGCGGCGCTGCGCACAATGTCGCTGAACCCTTCATCGCAAATGTTCAGGGACCAGACGCAGGGAACTATCTCAAATTGACGGCCTGGAGAGATGGAAGTTTCGAAGTTTTCAACTCAAGAACCCAGAAAACCAAGCACTATGACCCCGCGCCCTGACGGATTCTTCATCAGGACGGCTCAGGGATCGGCTGCATGTTCCCGAGAAGAAACACATATCCCCCGATTCCAATAATCAGGAATGCGGCTGCAGCGACAAAGGCTCCCGCAAATGAGTGTGTCGCCTGAACGATGTAACCCGTAACTATAGGCGCGGTGATTGCGGACAGGTGGTTGCAAAAGTTAATGATGCCGCCTACTGTGCCGACACTCTCGCGCGGGGCGATCAGAGACGGAATGGACCAGCCCACAGGCGCGGCGGCGGCCAAACCTCCCAGTGAAAGGCTTATCCAAAAAAGCGCGGAAGCCGGCGAGTGCGCACGTGCCGCCCCCACGATCCCGAGACCCAGGCCCGTTCCGCCAATCAGCACGACTTGTCGAACCCGCGTCGCATTCCAGCCCCGTTGAATCAGGGCATCGACGAGCCAACCGCCCGCCAGCAGATCAGTGAATGTTGCAAACAGCCACGGAGCGCTCGTGTAGATCACTGAGTGAAGCAAGTCTACGTGGAGCGCGGTGGAGAGATAGCTCGGCAGCCACGTCAACAGAAGATAGAAGCTGTAGTTATACGAAGCAAAGCCCAGCGCCAGGCCGTACACCTCGCGCTGCATCAGCAGATAGCCCAGCGGTGCGCCTTGCATAGACTTGGCTCGGTCTTCCGGTTGCGCTCCACCCCGCGCAATGAATTCCCGCTCCCTGGCAGACAACCAATTGTCCTCGCTGGGATTGCGATAGAACGCGTAAAACAGCCCGAAGTACAGGAAACTGATGATGCCGGTTGCAGCGAAACTCCAGCGCCAACCGAAATGTAACAGCAGAACCCCAATTACCGGCACTCCAATAGCCGATGCAAACTTTGCGGCTGCGTCGAAAATCGCGGTCGCCAGGCTTCTCTCCACCGCAGGAAACCAGTACCCGACTGCTTTCGCATTTGCGGGAAATGTCGGGGCCTCCCCGATCCCTAAGAGCAATCGCGAAGCAAAGAAGGCTCCAACGCCGGTCGAAGCGGCCGCGGCAAAGGAAGCTACGCTCCAAATGATCGTGCTCACGCGGCCAACCAGTCGTACGCCAAACCTATCCAGCAACAAGCCGGATGGCATCTGCAGCAGCGCGTAAGTCCAACTGTAAGCACTCAGCAGGTAACCAAACGTGACCGTGGAGATCCCGAACGTCCTGTGCAGCGCCTCTTGGGAAACAGAGAGGTTGACCCGATCGAAGTAGTTGACCAGCACGCCAAGTCCCAAAAGCCATGCGATCCCCCAGCGTCGCCTGGCGATTCCGTGCTCGGCACTTAAAGAGGGTGACTGTTCAAGCGGCATTGGAAGATTTACGACAAACGCGGGCGCATCATACCAGAGTTGGGCATAGTCTTTAGCGCATGGGAATGGCAAGGCGTTAATGCCGGACACCCTGTGACTTCAGAGACAACGGACATCAGACAACGGACATCAGACAACGGTCTTGCAGCACGGCTGCTTGGTCATGTAACCTCACGGCGGCGATCGCCTCACCCGCTCCTTCGCACTACATGCATAGACAGAACACTAGCTCGCGGGGGCTCCTTCCCCACCCAGAAGAGAAAGGCATGGTCTCGGCCCGATGACAGGCATTGACTGGCTCATTCTGCTTCTTTATTTCCTGTTTGTACTGGGAATTGGTGTAGCTCTGAAGGGAAGAACGAAGACAAGCACCGATTTTTTCCTCGCCGGACGTGCCATTCCTGCCTGGGTCTGCGGGCTGGCATTTCTGTCGGCAAACCTGGGAGCTCAGGAAGTAATCGGCATGGGCGCTTCGGGCGCCAAATATGGAATTGCGACCAGCCACTTCTATTGGATTGGGGCCATTCCGGCAATGGTCTTTGTCGGAATTTTCATGATGCCGTTCTATTACGGGTCGCGGGCTCGATCTGTTCCCGAGTATCTCCGCCTGCGCTTTGACGAAAAGACGCGGGGATTGAACGCGATCTCGTTTGCGGTCATGACCATCTTCTCTTCGGGAATTTCGATGTACGCTATGGCCAAGCTGATCCAGACGCTGCACATCTTTGACGCGCCGTTTCACAGCATAGGCGTAAGTCCGCGATGGATTTTTCATATCGGCATTCTCACTTCTGCCGTCGTAGTGCTCGTGTATATTTTCCTCGGCGGTCTTACCAGCGCCATCTACAACGAGGTGCTGCAATTTTTCCTGATCGTTGCGGGTTTTCTACCCCTTACCTGGCTGGGCCTCAAGAACCTCGGTGGCTGGGCTGGATTGAAAGCGCGGCTGGACCCAAGCTTTACCCATTCCTGGGCCGGTATGGCTCACCCTGCGACTAATCGTTTAGGAGTCGATTGGTTTGGACTCGTTATGGGTCTCGGCTTTGTTCTGTCCTTCGGCTATTGGTGCACCGACTTCCTGGTTGTGCAGCGCGCCATGGCTGCCAAGTCGATGAGTGCCGCGCGCAGAACGCCGCTCATCGGAGCTTTCCCCAAAATGCTGTTTCCGTTCCTTGTGATTCTCCCCGGCATCATCGCCGTGGCTCTCCCTGCCGCTCCCGTCACGCAGATTAGCGGAAGCGTCTTACGCGCACCCGAACGCGGACTTATTCCCTACAAGCTCGACGCAACCACGGGAGCACCCGCAATCGATAAGAACGGAGATCCGCAGTTAGACTATGATTTGGCCATTCCCAGTATGCTCCTGCATTATTTCCCCTCCGGCGTGCTGGGGCTCGGCATTACTGCGCTTCTCGCGAGTTTCATGTCTGGCATGGCCGGCAATGTCACCGCATTCAACACAGTCTGGACTTACGATATTTATCAATCTTATCTGCGCCCCGATGCAAGCGATCAGCACTACCTGTGGATGGGGCGCGCCGCTACCGTCTTTGGTATCGCTTTTTCTATTGGCGCGGCTTATATGGCGAACCGGTTCAACAACATCATGGACATGCTGCAACTGGTTTTTGCGTTCGTGAACGCACCGCTTTTTGCCACCTTTCTGCTGGGCATGTTCTGGAAGCGGACAACCGGCCACGGAGCTTTTTCCGGGTTGCTCGCGGGGACTGGTGCGGCGGCTCTGCACCATGCGCTTACGCTTCCTGCGGGAGCAGTATCGGGCATCAAAGGGGGTTGGTTGGCCGTCTTGCACACTTATCCGAGCGAGATGGCGCAAAATTTCTGGACTGCAATCTGGGCGTGGACTACGTGCTTCCTTGTCACCATCGTCGTCAGCCTTCTAACCAAAGCTCCAGATGAAAACAAACTCGTTGGTCTGGTCTATTCTCTGACGGCGCGACCGAAGGAAGAATCGCTGGCCTGGTACTTGAGGCCGGCTTCTCTCGCGATCGTCGTGCTGCTCGGCACATTGCTGCTGAACTTCATCTTCTGGTAGGAGGAACCATGTGGATGGATATTCGCCTCCCGATTGGGATTCTCTTTTCCATTATCGGATGCATCCTAGTCGCTTACGGTCTACTCGGTGATCACTCCATCTATCGGCAGTCATTGGGTATCAATGTCAACTTAATCTGGGGCGCTGTGCTGCTGGTATTCGGCCTAGGAATGTTCGGGTTGGGCAAGCGCGCCATGCGCTCCGGCAGGACTCAAAATGGATCTGCATCCGCGGGAAAATCGCACGGTAAATAGAATCAAAGCTGGTGGCCTCCACTCTTGATTCGAGTAGCGACGGCCAGCCCGGAAACAAATGGAGAAACCATCCAACCTAGCTGAGCGGTTTCGCGCGCATTTTGGAGAAGGCGCGCGTTTTTACCGTGCACCCGGGCGCGTCAATCTGATTGGTGAACACACCGACTACAACGACGGGTTCGTGCTGCCCGCAGCAATAAATTTTCATTGTTGGCTTGCAGTCAGCCCACGAGTGGACACACAACTTGTCATTCGCTCCGATGATTTTGACCAGACCCGCCAAGTGGACCTTTCTGACAACACGCTGCGTCCTTCACAGACCTGGAGTGATTATCCGCTGGGAGTTGCCGCGCATCTGGGCAAGGCCGGATACCAACTCAGGGGAGCGAATGTGCTCATTCATGGGGAAGTCCCGATCGGCGCCGGCCTGAGCTCTTCTGCTGCCATCGAAGTCGCCAGCGCTTGCGCCTTTCTCGACATTGCGGGCTGTCGCGTAGACCGTGTTCAACTGGCACAGCTCTGCCAAAAAGCGGAGAACGAGTTCGTCGGTGCCCGTTGCGGCATAATGGATCAGTTTGTTTCACTCCATGGGCGAGCCGGTCACGCTTTATTGCTGGATTGCCGTTCACTGCAATACGAACTGGTTCCCATTCCTGATTCAGTCAAACTGGTCATCTGCAACACGATGGTGAAACATGAATTGGCAACCGGCGAATACAACCGCAGGCGCGCCGAATGTGAAGAAGCGGTACGCTGCTTGTCTGCCGTCCTGCCCGGCATCCGTGCTTTGCGTGATGTGAACCCGGAGCAACTCGAGAAGCACCGAGGCGTGCTTCCGGATACGGTCTGGCGCCGTGCCCATCACGTAATTTCCGAGAACGCGCGCGTTCTCCAGGCAGTAGCGGCGCTGCGTGGAGGAAACATCAAAGCGTTCGGCAAAGCGATGGCTGCTTCACACGAAAGTTTACGCGACTTCTACCAGGTGAGCTGTTCTGAACTGGACGTAATGGTCCAAATCGCCAACCAGCAAAAAGGCACTTACGGAGCGCGCATGACCGGAGGCGGCTTTGGAGGTTGCACCGTAAACCTGGTGGACGCCCAGCGCGCGGAGGAGTTCCAACGACAGATCGCTCACGCGTACGAGCAGGCCACCGGACTTACTCCTCAGATTTATATCTGCTCGGCGGCCGACGGCGCCGGGGCTGCCATGCCAGAGATCCGGTTAAAGGCGACGCGTTGAGGGCATCTGACTTGCGCTCCCTCCCTTCAATGCCCATTGCTCTCGGCCTTGAACTCCGAATTAGGGTATCCTCACCCGATGGCCACCGCGGCTTCTCCAAAACCCAATTTGCGCGAGGTTTTCGCCCAGCCTGATTTTCGCAAGCTGTGGCTGGCTCAGTTCGTCTCCGTTTTCGGAGACTTTCTAGCGGTGTTCGGTGTCGTCAGCCTGATCACCTTCCGCTGGCATGGCACGGCGCCGCAGGTCACCTATTTGCTGATCGCGTATATGCTCCCGCTGGCGCTGGTCAGTCCGATTGCCGGTGTTTTTGTCGATCGCTGGCCCGTGAAGCAGGTGATGATCTGCAGCGATCTTATCCGCGGTGTGCTGGTTCTGTTGCTGCTCTGGGTTACCAACCTGACTCAGTTGTGTGCCATCTTCACCCTGCTCGCTTTGGTTTCGAGCTTCTTTGGCCCGGCACAGTCGGTGGCAATCCGCACCCTGATCGCCAAGGAAAAGCTGATGGCAGCGAACGCGCTCATGTCGCAGGCGTTTTACACGGTGCGCCTTCTGTCGCCGGTTGCCGCCGGCGCGCTCGTGGCCTGGCTGACGGAGAAGGCCTGCTTCTACTTCGACGCGTTTAGCTTCTTCTTCTCCGCCGCCATGATCGGGTCCTTGCTGATCTCGCGCACCCCCGCCCCGAGCACCAGTACTGTAAAAGGCTTCGTCAGTCAGCTCACCAGCGGCAATCGCTTCATCTTCACTCATCCCTCGCTGGCATTCGTCATTACCTCGATGGTCAGTGCGATGTTCGTGATGAGCTGTCTCAGCCCGCTGTTCTCAATTTATGTGCGCGATATCCTCCACTCCGGCGCGTTCCTATACGGTGTGGTGAGTTCGGCGGTGGGCGTCGGACTCATTGCTGGCAGCCAGACCGTGAACAAGTTTCACGCCCAATCAAAAAAGACCATTGTTTTGGAGGGACTCGTCACGTGCGCTGCCGGCGCGGCATTGCTGGGCATCTTCCGCGCGACCTCGGCTGCTGTCGCTACCACCTTCACCATGGGCTTCGGCATCAGCTTCGTCGTCGTGGCCGCCCAAACCCTGATGCAGCAGGAGACCCCGCCAGAGATGCTCGGCCGCGTCAGCTCCAGCTTCATGTCGGTGTTCTCGCTCGCCCAGGTTTTGGGACTGCTTCTCTCCGGACATCTTGCTGTGTGGTTCGGCATACGCGCCGTATTCCTACT
>DATEPX010000267.1:0-10575 GCA_035272945.1 Terriglobales bacterium
AGAGTTTCTCGGGGCAAGTCGAAGGATTCAGCGCCCCGTCGGGCCACCTGGAGCCGATTCCCGGATCGTCAGTGAGCTTCGTGCCGGCCTCTCCCTCTCCCCCACTAACGCTTTTGACCGCCTTCGCGGTCGCACCCACCGGCATGTTCCTTGCTGTCACTGCCTCCACAGCTCAGGGACCGGCCACGCTGGAAATTGCGAACATCGCGTCAGGTGGAGCGATTTCGGTGACGCCACTAACCGCACCGGTGGCCAACGCCTACAGAATGGCCATTGCATCGCAAGGAGTGATCGCTATTTCCGACGGATTTTCGACTATTCAATTCTTTACGCTGCAAAACAATGCTCTGCTGGCTGGTCTTGCAGTCCAAACTAGCGTAAGCCCACAGGATATGGCGTTTCGCGCGGACGGCAATGTGTTGTACGCGCTGAATGCCGGCGGCGCCATTGCCGTCTTCTCGGTTGCGCCGGATCTTTCGTTGCAGTTGATCCAGGACGCCCCGCTGCCGCTTGCGCCGGGGCAGTTGGGTGGAAACGCCGTGCGCATTCGTTTGAACGCGGCGGGAAACAAGATTGCCGCAACCACTCTGGATGGCTGGGTTTACGTGGGCGACGTGAATGGCACGGATGGAACGGTTTCGGGGATCACCGAAGCGCAAGCCGCGCCAAACGCGAACCTCCAAGAGGTTGTTTTGGATCCCACAGGACAAAACGTTTACACCGATGACCAGGACAATGGGGGCATTTATGAGTTCTCGACCGCGGGAGGCGCTTTGACCGCCTTGCCGGGCTCACCTGTTGCCACTCCACTAGGTTCGATGGGGATGGAGACGGATTCGACTGGCACGCGTTTGTACTTGGGGACTCCGGGATTTCCGAGTTCGCAAATCGTAACCTTTAGCCGGGACCTGTCGAGCGGAAAGCTTAGCGCGACGGGCGACAGCGTAGGCACGACAGCACTTTTCCCCAATCACATTGTGCGGGTTGCGGCGCACTAGAAGGGACTGCCAGGATAACTTCCCGCCCAATGCCTGAGTAACAGCGATTGCGGACAAGTGCAATCCGTTGCGGAATCGGCGGAATCGGGCAGGCCACTTCTACGAGTACCCCACTACACAGGACTTGGTTGGTTGTTGCGAATTTCCATCCTCCCAACTTCAATTCAAATCTAAGGGTGATGCCCGTTGGCGGCCAACAAAGCGAGAACAATAACGGAGACCAGTGCGCTGCAAAATACTAGGGTCATCCGACGCTCCCATGCTGGGTCCTCCGATGTTCCGTTGACGTAGCCGCGACGAACGAAAGAACGGACCGAGAATTGCCAGAGAATCCACAACAGTATCGGCACGGTGAAGACCGAGACCCACAGAGCGACCAAGATATTGCGATGAAATCCTTCGTGCAATTCTGATCCCGGGGCACCTCCTGAAAGCACAAGCAACACAAACAAGCACAAAATTAAACCGATTCCACGCGTTTGCACTCGGTTCCAAGGCGTATCGGGCAGTAGCGGGTTTCGAATCCGGCGCAAAAACAGGGATGGCCAAACTAGAAGGATGAGAGCTAGGCCCGCGAAGAAAAGAAAGACAAGTATCACGAAGATTGGCCACATACCATCTGGCATGAACACGATTTAATCACGCTTCATATCATAGGGGGAAGTCCAATTTGCGGTCGCATGTGGAATCGGCCCGAAACCACTTTTCCGCGAAGGAACCCCACTAATCGGGCACTGACGCCAAATCATGATAGATTTGGCATAATATCCCTAATCAATTCTTTCAAAATGAAAACCAAGCAAGCAAAAGATTTTCTCGTACAGCAAACTGCTGAGCAAGCGGCTCGGGAGAGTGTCCCGCTCTCTGAGACCGAGAAGAAAATGATGTACTTCACAGAAAGCGATGCCACGTCGTGTGATAACCCTGTGGAGCTGAATGAAGAATTTGAAGCACAATATGACACAGCTGATTATGAAACTAAGATTTCACGGCTTCTCCACCATGCTTACGATAGGTTGAAGCTGGAAGACCCCGAGGGAAAACGTACTTGGGACCAAGCCATTCGCACGCTTCGCAAAGGCGACCATTACTTTCTCGTATTGGGGATATCAAACCCAGGAGTGAGCATCCGACACGCGATTTTTTCAAACTCCTGGGAGTTGGGATGCTCATAGCTGTGGGCATCGGAATAGCGGCTATTTTCTCTGCCAAATACAATATTGATTCCCACCGCTTCGGCAAATATGTAGTAGCTGTTGTCTTAGGAGTTTATCTCCTTGCAAGCGGAACATTTCGCACTCTCTATCGAGTGGCTGCGGGGTGGTTCAATCAGGGAACGACGAAAGACGACGAGCCGGACTGAATCCAAGCTTCCAAGCATCTGCGGTCAACTCCTGAGTAACAGCGTTCGCTTCCATATGGAATTGGCCGCGAAAGGCCACCGGTCACCAACCAACAAATTCAGTTTGCGCTGTCCAAGAAGTGAATCGACCCGAGAGATTTTTCGATTTCGCGGAGAGTTGCGAGTTCCGGGCTGCTGAAGGAAAACGTCGAGAGATAGCCTTTGTTTGCGGTTGCAAACTCGGACCCGTAGATTGTACCGGCCGATGTCTGGAACGCGGTGCTCCATTTCCAGAAGTTTCGGCCTCCAAAGGTTGCTTTCTCCGGCACTGTGCTGGCCTCCATCGGCATCGTATTCTGGTTTATTCGCCGCGCAAAGTCCTTCAAATAAGACTCGGGGGTTATCTCTGGGGTCGACCGCACGTCAAACGCGCTGACCAAAACAGTTTTCATGGAAGCCTGCTGTGTGCCAGCGCTCCCTTCCGTCACAAAAAGCAGAGGATGACGCAGCCTTTCCCCTGCTTTCTTAATGTCTTCGTCAACCGGGTCATCCGTGGTGATTACATGTTCGCCGACCTTGAGCGCTGAACGAGCAGCGTCTGCGCCGAGAACGACCCAGCCTTGGGGGAACGCATAGGTGAAACCGAAGACTTTGTTGGTGTAGACGTTTTCCAAGACCGAACCATCCTCGGGTTTCGGTCCCGGCACTGCATCGTTTGCAAATGACGTTGCCTCCGGATGCGCGGCAGCTTCGTATTGAAAATTATTCGGCTCCAAGCGCAACGCTTCCGCAAACTGCGCGTGAGCATCGTCTGGGCTGCCTTTCAGTCGAAATGCCACGCCGAGGTAGTAATGACCCTCGGCGTTCTCAGGCACCGCTTTCACGTACAAACTTAGTTGGTCAATGCCTGCCGCAACTTCTCCCGTCTCGATGAGGGAAATGCCCATGAGTTTCTTTAGCTCTGGCACATTCGGCAGCATCGCCATCGCATTCTTTAGTACCGGAATTGCTTCCTTGTACCTATGCTCGTGAGCCAAAGAGAGTGCCAGCGTGAATAGTGCAGAGTGGTCATCAGGAGCGATTCGCAATGCCTCCCGAGACTCTGCTTCGGCTTCTCCGAAATGCTTTTGGGCCGTCAGAGAAAGAGCAAGGGTCGCGTGGGCAACGGCGTTTTCGGGCCAGAGTTTTAGGGATTGCCGAGCTTGAGCCTCTGCCTCTCGGTAATTTTGAGGGACAAGAAGGCTGGCTGCATATGCCAGATGCAGAGTAGCGGAACTCGGGGCCAATTGCAGCGCCTGTTGGAAGCTTTCGCCGGCGGCGGCCCATTGCCGATTTTGTTTCGCGTTCCAGGCTTTATGAAGCAATTCATAGGCCCGCTCTCGGTCTGGGGATAATGTCTTCGAAGTTTGCGGCTTAAGGCTTCTAAGGATGGCCTGAAATCCCGGCGATGGAAATGATGCGGTAAACGTCGCGTCAGGAGTAAAGCTAGTCCCACGTTCCTGAACCACACGATTGGCATAGGCGTCATTTGGTGCCGCCGCAAGAAATCCAAACAGCTCCAGTTTGTCAAAGGGCGGTTCCTTCACCGAAGTGGCCGAGCGAGCCGCAGCATCCGCTGCCTTTGAGGGAATCTGCGCAAGGCAATCCCGCAAAGCAGTACGCGTCAGAAGTGACAGCAGGACTGCCGAGATTAGAACGCTAGAGGGTAACCTGATGGGCATGCAAGACGAGGATAACACTGCAGTTCCCAAGTTTGTCATTCGAGATACGATGTTCAACTCTTGGGAAACAGCGTACATGTACATGTGGAATCCGCCGCAAAAGCTGAACTGTCACAAGTCCGGTTTCCCCACTAATCGGGAGTTGGGCCGCCTCCCCCAAAGTTAGTCGCATGACAATTGTGCTGCTCGGCCAAAACCGCAGCTTACGCGGGCGGAGACGAAGTGAGGCGGCGTATGAGCCAGCCGAGCAAGAAGAGGACTGCGCCGGTGAGAAAGACGGGAAAGCGCGGCGGGTTGTTCCAGGAATTGTCGATATCCTTACCGACGCTGAGCAGGGGCCAAAGGAGGAACGCGCCTGTACCGAAATCCTGAACGATTTGGGCGGCTTGTGTGGCGATTGAAGGAAGGCTCTTGCGATTGCCTGGATCGGAGAGATTAGCGAGGTCTTGTTCCGAAAGCCCGAGTCCCTCAGACGACTTGCGAAGAAGGAATATGCCTTTGAGTAGAAGTGTAAGGCTGCCAAGTGCGAAGACTAAAGGAATGGCCGTAAATTTCCTCTCAGAAGGCGAGAAGATCCAAAAGCAAAGGGCAGCGGTGGCAAGGCTCAAATAGAGCACGGCGCGGCGCGGATGGTATTCCAGATCGCCAGCAAAGTTCTCCCAAAAGAATTCGCGAAGTGTCACGGCGCAAGTTTACCCGAAAAGGAGCGTGCAAGGTGCTAATCGGAGGTGTCCGATAATGATCGTAGGCGGGCTGCCAGGATCCATTGAAAGGCGTGGAGAAATACAAGCACCACGAAGACAAAAAACGCGAATGCTGTCACCGCCTCAAACACGTCAATCCTGGCTGCGGAAAGAGACATTGAGGAGTATTCAATCCCTCGAAGCGTGGCCAACATTTCATTCGCGAAGAACATTCCGAATAGGAAGAAAAGCAATGTGTGGAACTGACGCTGAGTTGCAATTCCCGTGATCATTTCAATTAGGCGACGCCTCACAAGTGCTGCGCCGATCGATGGTACATTCTTTTGCAGACGGCGCAGGCGAAATACGGTCCGAGCAAGAAAAGATGTCGTGTATACGGCGGCTGCCATCAGACAAAGAACATAGAATTAGAACTTAGCTGTGACGATAAGAACTGCCCACAATAATCGTAAATCCCAATGCAGTGAGAATGGACATCGCGCTGTTGTTGAGACACCGGGAGGCAATATTTGGTTCCCGTCACATGAAGGGTTCCAGCTCCTGATATGATAGACGCGGTTCTCGGAGAAGTGAAATCCTCCTTGATAACGCCCGGTCCGACTGCCGACTGCCCTGCCATCAGGGTTGGACCGGATGAAGATCCGCTGATCCGGAGGTATTCAGGCACGTCGGATGGCCAAACCCGGATTTGCTAACGCCGGTGCCGCCATTCGGGTTTGCGATGATGTCGAAAATGATGTTGTCCGGGCGCGCGGGATCGCCCGAAACTCCGCCAACAGCCGGCAGCGAGTTGGAGGCGGCCAGATGATCGAGACCGAGGAGATTTCGCACTCGCCAGGCGATGTTGTGGTCCGCGCAGGAGGTGTCGCCGCTTACGCCCACTCCGCCGACGATCTGATGGCCCTGAGCGTAGAGACCCAAGCCGCCACCAAAGACGTTCACGCCGCCGATCTTATTTCCGACCATCGGATCAGAAGAAGTGCCGTAGCTCGAAGGCGGTCCCGCGTAGGCTACGCCCGTGTCGACAGGATTGCTGTGTTGTAGTCCATAAAGGCTACCGCCGGGTTGGACGGCAGAATAGAGGTTCGCAGTGGACAGTGCCAACCCGGCGGGTTGCCCAGAGCCATTGCTACTTGACGAAGCGTCGAGGCTGAAGGCATTGGCGGTGTTGGCCTTCTGGGCGGAGATGGCCCGGCTGCCGGGCCACTGGGCGCCGCGGTTCACGCCAGAAAATGCGACCCCGCAAACCACCCCGTCGCGATTGACAATGGTCGCCCACATCTGGTTGTTTAGACCGCTGGTTTCTGCAGCAGTCGCTGCAACAAGAGCGTTCTTTAGCGCGGAAAAGCTGGGAAGGTTTGAGCATGCGGAACCCTGGTCATCGCTGAATTGAGGCGCGCTCATTCCAGCGAATGCGCAAGCCACTACCACCAGTAAGACCGCGCCCATCGTGACGTATAGTTTTGGGGACACTCTTGGCTTCCAAGTTCCAAATAACTTCATGGCGTTCAACATTGATTCACCTCCAAGTTGGGAAGACCCTCTCTGCGGAAAACCGACGGTCGGGTCGGGCTATCCGGGGTTTCCAGGTTAGGTTAGAACATGGGTATACGCTCCGACGGTGTCCTTTGCAACCATATTTGGAGCATCGTGGAAAACGGATTGGGAAGAGCGAAAACGCGCGTGCGGGCGCAAACGAAGATATGGGGCTCAACCCGAGCAGGATAAGTCCCGATTGACGCGCTAATCGTCCATAATCGCTACCTCCGCTGCGCTCTGATGAACAGGCTCCTGGGGCTTTCAGCATAACCCGTGAGCCGAACGTCTCGCGTTGGATCCAATAGCGTCAGATAATCAGGCGGGAGGGGCCGATGCGCCCGAAAACTGATGGCATCCTTGAATCTTCTTTGTATGTGAGCGATGTGCCTCGCTCCGTTCTCTTCTATCAGCAAACTTTCGGATTCACCGTTATCAGCGAATTCGGCGAGCGCGGTTGCGCCATGCAAGCAGGACCACGCCAAGTACTGTTGCTATTCAGGAAGGGCGCTTCGCGCGCAATCACATCGCCCCACGACGGGGACGGCGAACTGCACCTCGCGTTCGCGATCCCGGCAGCGGAATTGACCAACTGGGAGTTGTGGCTCCAGCAGCGAGGGATCACTGTGGAGGAGAAACGTCCGTGGGAATCGGGCGGCTGGAGCCTCTACTTTCGAGATCCCGACCGCCATTTGCTCGAACTCGCCACCCCAGGCACCTGGTCCATATATTGAAAAGACACCAACACGCTGGTCCTTAGGCGCTTCTTGCTACTTGTGCTGCCTGACTCGGCTTGATGTTTTGGTTGAAGCGGAACAAATTAGCAGGATCGTACTTGTTTTTCAGCGCGACCAGGCGCGCATACTTCTCTTGACCATACGCTGCCTCGACCCGTCCGGAGCCCTCGTCGGCCTCCCGGCCGAGATAGTTAACGTATACTCCGCCGGTCGACCAAGGTTGCATCGCGTCCCAGAACTCCCGCGCCCACCGAGTGCATTCCTCCGCTTCGGACGCTTCGGCGCACACACCTAAACTCATGAAGCTGTATTCTGCATCCCGCTGACCGAACGCGGTAGCCTCCCGGTCTACACGCTTTACTGCGCCGCCTAACTGGTGCTCGATTATACCGTGGCAGATCGGAGTGGGTCGGCGGCCGCAATATGTAACCATGGTGTCGATCGCCCCATCGCTGATCTCTTTGAGAAAGCTTGATTTCCAGTAGCTGTGGAGTCCGAATGGATAAAAGGAGTCGAGGAGCTGTTGAGCGGCGGTATACGGGATGGGGCCGACTTGATCCAACACCGGCGACCCAGCCGACCGGAGTGGCCGCACAACCCTTTCTCCTTCCGCGATCGGTCCGTTGTAGCAGATGTTCATGCCCACGATAGGCGTGCCGTCGGGCAGGTTGATGAGAACTATGTCGCAGGCCAACTCGTCAGGAGCAGCACCAGTCACTTGGCGAAACAGCTCAAGAACCGTTTTCCCTTTCTGAATGGGGTAAGCAACTATGCCAGCGAAGACAGGACCAACCGTATGAAGCTGATACTCAAGCGAGGTTACGACACCAAAGTTTCCGCCGCCGCCCCGTACGCCCCAGAACAACTCCGCGTTCTCAGCGAGGCTGGCCGTGAGGAATTGGCCATCGGCGGTCACAAGATCAACCGACAGAAGATTGTCACAGGACAGGCCATACCGTCGTGCCAAATAGCCCCAGCCGCCTCCCAGGGTTAGCCCCGCGATGCCGGTGGTGGAGATCTGGCCCCCGGTCGTGGCCAAGCCGAACACCTGAGCCTCGCGATCAAACTCACGCCAGGTCAGACCAGGCTCCGCGCGGGCCGTGCGGTGTACGGGATCGACACGAATGCCCTTCATACGCGAGAGGTCTATCACCAGTCCGTCATCGCAAACGGCATTGCCGGCGACATTGTGGCCGCCGCCGCGCACGGCGACCAGCAGATTGTTCGCACGCGCGAAATTCACGCACGAAATCACGTCGCCAACCCCGGCGCAGCGGGCAACCAGGGCCGGGCGTTTGTCAACCGAGCCGTTCCAGACCTTGCGCGCCTCGTCATACCCCGCCTCGCCGAGGCAGACGGTCGGACCGCGAAGAGACGTCCTGAATTCCTCTATAGCAGATGGCGAAATCATGTGCGGACTCCTGCCGGATGTGATAGTGGGAACCCACTCGACGCCCCCCGGAAGCATAATATCTGAGAAAATGCGCCTTTCAGATACGGCTGTCAAGAGCCACCCGTTGGGATGGATTGGCCCCTGCTGCCGATTGCGGGCGGATCTGTCACGGGCATTCGGAAGTAATCCACTTGGACGTATAACAGCGTTCTCGTCCACATGGAATCCACCGCGAAAGAGAACCCGGCAAATTCGTCACAATTGTGTCCGGAAATGTCTCGTGAACGCTTCCACTCAGGCAGGACTTAGTTTGAGCAAAAAAAGAATCTCGGCGGGGCAAAGAAATGCGCGGTGTTGCACGGTACTGCGAGCCCTTCGTTGAATATTCCCCTCGCGAGCAACAGTCCCGTTCGCCGAGAAAGTTTACGACTGTACTTTGTCGCACGAGCATTCGGTTACGCGGCGAACGTTCTACTGCTTCGCCCGTTTCTTCCGGCAGTAAATCTCAGCATTTCGCAACCAACAGCAGCCAGGGTGGGGGCCATGAGTCCGATGCAACTATTACGTTTTCATGACGGCGGTTCACAGGACCGGATGGGTTACCCACAAGTCGTCCACTTCCGCCACTTACAGACGGCCGATTTCATCTCGAAGCTCAGGCATTCGGTCCAGAGCCGAATGCTCTACCCAAACTCTGTAATTGCTTGATACAAAAGAATTTTGGCTCCCCGGGGAGGATTCGAACCTCCAACATTTCGGTTAACAGCCGAAGTGGTTGAAATCGTAAATGCTTTATCGTGTGTCGCTTACCGGGAAACACGACCGATTTTCAGTCCCTCAGTTGGGCTACTTGGGCTACCAGCAATTGACTCAGTAGCTCCAGCGACCAAGCTAGATTGGGAGATTGGGGTCGGACCAAAAACAAGAGCTCTTACGCCGAAGTGACGCAATGCCTCCCACCGCCTCTGCATGCACGATCAAACTCGGCAGCATCGCCGCCGTCATGGACGAAGAAAGCCATTTTCCATTTTCCATTATTTTCCAATTAAGGCGTTCCGAAAATCGCAAAAATGCCGCCAGTCCAGCGTGTTTTTGAGTTATATTGCCAGCTTCCCAAGCTTCGGACGTGGGTTCGATTCCCATCGCCCGCTCCATAAGTCTCGATGATTCCGTTGCCTTTATGCGGCTGAGTCGCTGAAAATACCCCTAGAAATGGTCGATTTTGGACGCCAGATGGACGCCGTCATCAATTGGACGCTGCTTTGGCGTTCTAGGCCAAGATTTCTTGGAGGCGATCCGATGCTGGCAGCGCTCTACTTTGGGAAAGGGACATGCGCATGAGGAGGGACAAAACCGGGGATGTAATGGGTCGAGCGAGTTAGCGATCGTCGTTTCTAGGCGATCCTGGCACGAAATTTCTTTGCGGAAAGCTGGGGATAGGCACACCGCTAATGCATTGCTCACTTCCTCGAATGCCTCCGATAAAACTCTCGTTTTCTGGCCAGTGAGGGGCACTTCTCCAAGTACGCGACACAGGAATTAGCCACTCTATCCAGCGAAAGTAAATCCCTCATACGGATGATGGCAGCTACTATCTGCCGATGAACCTACAGATTCTCACGGACTTTCCTCAAGACGGATTGGTTTGAATTGTCAGAGGATTCCTGCTCCACGATGTACCAAAGCCCGCAATAGGGAGTATAACCAAGACATTCCGGAGGACCTGCCACGACCCACGCTTCCGCTCGGCTATTCACAACAATGTAGGAGAGAACCTCTCTAACCTTTCGATTGTGCAATGTCCCAGACTTTACGGTTGACGACTTGCCCATGATGTCGCCGAGGAATCCTTTTATGCTCGGGTCAAGCGCAATTTGCAGTTGCCACCACAGCTTCGTGGACATCATTTGTGCAGTCTCTCCCTCTGGAATCTTGAAGATCGGGATGACTTTGTTCAACAAACCTTCGGCATGTTTAGAACCATGCTTATTCGTGATTTCTACAATTCCATTTCGCAGCTTCCACCGATAACCGTTGCCATTGAGCAAGATGGAATCAAGTGCCTGCCGAATCGTTTTGTGTCGCAGACTGACATTAATGGGCCGGTCCATCGATGCTCGGTCAACGTATTCGATGGCGATTGG
>DATEPX010000268.1:0-3520 GCA_035272945.1 Terriglobales bacterium
CCGGGTTCGCCACGCGATGTTGTGATCCGCGCAGGAGCTGTCGCCACTCACGCCGATGGCGCCGACCAGGACGTGGGCGCTGTTGTATAAAGCGAGTCCGCCCCCGAAGACATTCACACCACCGATACGATGAGCCACCATGGGGTCACTGTCGGTGCCAAAGTTCGTTGCCGGACCAAGATAAGCCACCGCGGTGTTCACAGGATTGCTGTGCTGCAAGCCGTAGAGGCTGCCGCCCGGCTGGACTGCCGAGTACAAGTTGGCCGTGGATAGTGCGAGGCCCGGCAGGCTGAATGCATTGGCGGTATTCGCCTTCTGAGCCGAGATGACGCGGCTCCCGGGCCATTGCTGCCCGCGATCTGAACCGGTGAAGGCCACTGCGCATACCAGTCCATCGCGATTCACGGCCGTGGCCCACATGTCGAGATTGAAGCCCCCATTGGCCTGATTGCGCGCGAGCGTCAGAGCATTCTTCAGGGCACCGTGGCTGGGCAGTCCGGCACACTGTTCTGTATCTTGAGCAAAGGCCGCCCCCGCGCCCCAAGTCGTGGCTGCCGCACCGAAAAGAATCGCAATCACGCGAGTTCTCGAGATTGTCATAGGCTTCCCCCAGTTTGATTAATGTTATGCAAACGTAAAAGTCGACCATTCCGGACACGGCAAGCCTGCCGAACGCTCCCGCGCGTGTCGAGTGTCCCTCCCAGCTCGAAGTGTCCGTTCGGGTCGGGTTTTCTGACTTCTTTTGGTCTAACGCGTTCATTGAACCGAAACGCGGAAAGGCACTCCCTCGAATGCAACTGCGCCGACAGTCTGTCAGCCGCCGGTGCGAGCGGTCGCCGAGCGTTTCTTTAAATTCCCCCCGCGGCCACTGTGCTGAGTATGCGAGCAGAACGAGAGGTGTGCCCGCTTGCAGTCGGCATCCGCGTGCGCAGGCCGCGCCGCCTCGAGTGGGCGCACTAGATGCCTCAATGCTGCGGCTGTCAATGCGGGGAAACCTCCATGTCTGTTGGAGAAGCGAGTGCCGCAATGCAAAACGACCAACACGCCGAAACGGTCGCAACATTGAATTCTCCGTAGAGCCAACCCGAGTAGTTTCGTGTGACGCCGTGGCGATTGGTGGAAAGCTGCTACAAAACAACGGGATCGAGCTGTGTGTGCCGGACAGATGCTGTGATTCAGGGGACTCGCCTTCGGCACCTTTCTCTATCGGCTGGAATAGCGGGGCGCGGACTTCAGCTCTGCTGTGCTGGATATTTCGGACAAGGGTGCACGCCGCGAGAACGCACTTGCCGCTAATGCGAGTTGGCTGACCGCGGCCCGACCGGATTCGACAAGAGCTCCTTGCACTATGCAGCAGAGTTACCTACGCCACCGCCCTTCGCGGGTAGCGCCAGGCGGCGGTACGCTCAGCCCTGCATCGGCGGCATGGCCAGCGGGTGCCGCATCCGTCACGATCTCTAGTGCTTCAACGCCAGAATTGCCACCAAGGCTGCTCCGCAGTAATCAACGACGCGGCCATCAGCTTTCTAGCACGATTGTTCAGGTACCCGCCGCGCATCAGGGCTGCGATCACGTACCATTCGCGTGAGCCACCACAAAACCCCGGGTCCGCCAGCTCGCGACGCCACTCGGCTTCACCTTCCTCAATCGAAGCGACAGCGGCGGCTCGGTCCTCTTGACCATCCTTCGAGAGGCACCGTTTCCGGTGCAGCCTCTCGTAAATGTCGTCAGCTGTCTTACAGTCCCACAACACCGAATTCAGTTTGTTGGGAATTTCCACCATAACCATTACGCACCGTTGACGCAGCGCAGCTCACACTGGCACAGCAGGCGAATTGTTACGGAGCCATTGGCGGTTCTGGTGGATAGACCAGTTTGGCATCGCTCACGATTGCTGGAAGCCGGCACCTGCAAGGTAACGATGGCGACAGTCGGAGATGACGGAGAAGGCGCGTGGCATTCCGAGGCGCTGCAGGATGGAGGGAGGTCCGCTTCCTACGATCGTTCCCGGGCGAGTATAAGAGGCTATAATTGATTGTCACGAAGCGAGCACCAAGGGAGAACCGCCCCCATGATGCGTCTCGCCGCTATTCGGACTGCTGTACTCGTGATGGTAGCCCTCAGCGCCTGCAACAAGGCCCCTCCTCTCGATAACGTCTGCAGCTACGGGCCGTTGCCAGCCACTTCCGAAGTTCCGGCGGGGCAAGGCGGCCTCGTGACGCAGGCAGCCACGGATGCCTACTTTTACGCATTCGACGGAGCCGGAAAACAGGTGGGAAGCGCGCACGTCAACGCACTCTTGCCGCTCAAGCCCGGCGAATACCAGCTGAAGGTGAACAACTCGGTCCATATGGGCGCCGTCGAGTCAGCAACGCTCACCAAGTGTCCGACGGGCGGCGTCCTAGTCAACGGATCAACTGATGACTACTACCACGTGTTCGATGATGCCGGCAAGGAACTGGCATCGGCGCACATCGGCGCGGCCCTGTCCTTATTTCAAGGCAGCTACCAGATCCGCCTCAACAATTCCAGCAGCGCCGCCCAAGTGCAATCCGGTACAACCGCCAACCTGACAACCGGCACAGTCAACGTCGACGCTCCCACCGACGAATATTATTATGTCTTCGATTCGGCGGGCACCCAGCTCGCCAGCAGCCATCTGGGCAAACCGCTCGGGCTGTTTGCCGGCATGTACACCGTAAAGCTAAACAATAGTGAATCGAAGGCCGAGGTGCGCGCGGAAACGTCCAACATCCCGGCAGGCACGCTGGTGCTTGAAGGTTCGACTGATGAATACTATTACGTCTTCAACGCCGCCGGCACACAGCTTGCCTCCTCCCACCTCGGACGGCCACTGGCCCTATTCCCCGGCTCGTACAACGTTAAGCTCAACAACTCGACAGCCACCACGAGCGTTGCCACCAGTCCGATTACCATCGGGTCCGGCTCGATCACGCTGCAAGGCTCGACCGATGAGTACTACTACGTTTTCGATCACGCAGGGACGCAGCTCGCATCCGCTCACCTGGGTCGGCCCCTCTCGTTTTTGCCTGGCGATTACACCGCGAAACTCAACCACGTCTCCATTCCGGTCCGCGTGGAAGCCGGCCGCGCGAATGAAAACCAGACTGGGAGCCTGACTGTGAAATCGTCCGGTTCCGGGTACTATTCAGTGTTCGACTCGGCTGGAACACAACTCGCTTCCAAGGAACTCAACCAACCGGTCTCTCTGCCGGCAGGAGAGTATTTGGTTAAGGCGGGATCCAATACACGGACCGTGGCGGTCACCGCAGGCCAGTCGTCGGTGGTCAATTTGTGATCGGATTTACCGCCGCTTTGGTCCCTTGAGCCGCCGGCAAAATGTGGGCGCTCGGATCCAAAATGCTTGATGCGTGAATGGGCGTCGGACGCCGAAAGGGCGAGCGCTGATGCCGGCGCGCCTTGAGGCGGGCTAGCACCAGGCGGATGTTGTATTCCTGTGGCCTTCCCACATTCCCACAGACGGGCCCCGCTACCACGC
>DATEPX010000269.1:0-11173 GCA_035272945.1 Terriglobales bacterium
CACTTGAAGAATGTGGGCTCGCTCGACGCTCTCCAACGAGTACGGAGCAAGCGAGGCGCTTGTGCTTACCGTTTCCTCTTCGCGTTCTTCACTCGTTATCGGCAAGAGGTCCTTGCCGAGCCGGAGAACAGCACTGGGGCACAAAACAACCGCGCGTTCGATGACGTTCTGCAGCTCGCGAATATTGCCTGGCCATAAGTAGCGTGACAGCACATCCACTGTGTCGTGAGATATACCGGTGATCGGCTTGCCGAACTGGCGACTGAACCTTTCCACGAAAAAGGAGGCGAGCAGCGGAATGTCGGCGCGGCGCTCCCGAAGAGGCGGCAAAGTAATCGGTAGTACGTTCAAGCGGTAAAACAAGTCAGCGCGGAAACGTCCTTCCTGCACAGCTTTTTCAAGGTCACGGTTGCTCGCGGCGATGATGCGCACGGTGACTTTGATAGTGCGGCTGCTGCCTAGCGGCTCGAACTCGTGCTCCTGCAGAACACGCAGCAATTTGACTTGCGTATCGAGGGGCAACTCGCTGACCTCGTCAAGGAATAGACTGCCACCATCAGCCAATTCAAAGCGTCCAGTGCGGCGTTCCAACGCTCCGGTAAATGCTCCTTTCATATGCCCGAAAAGTTCGCTCTCCACCAGCCCAGTGGGAATGGCACCGCAATTTACCTTGACCAAGGGCCTGCTCTTGCGTTTGCTGCGGTTGTGAATCGCGCGAGCGATCAGTTCCTTTCCAGAACCGGTTTCACCCAGAATCAACACGGTTGAATCGGTGGGGGCTACGGTTTCAACTCTGCGCAGGACCTCCAACAAGCCTTTACTGTTTCCGACGATTTCCTCGAAGTTGTGCTCTTTGCCGATTTCTTCCTGTAGATAGACGTTTTCCGCCTCAAGTTTCTTTTGCAGATCCCGAACCTGTTCCAAGGCAGCTTGCAACTCAGTTTCAGCACGCTGTCGCTTCAGTTCGGCGGCAGCCCGCGAAGCAAAAATCTTAATTAGGTCGATGGCGCGCTCATCTCGTGCCATAGGCTTGTCATCGATAATCGCGATGTGTCCGATCACCCGCCCGTTCTGGTCCAACATCGGCACGCCCAGATAACTTCGAGCTCCCATCTCAGCCAGTGCAGTATCCGATGGAAAGAGCTCTACTAGCCGATCGGCGTACTGGCAGATCTCCCCTTTCACGACCTTCAGGCAAGGGGTGCCAGCGGCATCAAACTCGAAATTCTCCCCGAAGCCATCGCCGTTCCAGAAAGCTAGCGCCTTCGCGTGCTGGCCATCGTCGCATGCCGTGATGAACGCGTATCGCACGCCCAACGCGGAAGCCATATGTTTGACAAGCGATGGAAAGAAGTCGTTTCCGGTGGAGGATGCCGTGCCAACTACGATCGCGCGAAAAGTGTCTTCCGCAAGATGACGTTCCGTAACATCAAAAACCAGACCGATAACGCCGTTTATCTTTCCTTCGCCATCGAACTGCGGAGCAAACGTAATAGACTCCCATACGTTGCCGCCTTGTGCTGAATGCTTGGGTACCAGTACATCGGAAATCTTCACTACCTCTCCTGTGAGTGCCCGCCTTATTCGATCTTCCAAGCCGGTGGTTCTCAGACGCGGAAACACCTCAGGCGCCACTTTCCCAAGTACTTCCTCGGCACGCTTGCCGGTCAGACGTTCCATGAAAGGGTTGAATACCTTGTAGCGGAGCTCGCGATCGTAAACTACGATGCCTTCCCCTGCGTCCTGAATGATCGCGCGATTGAACTGAATAGCATCGCGCAGCGCACTTTCACTGAGCCGCTGTGCAGTCATGTCGCGCGAAACCGCCAGTAGCCTTTCCGATTTACCTGCGTGATCGAGAATCGGACTGACGACCACGTCCCACCAGCGGGGTTGATTCGTGATCCTCGTTGGGAAGAAACCTGTGAAGCGGCCGATCTCACCGCGCCTCGCCGCTTCCACCGCTGCTTGCGCCGCCTCTCGATCCTGCCCCTCCCAGAACTCGATCCAGGAGCTGTTCAGTACCGGAGCGAGATCGCAAATCTCCAACGCCTGCATTCCGCCTTCGTTCATGAATACCAGGCGCCCTTCGAGATCGAGCACCTTGATACAGTCACGGCTGCAGGCGAGCAAGCGGCTCTTAAATTCCTCACTGGCGCGCAACGCCTCGACCGCCGTGTCGGCGCTGCTTGCGACATCCTTCAGATCGGCTTTTGCTTTTCGTAATTCCAGTTGTGCGACCGCCTGAGAACTTAAGATCTGGAGCGCCTCGCGTTGCTGATTACTGAGCTGTCGCGGAACGTAATCGAGCACACAAAGCGTCCCAAGAGCGTGGCCGTCCGGAGTGATCAACGGCGCTCCCGCATAGAATCGGATGTGCGGTTCGGATGTTACGGCCGGGTTGTCTGCAAAGCGACTGTCGGCGGTTGTATCCGGAACGACAAGGAGATGCCGCTCCACAATCGTGTGCGCGCAAAACGCAATATCGCGCGAAGTCTCGGTGATCTCAAGTCCGACTTTCGATTTGAACCACTGGCGGTCGGAATCGATCAAGCTTAAGATCGCGACCGGAGTGCCGCAGATGCTGGCGGCTAGCTCGGTGAGCTGGTCATAGGCGTGTTCGGGAGCCGTGTCGAGGATGCCGATGCGGCGCAGGGCTTCCAAACGTTCCTGCTCGTTTGCTGGTACTGGAGCGGTCACCCCAAGCTTCCTTACGAACTGGTCGGTTCGTCCTGCGTCATGGGTTGACGCTTTGTGACGATGATCGTACCAAAACCGCGCCAAACTCGGAAACCCGTGTGGCAACCCACAGAGGCTGAGCCGATTTAGGCCAGATTAGAATGAGTCACAGTTGCGGGGAACCGTGCGATTTGATGCGGTTAATCAATTCACTTCCGTAGTAGCTGGCGCGGAAGCATGCTATACTCAATCACGAAAATGACGATACAGACCAAATCCATGATGAGACGGCGCGTCAATCGCGCTGGGCCCTCGGGATTGGTCTGACCATTTTCGGTTTCTAAATTCAGACATTCTCGAAGGCCCCGACTAAAAATCGGGGCCTTCGGCTTTTTGGCCGGTAGCCAAGCTGGAAAGGCACGTGACTGTTACTCACGCCATGCGCAGGTTCGAATCCTGCCCGGCCAGCCAATTTTCGAGGAAAGACAAGGCTCGCTAGTTCAGTAGGAAGAACGCGGCTCTCATAAAGCCGTCGCGGATGGTTCGAATCCATCGCGAGCCACCATGGAGGGGCCTCCGGCAGACGCTTACGAAACGTCGCCGCAGTGCTTCACTACGGCGCGACCAGACTGTAATGGGTATAGGGTAGCGAGAAAGCAGGGAGAAAACTGACGGTTACTCTACAGAGCTTGCAGAGGAGACGGCGGTACTTGATCCAATCATGAGTGTCATCATGCGCTTGTTTGCACCGCCATCCATGGCCGATGAGCGAATCACGCAAACATCGCCGACAGCAACGAATGATCTGTTTCCCACAAGCCGCCCAGTCGAAGCCTGGCTTGCAATGATCCGCAGAAAGGGGGATAAAGAGAGTCGTACTGTCTGGAGGCTCTCTCCCTGAGCGGAATCTTACGAGGATATGCGCTCAGCAGAGAGCCTTCGTCCTTTCTACTCAAATCTCAGGTCAACAAGGATAACTCAGCGTTTGCTCGCCTGTGGGAACAGGGATTGGCCGGTTAACTGTGGAAAACTTTCAGGCCGGGTAAAAAGTTACCGGTGATCTCTAGCTGTCGGAATCACAAGCACGGAATGGCTTTGATGGGAGACTCACGTTGACGACTTGGTGCGAATCTCTGCCGTCTGTCGAGGAGCGCCTGGCATTGCTGCCAGGCGCAATCGGCACCGCGGTGAGCCCGGCTGCGGCAGAAGCTTCTGGAGTGGAAAGAGCAGCTGTTGCCCAAGCATCCCATGGCGGAAGCGGTAAACCAGGGAGTGCTCATGACAAAGAAGTCCAGTTACCGCGGAGTGGGGGGAGTGGGGCGTTTCTGCGGCGGCGAATGCGAAATCCGGAAAATCCGGGGAAGGACGCGCGCGGACTTCCAGGCGGGCTCGAAACCACCGGCGCAGCGCGATCGGCGGCGAAATCAGCTCCTTGTGTCCGAGGCTCGCGCCATAGATAGCTGCAGCTATCTTCGGGGAATGTGCTGCGCGGATGAACAGGCCATGTCACAGCCCCGCTTTTTGCCATTGAGGATGCTCAGGATCAATCACAAGTGCGAGCCCTTCGCGACATGCCTCGAAGCAGTTAGAACACAACCAATCCAACTGGAACCCCACCGTCGGCGCTCACTGGGCAGGAATCGTACACAGATTATCCGTTCGGAGGCCGTCTCCCTCATACGGCGCGTAGACCGGTCCTCTTTCACTGGCTCCAACAAGGCGTCCGTGCTCACACGCACTGGGCTTGAATTGTGACCATGCTCCTGTTGCTGGGGACCAAACGTAGTGCCCCGCTTCAGAGGCGACCGTTGGGCTGAGGTTTTCGTCGTCTTCCCTAAACTGGCCGATTACGTTACCCGATTGCTCACGGGTAATACTGAGGACCGCTTCTCTGCGCCCGTGTCGTTTGGGCAATTGCGTTTTGCTCACCACAGCTTTGCCGTCATTGGGTGAGATAGTGACCAAATCCGTTGAGCCCGGAAGCCAGAACCAAACCACGCCTGAGTAGCCCATTACGGGACTCCCCATTTCAAGGCCTGATTTCGTATCTAACGCATGAAACGGGAACTTGTCGCGGGTGAGCACTTCTCGCACAATCTTGCCATCTGCTGTAAATTCCACCACCATCGGAACCGTGGAAGGGTCGGCTTCCGTGCCTGCTCCGTCTGTGAGTGTCCAAATGTGCGATCTGTCATCAACGGCGAGACGCGAAATGGCATGCGTGGGCGCTAATGCGAAAGCAGATAGGAATTCGCCATGAAGGTCAAACAGTAGCAACGTAGCTGTTGGACGAACTTGCCTATCGCCTTTTTTACTTTGATAAACAGCTGCGACGGCCACCAAATTCGCATTCGCGGAGACATCGTAAATAGTGACTCTTTTAGCGTCCTCGATAAGTTTGAGGATATTCAACTGAGTTACCTGGTGACCCTGTCCGTCAGAAATGGCGATCTGATTCGTAGAGGCATCGCTCGACACGGCGTCAAAAACTAACATCCAACCGTTTTCCCATTTGTACACTTGCGGGTGGCCTGGGTCGTGTGCGTACGTGTATTCACAACAGGCGGAGACAACCACGAGCATTATCATAAGTGATGCCTTCAGGTTCATTGCGGCTGATTCCTCCGTTCCAGACCGACTAGGGAGTGTCGTTACAGTATCCGACCCTCTCGCAACCAACACACCCTGGAGGTGATCCTGGATACATCCTCCGCCACAACACGTTGGTTTAAGACTTGACCCACAGTAAGTGTAATTGCAGCTGTCTCTGCAGAAAACAGTATACGATTTGCTGTCGTCATTGCAGCACGGATTAGGACCGACGTGCGAGCCTCCAAAACAATGGAGGTAAGTGCCACATGTGCTAAGAGGCACGAGAGGCGAGCCAAAGCGACCGAATAGGCCACTAATGCGCGGCCCTTCGGCAGTCTGTAACACTTCTAACTGCTGGACCGGGGCTGGTGCAGGCCGAAAATTGAACGGCAAGCCCACACCCGCAAGGAATACCAACAAAACTAAAATGGAAAATGCGGATCGAGGACTATTGATAAGCATACCAGGCACCTCCAGGGTTCACACCAAGTCAACACTGGGTAACCGGGCACCTCGGCGTCTGCACTTCTGTAATCCTATTCGGGATTACCGTATCCTGAGAACGATGGGTGCTCGCTTGGCGGCAGCGGCAACCCGATCGGCTGCTTTTTTGGTCGGTGCCGGTCGCGCCGCAATTGAGCCCTGCGCAAAGCAGGGAACGTAACTGCAAATGGCCAGTCCAGAAGAGTCGAAGTGAGCCCAGCTCCAATTCAGCGCCCGGGTGCCGTCTCTCCCGAATATACCGTGGCACAGATTCGAAACGGGCAGGGCCCATTTGAGCGAATGAATTCGCTGCTCGACGCGAACGGAAACGTTCGATAGTACAAGATCTGCTCGCTTCATTTCGGACTCTCGTAGCCGGAATGTCGGCAATAAGAGAATTTCAGATGAGTCGGCCCGCAATCGTCGCGCTCCATTTGCGCTCTGTTTGTCGGTTTAGCAGGGACATCTGTAGACTCTCGTGTCATCCGTGGCCCTGCATCTCATTGAAACTACGTTTCGTTGTGGATTCGATTCCCATCTCCCACCCCAGATTCCAAAGGACTTACGGGTGGGAATGGACTGTACACAGTCCATTTAGTTCGGCAGCGCCATACGCGCCACCCTGCTGTTCGCTGCACGCAACGTCGCCGGCAGCGCATCTCCGTAAATATTCATGGTCGTGCGGATATCGGAATGCCGCATCAGGTTTTGTTGCACCGTGATCGGCGCGCCGGTCTCGTCCAACCATGAGCGGTAACTGTGGCGCAGCGTGCGCCAGGTCACGCCGTCCAATTTCGTCCGCGTTGCTGCCTCGGTGATCATTTCGTACAGCGTGGTGTAGCAATATGGGTGCTCGCCAGCGGCAGCGGGCGACGCCCAAACCCAATCCTGCGGTTTGTTGAACTCCGTTTTGCCATACCTGCATGATCTCCGCCAGTGAGGATCTAGTGGCACGGGCTTTCGCGAGTGGCGCGTTTTAACGTCATCCGCTACCTGCCGCACAACGCCGCGGCGAATTCTCACCTTGAGGTTCTTCCAGTCGAAATCCTGCCACTGGACCGCAATCAGTTTGGAAAACCGAAGCCCCAGACACATGTCGAACAACAGCATAGTGCGGAACGGTTCCTTACTGACCGCAGCGAGCAGCGCCTGAAATTCTTCAACCGTGAGCACGCGTGGTTCTTCCTGGCGGATCGTGCAGCCCTTAACCACCACGAGCTCGGAATCATGGCTTCGATTCTGACCGCGATCCATATGCGAAGCGCAGGCGATCTTTTCGGAACTCCTAGCGGCACTCCTGACAGCGACAGCCTGATTTCCGCTCCGGTATAATGGGCTGAGCGGATCATGCAGAAGATTGACAGTCTCTTTTCTTCTCCGACGGATCGTCCCGCACGCAGAGGCCGCCTCAAGTTCCCCAATGATTTGCTTGCGTCTGAGTTGACGTGCGAGGTATCACAGCCCTACTGGAAAAGCAGCAGAGGCGTGTCTGCAACCGCCTAGTCGAGAAAGGCAGGAAAGCTCGATTGAATAAGCGCGTCGCCTCTCGTCTGCTGTGGCTGATTGCCCCAGGTCGACCTTGAGAAGGTGCGGCATCCCGTTAGCGTCGACTCTTAGCTTTTGAACCTCGAAAGCATGGGGGGCAAGGTGATCGATCAGAAGATAAGCGAAGTCAAGGATCGTGTAGTTTATCTGTTGCTCAATCACGTATCCGTCCTTTATTCGTAGAGTCGCAACCAACCGCACAGCTCGCACACCGGGGATGTAATTCAAAGGCCGGTTATCGATTACGAAGATGAAGGCACAAGCATGAGCGGAGCAGTCCTCTTCCTTCTCCGGCTTTCCACCATATTCTTCGGCCAATGCTCGTGCGTCATTGAATGAGGACGTACTCAGCCTCAACTCAGCCATGCGGTGCACTAACAGCTCTGCATCTCGACGCTTATTCGAGACCGAATCCACAGCAAGGCCAAAGCCGAACAACACAATAATGAAAACGACAGCGAACAACTGCTGAACTGATATGCTCAACATTCAGTACCATAACGCCCGGTTTCAAAATTGGCGTCGCCAGCGCCGATTGTGCATCCACCTGTGCGCTGCTCGGGTTATCTTCTGAAGGCTGAGCCACGCGACCCAGCCTAACGCCCAAAGGCCCCAGACCCACGGAATTGCCCACGCCCAATCCTGTAGGTGCCCTGTCACAATAGTCATCTGGAATGCGATGACCGCCAGAGTTGTTGCGATGAGGAGGAAAAAGGGCCGCATGGGGACGAGTTTGGCCTTCGGGCCGCATTCATTCTATACGATGCTTAGAAGAAGGCTCGCCGAGAATCAAAGTAGACCTCACCGGGGCCGAACCTGGAGGAATTGACCGCGACGCTTCCGTGCTCAACTCCGCGCCATAATAAATGGAGAGCGACCAGCCGAAGCGCTGACCCTCGCGAGCAAATTTCGGCTCGTAGAGGTCGTTGATCTAAGGACCACTCCTGGACGCCGGGACTATGCAATCTTGCTCCTGTTGGTGACGTACGGTCTGCGTGCATGTGAGGTGTCACGACTTACGTTTGACGACATCGGAAAAATGAACGATTACGAATTCCCGAACGCAAGGCTGGCCACTGTACCGCCTATCCGTTAGCCGGTGTAATTGCCGAAGCATTGATTGAGTATCTCAAGAAGGGCCGTCCTCAAACTTCGGATCGGCATCCGTTTTTCCGCACGATCGCTCCACAAGCTCCGATAACCAATGGCGGGTGGCCGCATCTGTAGCCCACTATTTTCAGAGAGCAGGCATTAGACAGCATCGCGCAGGATCGCACACACTCCGCCATAC
Organism: Terriglobales bacterium; assembly: GCA_035272945.1. Taxonomy (GTDB): domain Bacteria; phylum Acidobacteriota; class Terriglobia; order Terriglobales; family Acidobacteriaceae; genus Gp1-AA122. The sequence goes on from DATEPX010000269.1 coordinate 8,591, forward strand.
GTGCGTTCAACGACTGATCGACGCCGAGTTCCCACTTAAGAGCATTGGCGATTACGTCGGGCATCGCTCCCCACAATCCGCTGAGATCTACACAGAGGTTGCCATCGCCACATTGCGGGAAGTGGCTATGGGTGAGGGGGAGGCACTATGACCGACTTACCTTTTTAACAGTGTCTTGGCAGGGGCGCTCGGCAAGTTTTTGCTGTACAAGCAAGCCTTGAATCGGAAGTACCGTGGCGCGCGGATCTCTCGCGGGGGGCAAGGAAAGGAATGAAAACCGATGATCGACAACCGAAAAGGAATAACCCAGAGGCCATCCCACGTGGCTGTTGTTTGCGCGGCGCCACCGAGTCGGCTTGCCTCGTACCAAACGCATGCTTAACGTGGCTGGTTCACGTACCAGAGGATGACCAGGTTGACTGCGAGTCGAATGCTCGTCTCCTTACTTCGAAGAGATGATGGTCGAGCCGCTGACCTGGCGAGTGAACGTCGCCAGCGGACTTGAGTTGTTGTAGTCGTCAGCGTAGTTGATCATCTCCGAGCCGTCCAGATACAAGCCAGGAGCGAAGTATTCGGCAAGGTTGCGCGTGCCACTGGCGCAGCCGGTGCCGTTGGTGCAGATAGCTCCTTGGTGCATCACGCCCGTCACCGTGGTTTGGACGAAAGTCGGGATACTGGCGAGGGCGTTTTGGGACTGCGAGAAGAAGATCCGCCACTGCGCGGTCGTGTCGTTGTTGCTGGCCGAGCTCGTGCCCCACCAGGTGATGTTGACCTTGCCTGGGTCGCCCGCCGTGATCCACGGCCCGATGGCGCTCTTTGTCCCGGAGCCATTGCTGACGCGTACCGGAACTGACCATGTCGCCGCCTGGTCCTGCGATACGGTCAGAAAGACGCTATGGCTGTCGGAGAACGAGATGTAAAGACTGCCCGCGCGGTCGATGGCGAGCGACGGGAAGACGTTGACCAGCGAGGTCCCTGGCGCGGCAGTGTAGACGAGCTTCACAATGAAGCTCTTGCCGCCGTCGGTCGAGCGCGCGATGTACAGCGTGTTGCCTGTCGAACCGAAGAACACGGTGTAAATATTTCCGCTGGGAGCGACCTCGATATTCCCCTGGTCGCCCGGCTGGATCCCCAGTTCCGGAGTAGTAACCGGCCTGATCTGCGGCCAAGTGATGCCGCCGTCGAATGACTTCGCCACGAAGATCGACTCGCTTCCCACCAGCAAAACTCCCAATTGTTTGTACGTCAGATACAGGTCGCTAGCGCCGTTCGCGGCGATCCACTGGCGGTCCACGAGCGGCAGGTCGGAGGAGAATGGATTGACTAGCCAGGTGTTGCCGCCGTCGGTCGAGGTGCTCTGCGTGGAGGAGCCAAGCCACAGCGAGTTCACGTAGACGTTGCCTGTGCTAGCGATAGCAAGGTCTTCGTCGCCACCGCCGGCGCCCAGACCGCGCGCCTCCGCGGCCGCCGCCTGCGCGCCGTCGGGCTGGCCGAGATACTGGAACGAATTGCCACCGTCCATGGACTTCCAGACGTCAGTACCCGCGGGCACGCCCTGGATTGCCGCGGTGTAGATGTTGCCCAGCGCATCGGTGCGTACGCGCGCTTCCAGGCCTTGCACGCCGAAGATCAGGTCATTCGGACCGGGCAGCGTCTGCGGCTTACTGAACGCGAAATTGCCAGACTTGTAACGCGCCTTGCCAAGCGGGCTCGTCGGTTCCGGTCCCAGCGTGGCGTTCCCGGAGTAGGGTGCGTTCACCGTCGCGAAGGCTACCACCTGCACGGCATAGATTCCCGAGGGCAGTTGCCCGCAGTCGGCCAGCTCGAAGTTCGTCATACCCTGGGCTGAGGAGCAGACCGTATTGCCAGCGCCGTCGTAAATATAAAGATCGAAGTCGTTAGTGTTGCTCGTCCAGTTCAGGCCAACCTGAACGACATACTGAGGATTGGAGGAATAGAAGGTGGTGGGCACGCTCACCTGGAGCGTATACATGTCGCAGGTAGCGCCGGTACAGAGCGAAGGGTCGGCGGTCACGGCGGTGTACGGCCCGCCGACCCAGCTCACGCCGCTGGTCTGCCCACTGGCAGGCGCGGACAAGGTTCCGCTGCTGGGTGTGGCGGCCAAGGCACACAATGTGATGGAAACCAGGCAAAGTGCCACCAAGACAGTTCGCATAGCTTTCTCCTCCAGAGACCGCCAAGCTGAGTCGACGAGAATACCGAGGGTTGTGCTCAGGTTGCGCTGGGACTCCACCTCATTATTGCCAACATGATGGGGTGGGGCTATCAGCAAGCTTTGGCAAGGACCATCGAGGTTCACTGGCCCCATCCTCGGTATATCCTCCACACCCTCCCCCAGGTGCGCAGAGACGGGCGCGACCATACTGTGCTCCCAGTCGAAACTACATGAGGTAGTTTCTGTAGAAAGCTAGGGGAAACACTGTATCTTTCTCGGACCACGGTCTTGGCCCGCACTTATCTCAGTACCACGGCAAAATTACACGCACGCAAACTAGCCTGCTGGCTCCGCTGGGTTGGTGGAAAGGTGAAGAAGACAACCAATGGATTTTCATTTCTGATCTC
>DATEPX010000270.1:0-2114 GCA_035272945.1 Terriglobales bacterium
GCGTCCTTGACGTAGACGTCCAGATAATTCGAGATGTACTGATTCGAAAGGCTGTTATCGGGCGAGAAGAATCCCGCGGCAAACACAAAGTTGGGATTTGCCTTCGTAATGGTTATGCCCGTGTTCTTGATTTCCTGCGGAAGGCGCCCTTGTGCCGTCGCAACACGGTTTTGCACGTCGACCGCCGCGATGTTCAGGTCATACCCTGTGCGGAAGGTGACATTGATGCTGCTGGTGCCGTCGTTCGAACTGGTCGACGTGATGTAATGCATGCCCTCGACCCCATTGATCTGCTGCTCCAGGGGAGTAGTGACCGCGGATTCCACCACCTGCGCATTCGCGCCAACATAGTTGCTGGTCACAGTGACCTGCGGCGGCGCGAGGGTGGGATACAGCGAGATGGGCAGGCTGGGAATGCAGACCGCGCCTGCGAGAATTATCAGCAGCGCGCATACTGTCGCAAAAATCGGCCGTTTAATGAAAAAGTCAACCAAACCTATACCTCTCTCTAGCTCCCGCAACTCCAGGGTGGGAGTGCGATCTGGGCCGAACTGGCTTAGCTGATCGGCTGGACAGGTGTACCGTCGATGAGGAACTGAATGCCGGACACGATCACTTTGTCTCCAGGGTTCAGGCCACCGGTCACTGCATAGTCGTTTCCCACCGTGTCACCGAGGGTAACGGCCCGCTGTTTCGCGATGGTCCCTTTATCGGCTGCGGTCGCCACATACACAAATGATTGCCCCCCGATGCGCGTGACCGCCAAGACCGGTACGGTGGGGGCAGGAGCCGTGCTCCAAACAACCCTGGCCTTCACCAGCTGGGCGTTGCGGAACCGATCGAGCGAGGTATGAACAGGCGCTTTCACCAATATGCCTTGGAGCGCGTTGTCCACTTGCTGCGAGATGAAATTGATCTTCGTGCTCTCCATGAGTTCCCCGCTGCTTGTGACAACCTGGACGGGAAGCCCCATGCGTATATCGGCGGCCCGTTCCGTGGGAATGTAGATGTAGGCTTCGAGTTCCGCGTTTTCATCGACCGTGGTCAAAAGCGTCTGCGGTGCCACGTAGTCGCCGATATGCACCGGAATGTCGCCGACGATGCCGGAAAATGGAGCGGTCAGGTTGTAATACGCCAACTGGCGCTGCTGAGTAACACGCGCGGCGGTGGAGGCCTCCCAATCGGCCTTGGAATTTTCGTACGCCTGCACGGCGAGTTCGTAGTCCCGTTTGCTGCTCACGCCCGACTCGTATAGCTGCCGCTGTCGCTCCACTTCACGCTGGTTGTAATCCAGCAACGCTTTCTTTTGTGCTTCGGTACTACGTTGCTGATCGACCGTCGCCTGCTGCTTTAGCGGATCGATCGTCATCAAAACCTGTCCGGCGTGCACGTGGTCGCCGGACTTCACCAATATCCGGGTTAGCGAGCCATCGACCTGCGGCTGGATGCTGGCCGAACGGCGCGATTTTACCGTTGCAACGTATTCATCCACTCGGGGCACAGGCGCTAGATTCACAGTCTCGGTCTTTACCGGAAGCGGCCGCGCAGCGGGCTCCTTGGCTTCTGTCTTGTTGCATCCGGAAGTTGTGAGTACTTCGACACCCACTAACGCAAAGAGTAAAATGACCGAAAGCTTTTTCAATTTGACCTTCCTCCCGAATACTGGCGCTGAAATAGAGATGCCGCCCGCGCAATCGAGGATTCACCATATGTACCGATAGGTATGAAACTGGTAGCTGGTCTCCCGCGCCCTTTCGGCAGTTCGCGAGTCGTCATCAGGCTTGGCTGAGTGGCTCTGGCCAACTTGCAGCTCGCAGAAAAGTATCCAATTTTCCTTGCAAGTGATCGCCGCATTTGAGCGATGTCCTAGAACTTCCGAATCTCTCCCAACCTGGCTTGAACATTGAGCTTTTGAATAGGACTGTGAGCCTCAGTTTGTGCCTAAGTAACGTTTATGAAAGATCTGAAAGATTCCGGATCTGTAAATCATTGAAGAGGTGGCGTCCACGACAGGACAACTTTGAACCGTTGGAGCGTGATGAGGAAGTGTGTACTACGCGTGCGGGATGAAGGTCGAGGCCTCCAGCGGGTAAGTGTCGCCTGTGGAAGTGGTA
>DATEPX010000271.1:0-13404 GCA_035272945.1 Terriglobales bacterium
CGCGCACCGCGCGCTTGGCTTCGGTCGTACTTTGCGTTGTCTATTTGTGTTTCTCGCTGGCTTGTATCCCTGACGTCATTGCCGCATCGAACATCTATGAGCGATACGGTGGGAGTTTCTTCCTGTTCTTTTCCTTACTCTGCGGCGCGATTGCGCTGTACGCTGCGACTGAGGCAAATGCAGCAAGGGCGGTAGCGTTCGGCCGACTGGCACGCCTTGGACTCGGCGTCTGTGCGATTTCCTTTACGCTGGGTCAGATACTCTTACCTCGCGAAACAGCTCACCTGGTTCCAAAGTGGATTCCGCCCAACCAGATGTTTTGGGCGATCCTTACGACGGTCGCGTTTGGACTCGCAGCAATTGCCATTCTCGTGAATCGCCAGGCGCGGCTTGCGATGCGCCTGATGACGCTCATGCTGGCACTCTTTGGCGTAATGGTTTGGGTTCCGCACCTGATCGCTCACCCGAAGGCGCATTTCAACTGGTCCGAATGCGTCCTGACTTTGCTTGTTACAGGGGCTGCTTGGGTGGTGGCTGATTTAAAGTCTTTTTGATTTAGGCCGTGTTTGCGCGCCGCTTCACCGGACAACCGCCGCCGGTGCTGTTTCAGGATTTCTTCGTGTATGGTCGGCAAGCCTTACCTTACCGGGTTAGGTAAGAGTAGCCCGTGATCCACTCACAATCGCCAAACTAACCGTGCATGCCACATCTCCTGTTTACCGAACTGCAATCGCTCGTCAGAAATTCGCACAGCTGCTTCTGAGAGTTTTGAAACCGCTTTCGCTTCGCGGTCCAGCCGTTGTCGTAAGGACGAATCAGAGGACAGATTAGTCGGCAAAACCTTAACCGTTACATCTCGTTCCAACCGGGTGTCGCGGGCGCGATACACCTCTCCCATGCCACCCGCACCGAGTGGGGATTGAATTTCGTAGGGTCCGAGTTTCGTGCCAGGGAGGAGCGCCATCCGTGTGCGCCATTATAGTCTCGGAGAAAAGTGTCGCTCACGTCAGACCTTATGACGCGTTACCTGATTGAACTGGCCACACTCGGCACTTCGATTTTCGAGTCACCACGCGATAACTCCCGGATTTTCGGCACCCTTCCCTTACCCCCTACCGGATTATGGAAGGTTGGCCCGTAACTCAGGCATGATCGCAATCTTGCGAGGGCACCTGCTTACCTGTGCGAGCGTTGGGGTTGAGCACCAGAGCTGTGACTACTTCTTCAGGTGCGCTCCAGTTTGCGACCGGGACGAGGGGTGTGGGAACACTTCCTGGAAGTGTGGCGAAGATGAAACGCTGGCCGTCTGGGGTCACGTTATAAGGGTTCCCAAGCGGTATAGCCCGTCGGAAAAGCGGGCGGACCTAGCCCAGTTCAAACTCTCCGCCCGTCGTGTTCACGCTGGCAATGTGGATATGCGTCATGCTGCGCGAGATTTGAGCGACGATCAATGGAGTGTTCTTGATCCGGGGCTCAGTTTTCCAGGTTCCACCCAGGTCCACGGAGTACCCGACCAGCCTTGGCCCCGGTCAAGTGGTCGCCTTCGAATTCAAGTTGGCCATTTACGAAAACGTATTTCACACCCTCTGACAGCTGTGTCGGCTCCTCATATGTGGCTTTGTCCCGAATGTTGGCCGGATCAAAAATCGTGATATCGGCGAAGTAGCTTTCCTTCAGCAGTCCTCGATTACGCAGACGTTCGCGTTGCGCCGGCAAAGAAGTCATCTTGCGAATGGCTTGTTCTAAAGGAAGCAGATGCCCATCGCGAACGTAGTGGCCCACGAATCTCGGCATCGCGCCGAAGGCGCGCGGATGAGAATGGGGTTCAAACAGTGGGCCATCAAGCGACAGTTCGCTCGCATCCAGGCACAAGCTGGTCCACGGCTGTTTCAATCCGTAAAGCAGATCATTTTCGTCAGCAATAAAATAGAGTGCTCCGGTCTGCGCCTTATCCGCGAGGACCATGTCAAATAACGCGTCGAGTGGAGGCTTCTTCTGCGCAGCTGCGATTTGAGCGATGGTCTTACCGTCGAACTTCTTCAAGTCAGGATTCACGATACCTGACACCAGAACTCCGCTTGGCCCACCGCTGTCAAAGTAGAGGTTCTCCCAGTTGGGATGATCGCCGGCCATTTCTTGCTTAATCTTTGTCCGTATCGTGTGGTCCTGAAGGCGAGCGAGCAACTTGTTCGTGCCTCCCTCTGCAACCCACGGTGGCAAGCTGGAGGCTAACGCCGTGCCACCGGCAACGTAGGGGTACATGTTGGCAGAAACGTCTTGTCCTTTGTCGCGTGCAGCCTGAATCATCGCTACAATTTTGGGCATCGAGCCCCAGCGCGATTTGCCGCTCACTTTCAGATGAAAAATCTCGACCGGCAAGTGAGCTTCACGCCCGATGCGGAGGGCTTCCTCAATTGCGGCAACTTCGCTCTGGCCTTCGCTGCGCATGTGAGTGCCGTAAATTCCACCGTGTTGCGCGGCGACTTTTGCCAGTTCGATTAGCTCATCGGTTTTTGCGTAATGACCCGGAGGATAGATGAGAGCAGTCGAGATCCCGAACGCGCCATCCCGCATAGCTTGTGCGGTGAGCGCTTTCATTTTCTCGAGTTCTTCAGGTGTGGGCGCCCGATCGGCATCTCCGAGCACCGCTTCACGCACCTGTGCCGCGCCAACATAGGTTCCGATGTTCAGAGGCGTGCCGGTTTTCTCCAGCCGCTTGAAATACTCGTCCAGCGTGCTCCAATCGACTTTCAAGTGGTACTGGTCAAGCCCGGGTTGAAGCTGAGCCAGCGTGAGAGCGTTTTGCGGAGCTACGGAAGCTCCCTCGCCTGTAATTTCTGTCGTGATCCCCTGTGAAAGTTTGCTCAACGAACGGTTGTCGATCAGGAGATCCAGTTCAGACTGCCCCAGCATGTCAATGAAGCCGGGCGAGACCACGAGGCCGGAAGCGTCGATGATGCGTTTGGCTTGCGCGTCGTCCAGCTTGCCGATAGCAGCAATGCGATCACCGCGAATGGCGATGTCGCCCGAGACCCACGGATTGCCCGACCCATCCATGATCCGCCCGTTTTTGATTATCACGTCAAAAGCAGAAGTAGACTGCACCGGAGCTTCAAACGCAGGTGGCGCGTCATAAGCCGCCGCCGCGATCTTTCCCAAAGCCTCACCCGCAATCTTCTGGACTGCTTCAGGATCGTCCATGGGCACAGCGACCATGTTCACGTACAGCGCCAGCGCCAACCGCTCTCCTTTGGCGGTGTCCATGTAGCCAGCCAGACCTTTGCCTGTGACCAGCAGCTTTTTATTCAGCGCATCGTAGACGTCGTAGGTTCCGGTCTTGGCATAGACGTGGCCAGCAGCTGGTGAGTTGACCTGAATTTTGGAGAGGGTCCCGTCGCGTCCCATAATCGGCAGACCACGACGGAAATCTGCGAAATTACTCTCACCGGACATGAAGACCAGGTAGCGTGTCACGAAATCTGGTGTGAAGAACGCGTTGCCGCCGGCTCCATCGGTTTGCGACGCACTCGTCAGGTCGAGGCCGGCTTTCTTCAGGAAGTCGTGCTCCAAATCGAAACCAGCCTGGTCGATTTCCTTGTCTTTGTGCGCGACCAATGCGCCCAGTAGGAACGGCCCCAGGCTGGCATGTAGGTTTTGACTGACTTTGAGCGTGATCTTTACTTCTTCCTTGATTGGCGGCGAGATGTGCTCCCCGACCAGATTCTCTGGCTTGTAGCTGGCGGCAATCGCCTTGAAATCCGGCGCGCCACCTACGACACGGAGTTTGATGTCCACACCTTTTTCCCTGAGCGCCTCCGTGAAAACCGTCGCCGCGAATTGAGTTGGCTCGGGCACTGGGTAAGACACCATTTCCGATCCCTTACCAAGCGGCAAGGTGCCGCCGAGCGTGGCCGTCCGCGTCCCGTCTGGATTAACCTTTTCTCCTGTGTAATTAAGATCCCGCTTCGAATCAGCTTTTCCGGTCTTGGCCTCGTTCGCCACCTGCACGTACGAAGTCTTGGGCGAAATCTGCAATTGGACCGGAGCGCCCTCCGTGGCCCCGGGGCCTACGATAACGTCGACCACGTTGTCATTCACGACGATGGGAGAAAGAACAACGTTCGTGCCCAACTCCCGCTCACCCTCCGGGAAGAGACGCGCATCTATGATCACCCGACCTTTGACGCGCTTGATTCCCTTATCCGCGACCTGCTGTGCCAGTTGTTTAATGACGAGCAGCGGATCGCCCAGACCTCGGCTATCAGGCCCGCCATACGAGTGGTCCATGTTTTCATAACCTAAGCTGCCATCGGGCTGAATGCGGCCGGAAAGGTTAGGATCGCCGCTAGCGACGAGCACGAGATCGCCGTCGAGAGTGCCTTTTTTTACGGAGCCAGTCCGGTACACACGAGTGTGAAAACGGTAGTCAGCACCGAGCAGTTCGAGCAGAGTGCCCTCAGTCAGAAGCTTGGTGGTGGATCCTGGCACCAGCAGTTTGTCGGGATTCAGTTGATAGATCGGTTTGCCCGTATCCAGCGAATAGAACTCAATCCCAAAGGTGGAGTGGGCGAATTCCGGGCGGCTGACAATAGTTTGGATACGTTGCTCGAAATTGGTAGCCGTTTGCGAAAAGAGTGAACTCGCTGCCAGGCACACCATGAACAACGATTGTGCTGTGACTGCGCGGAAATGTTTGCCCATCCCCATGACCTCGATTTTCATGCTGGTTGCATCAAGTCTCGAATCACTCAGCGCCGACCTGAATTTCAGCCTTCCAATTCCTGCTTCTGACTTTAAGGCGGTCGATCAAATCACGGTTTACCGAATAGCCTAGCCCCGGAGCAGTTGGCACCCGAATTGTCCCGTGCGGTGTTACTTCAACTTCGGGTTCAATGATGTCCTGGTCCCAATAACGCTGGCTGGCGGAGACATCGCCGGGCAGGGCAAAGCCGGGCAAGGTTGACATGGCTATGTTGTGGGCGCGTCCGATTCCGGATTCCAGCATACCTCCGCACCATACCGGCACTGAGTGCTTGCGGCAAACGTCATGCACGTTGCGCGCGGCGCTATGTCCACCGACACGTCCCAGCTTGATGTTGATGATCCGGCATGCCCCCAACTGGATTGCCGCATTTGCGTGCCCCGCGTTCTGAATGCATTCGTCGAGACAAATAGCGGTGCGAATCCGCGCCTGAAGCTGCGCGTGCGAGTAAATGTCGTCCCATTCCAGCGGTTGCTCGATCATGAGGAGTGCGAACTGGTCAAATCGCCGCAGATGATCAGTGTCGAGGAGGCTGTAAGCTGAGTTAGCGTCCACCGAAAGCAAAATTGCAGGGAACTGTTTTCGGACGGCGGCGACGAAATCCAGGTCCTTGCCCGGTTTGATTTTCAGCTTGATGCGTTGATATCCGCTGCTCAGCTCCTCTTCAACTTTCTTGACCAGGGCTAGCGGACTTTCCCGGATACCCAGAGAAACGCCGCACGCGATCTCCGCGGCGGTTCCGCCCAGCATTGTGGCAAGGGGGATTCCTTTTTGCTGAGCCTCGGCATCCCAGATCGCGTTCTCTATGCCAGCCTTGGCCATCTGATGGCCACGAATCGCGGCCAGAAGTTGGGGCACATCCGTCCCATTGGGCAAGTCCTTGCCTACCAGCAAGGGCGCGATGAAGTCTGAAATGATGTGCCAGGCCGTATCGGTAGTCTCTGAATTGTAGGAAGGAGCTTCTATAGTGGTGACTTCGCCCCAACCGCTGACTCCGTCCGCGATGACCTCGACGAGGACAATTCTGCGATCCTGGGTAACGCCGAAGCTGGTCTCAAACGGCGCCTTCAGGCGCATCCGGATCTCGCGCAACGTGATCGATTCGATTTTCATGCAGCTTGATTAGCCCGAGACCCAGGGCAGCACGCCGGATCACACTTGTAAAACGCGGGGGAACTCCTGTCAACGGGAAAATGCACCATATGGTGTTTTTTGTTGACAATGTGCACCATGCGGTGTAAACGTTATCGCCATTGCTGGCAGGCAGGAACCGACGATCATGGTTTCACGAGACCGCGAACGCTTATCGGAAATGCGGACGAACGGCAACCCGGGCGATCGCAAGAGTTGGATGACGGCGCTGGAGAGCCGCGTCACTCAAGCTGAGCCGAGCTTGAACTCCAGCCGCAGTAAGCTGATTCGCGCCATCCTTGACAGTGCCGAAGACAATTACTTTCTCTCCTCACGTGCGCTGGCCAAGCGCTACGAAGTGGACAAAGCGACCATCGTGCGCACCATTCAGGCGCTCGGCTACGAACGCTATGCCGATTTCGTCGCCGATTTGCGGGCGCATTTCGTCAGCCGCATCACCCCGTACACATTGATGAAATCGGCTGCACGCGAGAAGCGCAGCATTGCAGATCACGTGGAGCACAGCCTCGACATGGACATCAATAACCTGCAGACTTTGCGCTCCAGGCTGGATGCAGACCATGTCATTCAATTGGCTAAGCGCCTGAACCGTGCGCGCCGCATCATGGTGGTCGGCGTTGATTTCGCCGCCGCACTCTCTTATCTCTTGGCTTATGGACTCACCTCGCTCGGCTATGACGCCGAAGCTCCCATAGGATCGACCGGCAACTTGCACCAGAAGGTGAGCCTGCTCGGTTCCAAAGATGTGCTGATCGCCATCAGTTTTGGACGTTGCCTGCAGGCGACGGTCGATGCAGCCCTGCATGCTCGCGAAAACGGTGTGCCGACCTTCGGTATCACAGATAGCGAGAAAACTCCCATTGCCCGGTTCTGCGATTCCTTCTGGTTGGCCTCGATAGCGAACCCATCTTTCCACGGATCGTATGTAGCGCCCATGGCGGCGATGGACGCGCTGATTGTCGCGTGCGCGCACCTGCAGCCCAAGCGATCGCTGGCTTCCTTACGACGCAAAGACCAGGACTCCAGGTCGCGCTGGTATTCGCCTGCGCGTGCGGAAGAGTCCGGGCAGAGGAACCAAAAGGAGGATGACCATGTCCCCAGTCACCGAAACGAACACACCTCTTAGCGTGGCTGATCTCCGCTCGAATGTTGCGGTCGCGCTATTGATTATCGCTTGCTTGTTTAGTGCTCGGGCTGGAGCGCAGAGCGCCGGGACGGGTGCAATTTCAGGACTTGTGACTGACCAAAGCGGCGCGGTCGTAACCGGGACGAAGATTACGGCCACCAATGAAGCCACTGGCGCAACCGTGGTGGTGATGTCCACAAACAACGGCAGCTATGTGGTCCCGCTGCTGCCGCCCGGATCATATCGGCTCGAAGCGTCGAAAGAGGGATTCAAAGTATCGAATTATCCCAATATCGCAGTGAACGTGACCGAGACAAAAGCGCTGAACATCCGCCTTCAAGTTGGAGCGATCAACGAGACAGTGCAGGTTGACACCACCGCCGAACAGTTACAGACGGAGACCAGCACCCTGGGAAACGTGACGACCAGTGAGATGGTCGAAAACCTGCCGTTAGTGACGCGCAATTACACGCAGATCGTCGGTCTCTCACCGGGAGTTGCAACGGACGTCACTAATGCCGGTGGTTTCGGGCGCGGAGGAGGCAGTAACGGGGAAGAGCCGTTCGTCGCCAATGGCGGAACCTCGACCGACAACAACTTCCAAATGAATGGCGTCCAGATCAATGACCTGCAGCAAAGTGGTTCGTTCAGCGGAGGCGTTGCCGTTCCGAACCCGGATACGATTCAGGAGTTCAAGGTACAGACAGGCCAGTACGATGCGTCGTATGGCCGCAACGCAGGTGCGAACGTCAACGTGGTCACCAAGGGCGGCACCAACGAATTCCACGGAACACTGTTTGAATATTTCCGCAACGAAGCATTGAACGCAAATGACTATTTTCGAAAACTAAGCAATCAACCCAGGCAGGTGCTGAGGCAAAATCAATTCGGATTCGCGCTGGGCGGACCGATTCGCAGGAACAAGCTGCTGTTTTTTACGTCCTACCAGGGAACTCGTCAGACCAACGGTGTGGACGTCAGTTGCTCCAGCAATTTCGCCACACCACCTCTGACCAACGATCGTTCGCCCGCCGCGCTGGGTGCTTTGTTCGCAGGCCAGCCCACGTTTATTCAGCAGATATTAGGCCCCGGGATTGGTCCGAATGTGCTGCCCGACGGCTCCAACATCGCTCCACAAGCGCTCGCATTGTTGCAATTCAAACTGCCCGATGGCAGCTACCTCATTCCCACACCGCAGAGAATCGATCCGACCCAGCCATTCGACACGCAAGGCACGAGTGCCTTCAGCGTTCCGTGCACCTTCAACGAAGAGCAGTTCATGACCAATGGAGACTGGCTCCACTCGGAAAAGAGCAGGGTGGCGGTGCGGTTCTTTTTTGCCAATAGTCATGACAAGAAGTCGCTGCCGATAACCAACCTTGGTGGTCCGACGGCGCCCGGATTTCCGGTAACCGCTGCCGACCATTTCCGCAATTTTTCGGTAGCCCATACGTACCTGTTCAGCCCCAATCTTCTCAACCAGGCAGAGGTTGCGTACAACCGCCAATTCGTAAACCTTAATCAGGAGGAAGCTTTCCGCTTCTCCGATGTCGGCGTCACCGCGCCGGCCTTCGACAATCCGATTCCTGCGATTCAGATCAGCGGCGCGCTCACGCTCGGCGGAAACGGCCAAACCATCCAGGTGGCCCAGAATGCCTACATTCTCCAGGACGATCTGGTCTGGACTCACGGCCGGCATTCCTTGCGCTTTGGCGGCGGGGTGAACCGCGGTCAACTGAACATCGGCAACTTCCATTTCCTTGGCGGGCTGGTGTTTGGTACCTTCCCGGATTTTCTCCTAGGACAAGATGGCACCACGAACGGAACTGGCCTCAGCAACGTGCTGGCGACCATCGATGTTCCGGGCCTGTTCGATCGCCATTGGCGCGTTTGGGACTACAACACTTACACGCAGGACGATCTCAAGTTGACGTCACGGCTCACATTCAATTTGGGACTTCGGTTTGAGCACCTGGAGACTTGGGAGATGAACTGGGGCGCAACGCATCTTTTGATGTCACGCGTGCCGATACCAATCCGCCGGTGGCCGGGACTCTGCAGGGCTTCGTGGTTTCCAATAACTTTCCGGGAACGGCGCCCAACGGAGTAACTCGGCTCGACAACAACCTGGGAATCCGGGGAGACGGCCAGAACACGTGGAATCCACGCGTGGGTTTTGCCTGGCAAATTCCTCCGGGACGGCGGTTGGTGCTACGCGGCGGATATGGCATCTATCACCAGCGGGTCACGGGGCAACCACTCTTTCAGTTGCTCCTGAACCAACCATTTGGAATGTTGCGCCAGTTGATCGCTTTCGATAACGCAGCTGCCAGTTTTGCAAATCCGTTTCCTCCCGGAACGCCGGTGTTTCCGTCTTACACTCCTTATTCGCCGAGCACCCAATTCAGCACGATCGCGTTTGCGCAACATTTTCGCCCGCCTATCTTTCAGCGGTACAGCCTAAACCTGCAGACCGAGCTTACGCAGGGCTTGGTCTGGGAGGTCGGCTACGTGGGGACGCGGGCTACACACATGATTCGTACGCGGGACCCCAATCAGGCGCGGCTTGCAAGCGTGAGCAATCCAATCCGGGGCGAAACGACTAATACCGTGGATAATGTCGCATTTCGCGCTCCGCTGCTCGGGTGGACTGCCAATAATCTGCTGCAAATCGAATCCGCAGGCTCCAGCTGGTACAACGCTCTCGAGACCAGTGTCAGCAAACGCTTCACCCACGGGCTGCAGTTCCTGGTTTCCTACACCTTCGCTCGTGACCTAACCACGGACCCCTTCAGTGCAATCGGCGCCAACGGCGGTTTCTCCGAAGGTGACCAGAATAATGCTCACGCTCGCTATGGGCCCGACTTGTTTATTCGGGAGCATCGCCTTGTTGCCAGTTACGTTTACGATCTGCCCTTCTTCAAGCAGCGCCGCTCGTTGTTAGGCGCCGCACTGGGCGGCTGGAAAGTCGCGGGCGTAACAGTATTCCAATCCGGTCATCTGCTGCCCGTCCTGAATACAAATGCCACGAATGTTTTCGGCATCTCGGCGTTTGGTCAGGACTTTGGGCAGCTGGCCCCCGGTTGCGGCGTGAGTAAAGCAAACACCTCGGGCTCCGTCACTAGCAAGTTGAACAACTACATCAACACAGCGTGCTTTACCACGCCACCGGTGATCGGTGATGACGGAGTCGCAACCGCCTTCGGCAACACTCGCCCTGGGATTATTCACGGTCCGGATCAGCGCAACACGGATCTGTCGCTGATCAAGGAATTCCGTACGGCGTGGCCGAATGAGCAGTCGAATGTAGAATTCCGGGCGGAGTTTTTCAATGCCTTCAATACCCCGCAGTTTTCCGATCCCGATTACGAGCAGGATTCAGCTACTTTTGGACAGATCCTGAGTACTGCGGTTTCGCCGCGAATTATTCAGTTCGCGCTAAAGCTGAACTTTTAGTTTGGGATGTTCGACGACAGAATGGTGGCTGCTTGCAAGCGCGCACTCTTCAATGCGCCGAAGGAGGACTTCATCGTGAATACGAGCACTGCTGCTAGCGGGATATTCGGGCCCGTCCACCGGTTTCCATATTTGGCAGTTATGCTCCTGATGATGACGGCTTCGGCCTGGGCTCAGAAGCCGCAAGTCCCGAATCCTTTAGTTCCCAAAGCGAAGAAGCCTCCGGTTGAAGCCGAGCAGCCTCCGATCCCGACCACACATGAACTCACCGCGGCTGACGTCGAGGCGTTCCTCGCTGGCGTGATGCCGTTACAGTTGGCGCGCGAGGATATCGCCGGCGCGGTAATCATGATCGTCAAGGACGGCAAGGTGCTGTTCAAGCAAGGCTATGGTTACGCCGACGTGGAGAAGAAAGTTGCTGTCTCTCCCGACAACACACTGTTCCGCCCCGGATCGATTTCCAAGCTGTTTACTTGGACGGCAGTGATGCAGCAAGTGGAGCAGGGCAAGCTGGATCTCGATCGCGACGTGAACGAGTATATCGATTTCAAAATTCCGGCTGCTTATGGGAAGCCAATCACCCTGCGCAACCTCATGACTCATACGCCGGGATTCGAGGAAACTGTCCAGGCCCTTTTTGTTAGTGATGCAAAAGACCTGACGCCGCTCGACACTTATCTGAAGGAACATCTGCCGGCGCGCATTTTTCCTGCAGGGACGACTCCGGCGTATTCGAACTATGGGACCGGGCTGGCTGGATATATTGTGCAACGCGTGTCCGGGCAGCCGTACTTCGATTACATCGACGAGCACATTCTCAAGCCGCTGGGCATGAACCATTCCACCTTTCGCCAGCCGCTGCTTGACGATCTGAAGCCCATGATGTCGAACGGCTACGACGTTGCGTCACAGCCGCCTAAGTCTTTCGAATATGTCAACATCCCGCCTGCCGGAAGTTCCTCCGTCACCGCCGCCGACATGGCGCATTTCATGATTGCGCACTTGCAAGACGGGACCTATGAAGGGGCTCAGATTTTGCGGCCGGAGACGGCGAAGCTCATGCATTCCCGTCAATTTGAAAACTTACCCGACATGAATGCCATGGCACTCGGCTTCTATGAAGAGAAAAGAAATGGGCATCGCATCATCGGACATGGCGGCGACACTCAGTATTTCCATAGCGACCTGCACCTGATACCTGATGCGAATCTCGGCTTTTTTATTTCCTACAACAGCGCTGGAAAAGGCGAGATCGGTGCGCGCGAGGCGGTGTGGCACAAGTTTCTCGATCGCTATTTTCCTTATAAAGCGCCTGCGGGTTCGCAAGTAAGCACTGCCGCCCAGGATGCGCAGTCGCTGGCAGGCCATTACATCGTCAGCCGTCGTTCTGAGACGACCATCCTGAAGGTGCTTGGTGTGGCGGACCAATCAAAGCTGTCGGTAAATGATGACGGTACCATCAGCGTCGGCGACTTCAAGGACTTAAATGGAGAGCCGAAGAAGTTTCGCGAGATCGGTCCTCTGATGTTCCGGGACGTCAACGGCCAGGACCGGATCGGGTTCAAGCGTGACAGCTCTGGAAATCCTATTGCGGTGATCGATTATCCATTCATGGTCTTCCAAAAAGCTCACTGGTATGAGAACAGCGCATTCCATCTACCACTGATCATTGGGTCGTTGGTAATACTTCTGCTGGCAGTGCTGCTCTGGCCAATTGCCGCGCTGATCCGGTGGCACTATGGGCAGAAGCTGAATCTTGCTCCCGAACAGCGGCACTTGCGGCTTCTGGTGCGCATCGTGAGCCTGCTAGATCTGCTGTTTTTTGCAGGGTTCGCCATCTTCTTTACTTTGGCATTCAAGGACATTGGCCTGCTCAGTCCCCGTTACAACATTTGGTTGCGCCTGATCCAGTTAATAGGCGGGGTGGGAGTGCTGGGCACCGTGGTCGCTATTTGGAACGCGTTCCGGTCGTGGCGACAATCTGATCGCTGGCTATGGAGCCGGATCGGCGACACCCTGATCGGCATGGCAGCGATTGGGGTAGTGTGGTTTGTCTTTACCTGGAATATGTTGCATTGGAGCCTGAGATATTGAAAATGCTTCTTATACATACCAAGAATTCCATCCGCACCGACAACCATTGACCTTATCAAGCTCTGAAATGTAGGCTGCCGGAGTGAAGTTTGCGCTCTTTGTTCCCTCCTCTCTGCAAAGTTGTTTCCGAACGCGTGTTTTGGTCGACGGAGAACCATCCGCAGAAAATCACTCCCTGTTTGTCGGCAATCCGGAAGCTATCTCAGCGTCCCGTCGTCACTAATGGCCATCGGATTGGATACTCGCCGTCCTGCAAAAGGAAGATTTTATGAGTGCTTCACGAAATCGGCTCTGAGGTCATCCCAGGCCAGCTTACGGCGGATTACAGAGGCACCGTCCCCGTAATCAGCTGATCAATTCGGGATAGTCCGACCCACCTCCTGCACGATGTGTCGACGAAGTAGCCTTCGGGGGCGTCCGCAGATAGTGAGTTCCATGGCCAATGCTCAAAAAATTGTCAGCGAAGCCGGTGTGCCTTGGTTTTTCGGGACCAATAATCCCTCCGCAAATAGTGAATTTGAAAAATGATGGAAAGTACAAGCGATTCGAAAGCTCGTGGTATTCACCGGGCGAGAGTTTCTGCGGGAGGTCGGACTTTTGCCCACCAGCACCATCTGATACTTAATCAACCGAGTAACTTGTGTGGCGAAGAAGGACCGTGTTTTCCTTAAATAAAACGGCATTGGCAGACGTGGCGACCTTTGCAAGTCACCCGCTTGTTGTCGGCTTACACGCTGTCTAGCGAAGTGAAGGTGTGGATAATCACACGAGGCTGATAGGTCAGCGACGACGATTCTCTTGCCTGAGGAGTATT
>DATEPX010000272.1:0-27953 GCA_035272945.1 Terriglobales bacterium
AGAGAGTGATGCCTATCGGTGGAGTAGTCGGAGACTCAGTGCGCTCCGATTCGGGTCTGTTGATAGCCCCGTTTCTGGGAACCGAGGTGCAGCAATGCAACTAGGCAAACAGAATCCCAGCGCTTGCGCTGGGAGTATCAACATCTGCCGGTATTCCGTCTGATCGATCGGGTCGGGGGTCGCCGTGGAGAGGCGATCGACGTCCCGGGTCGGGCTGCCGTGGGCGGCGTGTGTCAGAAGAACAGGAACCGCTTGCGTTTGGGACGTTCGTCGGACTCGGAGACTGGCGGGATGTGAGGAAGGGGGCGGCCTTCAAAGGCGGCGAGAGGATTTTCAACCAGCAAAGCGCGGGCTTTCTCTTCGCCGAATTGTTCGCTGACGGCATTGTAGGCAAATTTGAGTTTGAGAGGACGACCGGCGGTATTGTGCGCGTCACTAGAAATGAAATGTACCAAACCGCGAGCAATCCAGTTCCAGGCATGTACGCGGGAATTCGGGCCGAAAACTCCCACAAGAGAGCCCGCCGTAATTTGCGCGTAACAACCTTGACGAACCCATTTTTCCAGACGTTCGGGCTGCATGCGGAGAACCGCATTGCGCTCCGGATGCGTGACGATCGGACATAGGCCCGCACGTTGAAGATCCTTGAGGATCTGGTCCATCGAGGGTGGAATGCAATGATCGTTGAATTCGAGGAGGAGATAATTCTTTCGATTGATGCAGAAGGGGGCGGGATCTACGCGAAGAGCGGCAAGATTTTCCAGGCTCAGATGAAAATCGCAGCCCGTGGCCAATTTCAGCCGGCCGTTTACTCTCTTCTGAAGGAGAGCACTTACCTGGCACACCTTCGCATAATCAAAAAGGTAGTAGGAACTAGCGTGAGGCGTAGCAACGACGCGGGTGATGCCGTCATTGATGGCCTCCTCGGCCATGGCGACAGACTCGTCAAGCGACCTGGCGCCGTCGTCAAGACCGGGGAGGATGTGGCAGTGAAGATCAACCATGCGTCATCGTATGCGTTACAAATTTCGCTACCACGGGACACCTAAAGAGAGTATGTAGGAGGCGGTGGTCTTCGGGATGTCTGTTTTGGAAAGAAACCTGCCTGCGTTCTCGCTTCATGTCCGTCCAGAGGTTTTTCGCGCGTTTGCCCAAAAATACAAAAGCCTTTTCAGGCTAGGCTTGGGCTAGGGAGACTGAGAGGGTAGCTCTCATAATGGGTGCGGGCCAGGGTGTCAATGATGCGCTTAGCGGCTTGTCCGTCCCAATACTGTGGCGCGCTCACCTTCATCTCCCTGCCTAGTTGACGCCGGATCGCATCGCGGATGGTGTCTGCTTTTGTCCCCCCAAGCGTATTTGTTCCGCTTTCGATGGTAACGGGCCTTTCGGTGTTTTCTCTGACCGTGACACAAGGAATCCCCAGAATTGTGGTTTCTTCCTGGATGCCACCGGAATCGGTCACTACGAACGCGGCGTGCTTCATCAAACAAAGGAAGTCCAGATAACCCAGCGGTTCGATCAGGAGGGTTCCCTCACGGTAGTTCGCGGAGCCGCGTGCGTTCCCGTCGTCGCTTGGGCCGGACGGCTTGAGGCAGGACTCGAACCCAAATTCCCTGATTCGCCCTCGGGTCCGGGGATGTACAGGAAAGACAACCAGCCATTCCTTTGGAAGCTCTTCCAACCCTGCCAAAATGTTATGAAAAACGTCGCGGTTGTCCACATTTGCTGGCCGATGGAGGGTCAGAAGAGCGTAACGCATGATCACCCGGTCTCTGCCGTTGTTGCCCGCTCGCCTACAAAGTCCTAACTTCTCTAAGATCGGCGATGCCTCGGCTTTGTCCTTGAGGGCAAGCAGGGAGTCAATCATGGTGTTACCGACAAAGTGGATCCTCTCGCACCCAATGCCCTCCTTCCGCAGATTCCGGACGGCGCTTTGTTCCGTCACAAAGAGCAAGTCGGACACATGATCGGTGAGAATGCGGTTGATCTCTTCCGGCATCGAGCGATCAAAGGAGCGCAAGCCCGCTTCCACGTGCGCGATCAACGGCCTGGAACCGGCGGAATCGAAGGACACCTTGGCTGTGACCAACGCACTGGCGAGCGTCGAATTCACATCTCCAACCAAAATCACGGCGTCGGGCTTCTCCTTCAAGACGATCGGTTCAAATTTCTCCATCACCGCCGCCGTTTGGGTGGCGTGCGATCCGGAGCCCACCCCAAGGTGAACATCCGGACTAGGGATATTGAGGTCCCGGAAGAATGCACTGGACATAAGGTCGTCGTAATGTTGCCCGGTGTGAACAAGAAGAGCGTGGATCGGTTCGCGAGCCCAAGGATGGCGAGCGACTAGCCCTGACGCACTCCGGTTGTGCTCGTGTGTCGCCGCGATGATCGGCGCCGCTTTCATGAAATTAGGTCGTGCGCCGACGACAATCAGGATCTTCATTCTGTGAACTCGGAGCCCTCGTCAATTCTGCACGCCTGGCCTCTGAGGATTCCTCGAGCCCGGGGAAGGAAAGCTTGCTGCAGCTCCAAGCTAAATATCTCGAGCCAGAACCATGACTTGCCAAGTGGTACCGTGCCTTCCGAATTCACTCTTCCCAGTGGCAGCGCGGCTGCCCGGGGGGGTAGCGGAAGTACTAGAACTAATTATGGCCTTGTGAACAGTAGTTGGCCGCGAGGCATCGCCGTAGGTTGTTACCAGAACCCGCAGGTTTCGGCTCGCTACTCCAGCTGCAAAAAGCCGAGTTGATGGGCGGACCGGGGCCTCTTCCCTAGGTCCACTCGGGGAGCGTTTCATGCAGGGAAGAAATCAAATGGTAAAACGTTTCGGTCCAGCGTTGCTGATCTTGGGCGCCTCCATCACCGGAATAGGCTGCGCTGGAGTAGCCGGAACACAGAACAGTGGCCCTTCCGCTTCCGCTCCGTCAATCACGGCACAGCCGACAGCCCAGACCGTCATTGGAGGTCAAAGTGCGACGTTTTCTGTGGCGGCAACCGGTACGGCTCCGCTCAGCTATCAATGGAATAAGAACGGTGCAGCCGTTTCCGGAGCCACTTCCTCGAGCTACACGACGCCGGCTACAACCAGTTCCGACAACGGCGCGCAGTTCGCCGTCGTGGTGAGCAACGCTGCCGGAAGCATAACCAGCAATTCTGCTACACTGACTGTGAACGCAGGGCCGGTAGCACCATCGATCACGACGCAACCCACAAGCCAAACCGTCACCGCAGGGCAGGCTGCTACCTTTACCGTCACCGCCACAGGCACGGCGCCGCTCGGCTATCAATGGAACAAGAACGGCGCAGCCATTCCCGGAGCCACTTCCTCAGGCTACACGACGCCCGCGACAACCAGTTCCGACAACGGTGCGCAGTTCGCCGTCGTGGTGAGCAACGCCACTGGAAGCGTAACCAGCAACACGGCAATGCTGACGGTAAACCCGTCTGCCCTGCTCACGGCCACTCCTTCCAGCGCCACCTTTCCGAATGTGGTCACTGGGACAAGCAGTTCGCAGACCATCACCTTGACAAACGGCGGCAGTGTCAGCACGACCATTTCTCAGGCGAGCGTTTCCGGCGCGGGGTTCAGCATCACTGGTCTGGCCCCACCCACGACGATTGCATCGGGCACGAGCGCCACATTCAACGTGGTCTTTGCGCCAACAACCGCTGGAACTGCCACCGGCTCAGTCTCGCTGGTGAGCAACGCGTCTGGCTCTCCGTTGGGGATTACCTTAAGCGGGACGGCCGTAGCCCCAACTTTCCTACTCGGGGCGAATCCGAGCAGTTTGAGCTTTGGAAACGTCAACCTGGGTAGCAGCAGTTCGCTGACTACCCGGCTGACGAACAACGGCAATTCCAATGTAACGATTTCCGGTGTTACGGTGACAGGCTCGCAATTCAATAGCAGCGGCGTGGCAACGGGCACGACTCTAGCGCCAAACCAAAGCGTCACCCTGAGTGTAGCATTTACCCCCATCGCTGCTGGCAGCGTTACCGGCAGCGTGTCGGTGGTCAGCAACGCGACGAACTCGCCGGCGACTATTACCCTGGCGGGGAGCGGACAGCCAGCGACGGCTCCCGGACAATGGATTACGGGTTTCTATTCCGCAGGGAACGGAGTGTTGTCGATTGCCAATATCCCCTGGACCAAATACACGCACATTAATCATTTTGCCGCGGCTCCAGGGGTCGATAGCAGTGGAAACGGCAACGGAACCGTCGAGTTGCACTATTTGACGACGACGGAGATCACTCAAATCGTCCTGGCCGCACACGCCGCCGGCAAGAAGGTCATCGTGACCATCAAAGACAACGACAGCCATCTTGGGGCCTTTGGACAGAGTACGTCGCCGACGCTACTCGCCACCTTCGTCAGCAATATCGCGAACTTCGTCAACTCCAACGGCTACGACGGTGTCGACTTCGACTGGGAGCAGCAGATCAACAGCTCACAGTACGAGAGCCTGCTCAGCAGCATGAGGGCCACGTTCGGAACATCGAAGCTCATACTGACGGACATGGGAAACTGGAACAATATGCCGGCCGTAGCGGCAGCAAGCTACTCCGACATCGACCAGATCAACCTCATGTGCTACGACATGGAGAAGCAGACTTATTCTTGGCACAATGACGCGCTATTCCAGAACGGAGACACAACCAAAATGACCTGCGATTGGCGGGTGGGCGCATTCACTACCGCCGGTGTTCCCAAAGCCAAAATCGGCATCGGTATCCCGTTTTACGGTTATCGTTGGACCGGTTGCACACAACCGCTCGTTAACGCCTGCACGCTTGGCGCCTATGCTTCGTATAGCGCCATCGTGACGAACAGCACCTGGTATGCCGGCGGTGCCAATCACCATTGGGACTCCACGTATTCAGCCGACTACCTGAGCGTGTCCTCCAGCAACATGTTCATCACCTACAACGATACGACGTCCATCCAAGGTATTGTGAATTGGCAGAAGGCTCAGGGCTTCGGTGGCTTCATGACTTTCACAGTGGATTACGAGTATCTTTCCGGGCAAACCGGCGATGCGGGTTTTCCGCTGTCTACCGCCCTCTGCCAACAGACCTTTGGGACGTGTCCGTAACCGGCTTTTTGTAAACCCCGGGGTGTCAGCTCCGGAAGGGCGGGAGTCCCGAGGGGCGGCGGACAGATTGATGCCGGCCACACCAGCCTGCCGTCATATCGTTACGAGCTGACCCTGCTTGCGTCTCGAGTATTGATCCTTTATCCAGTCATAGGTTTCCCGCAAACCGAATTCGAGGCTTGTGTCCGGCTGCCAGTTCAAGATCCGCTTGATGAAGGTGTTGTCGCTATTGCGCCCCGCCACGCCACGTGGCGCCGCGAGATCATATTTTCGGCGCAGCCTTACGCCAGCGATCGCTTCGACCTTGCTCACCAGCTCATCGATGGTCACGATCTCGTTTGAGCCGAGATTGACGGGCGTGGCAATCAACTCGTCGCAATGCATGATCCTGTCGATTCCTCTGACACAATCGGCAATGTACATGAAGCTGCGAGTTTGATTGCCGTCTCCCCAAACCTCAATTTCACGGTTGCCAGCATCCATCGCCTCGACCACTTTCCTGCAGATTGCCGCCGGCGCTTTTTCGCGCCCGCCGTCCCACGTGCCGTGGGGTCCGTACACATTGTGGAAACGGGCAATGAACGTTTTCAATGCCCGCTCCGCACAATACTCTTGGCAGAAAATTTCCGACAGAAGCTTTTCCCAACCATAGCCTCGCTCGGGCATTGCCGGGTAGGCGTCGGACTCTTTCAGCGCGCGAACCTTTGGATCCTGCTGCAGCAGGATGTTGTAGGCGCACGCAGAAGAAGAAAAGAAGTAGCGCCGGACACCGGCTTGATGGGCGGCTTCAATCATATGTGTATTGATGAGAATGCTTCGCAGACACTCAACGCGAAAGTGCTCAATAAAGCCCATTCCACCCATGTCCGCGGCCAAGTTATAAACTTCCGCGGCGCCCGCGCACACCCTCCTACAGGCTTCTTCGCTGCGCAAATCAAGCTGAAGGTTCTCTGCTTCCGGAAGGTGTTGGTACCACTGGCCGAACGGCTTCTTGTCCACCGCGCAGATGCGCGTAAATCCTTTCCCAAAGAAGTATTTCACCAGGTGTCCGCCGATGAAGCCTCCCGCACCGGTGATGACGATGAGGTCGTTGTTCCTTAGTTTTGTTTCGTTCCCATTGAATCCTATATTTTCCATGGCAACCTCCTTCGAGACACTCAAGGGCCAAGCCAAAAGCCAGTTACGGACACCTTCCGAAGACCTCTTGGCAGAGGGTCACGGACAGGGGATAACGCGCGTCGCCTGCCCGGAAAGAAAGATATTCGTATTCCAGTGTGAACGTCATGAACCCGCCGAAGCCCTCGGATTTCTGCCAGGCCACGACATCCTTGATGGACTGCACGCCGTTATAGGAGTCGAATTCATGGAGAAGGGGGATACTCAGATAGTCTGACTTGTGGACTGCGTCATAAAACTGGTATTGGGGCTGCCAGCGGGCCTTGTCAGAGGCAAGGTTTCGGTAAAATACGGTGCTGCCGGCAGTGAACGTTCCGTTGACCAGAGCCTGGGTCACCCCAGCCCAGCGCCGACCGTAAAAAGGGATGCCGATTCCAATCTTGCCGGCCGGGACGCCCGCCGTGGTAAATGCCCGCACCCGCCAATCACAAGTCATTAAGCTCGAGTTGCCGGCCTGAAACAGGGCATCGTTGTACCAGGAGTAGCCATTGGCCGGGCCGTCCATGTCGTAGCACATGAGGTTGATCTGGTCGATACTGGGGTAGCTCGAGGCGGCGACTTGCTCGAGCCCGCTCCAGTTGCCCATTTCTGTCAAAATAAGTTTCGTCGAACCGAAGGCCGTGCGCACCCGGCCAAGCAGATCCTCGTACTGCGCGACGTTGACGTTTGTTTCCCAGTCGAAATCGACTCCATCATAGCCATTGCGGTTTACAAAGCTTGCAATATTCGCGACAAAAATTGCGATGAGGCCGGGGCTCGTGCTTTGAGAGAAAGCGCTAGGATCATGGTCGTTGTCCTTGATGGTGACGATGGCCTTCTTCCCGGCGCGATGGGCGGCGGCAACGATTTGCTTGATTTCCGGGTCCGTTAGGTAGTGCAACTCTACCGTTCCGTTGCCGTCTCCGCGGACATCGACACCGGGAGCGGCGGCAAAATGATCCACGTGTGTGATCTTGCCCCAGGGAATTTCGGAGATCGGCTCGGCACCGTTCACGGCGCCATAGAAGCCGGTGATCCACACTGCTGTTGGGTTTGCGGCCCGTACGGCGACTTGCTGACGGCATCCCGAGACACTCGGCAGTAACAGGAGAAGGATAGCCGAAGCAAAAGTTTTCATTCGGTTGTAGCGGCGTCGCGGAGTCTCGACGACGGCAGGTGCCTGCCAAAGCGAGCGACAAAGCAATCGCGTAAATTGGTTGGGCACCGGCTCGAAGGCCGGGAATAGAAGATTCGCCCCCCACGCCACGGCTCCCGCAAGCGAGCCGGACTCTTCACGGCAACCTCCGGTTCAACGTTGGAGCAGGCGATTGGACGCTCCCCATCTCCAAGTGACGCATCGCTCGGAGCAGTTCGAGCGTAAACAGTACCAGCCCCCATACACGGTTAAGGCGACTTGGCTGGAGAGTCATACGGAAGAGCCATTCCGTTCCGGTCTTCTGGAACAGGCGTGGAGCCCGCCGGACTCGACCAGCAACCACGTCCAGGCTGCCGCCTACTCCCATAAGGAAGGTGGTTTTCAGTTGAGGCATGTGTTCGCTGATCCAGAACTCCTGGCGGGGCGACCCCATGGCCACAATGAGCAGGTCCGCCCCGCTCTCGTTGATGCGGTTGACCACGGCGGCAGAGTCCTCGAAGTAGCCATGCCAGCGCCCGGCGATCTTCAGACCGGGGAAACGCCTCAAGAGCGCCCGGCAAGCGGTGTCGTTGGTCGCGGGTGTTGTGCCCAGGAGAAACACCTTCCATCCCTCCTCGGCCGACAGGCCGACGAGCCTCGAGAAAAGTTCGATGCCCGTGCAGCGGGGCAGAAATCTCCGGTGGAGTAGCATCGCAGCGAGCGAAATCCCCACGCCGTCGCAAAGTCGAACCTGGGCCGAGTTCAGTATCGTGCGCAGCCGGGCATCCTGCTTGGCTCGATACACCTTTTCCGGATTGATGGCGATGCATAAGGTGCGCTCTTGCGTCAAGATGCGACGCCTGATTAGCTCGAGCGCATCCTCGCAGGCGTCAAAGACGCTGACGGATACTCCGAGGATAGAAAGAGAGTCTGGAACGCGCTCTGTCATGAAGCGAACCCCTCGAGTCGATTCGGTTTCAAAACGTTGTCGTTGCGGCGCAGGTGGCTGACGTGGAACCGATCATCGGTGAGGCCGTCGTCGCGGAGCTTTTTTTGAGGTTCCGCGCGGAATCCGCCCTTCCTGTCAAGTCGTCTCGAAACCGTTGGCCGCACGCTAGGATGCGTCAGGCGGCCGAAAGCGACTGGAGCTGCGGCTTACTGCCAGAGGGGCCGAGCCACTCCTCCATCCAGAAGTACAAGCTCAGCAGCAGGAAGAGCTGGCGTTCCCGGTCCATGCCCGCTGCGTGTTCGTCGATCACGGCCCCTACCGCGGCTCGATCGAAGTAAGTGGAAAAGCAGGATCGCGAGTCGAGTAGGATGTCTCGGATCACGGTCGTCTCGTGAAACCATCGCTTTGTCGGAGAAAGAAAGCCCTTTTTCTTGCGACGGAGGATTGGACCCGGCAATACCTGGCGCGCAAACTGCCTGTGGAGCAGTTTGCCGTGCAAAAGACCGCGGCGGTAGCTGCAAGGCAGGCCCTCCGCGTAGCGAACGAGATCCAAATCGAGCAGCGGAACACGGCATTCGAGCGAGTGATGCATGGTGATCTTGTCGGTGTAGAGTAGCAGATCGTCGGCGAGGT
The DNA here is from genome assembly GCA_035272945.1 of Terriglobales bacterium. Taxonomy (GTDB): domain Bacteria; phylum Acidobacteriota; class Terriglobia; order Terriglobales; family Acidobacteriaceae; genus Gp1-AA122. The sequence goes on from DATEPX010000272.1 coordinate 8,972, forward strand.
TCATCCGCAGGTCCAGGCTCATCATTCGGACAGCGGGATGTCGTTGCCTTGAGCAGAGCAAAAGCTTGAAGAAGTAGCCGATCCGCTCGGTCGCGAGCCTCTCCTCGAGCCCGGTTAGTCGGCGGATCTGGTCTGGAGGGAAAACCGTGTACACGTTGAGGAAGCGGCGCAAGTCGTCCTGCTCGCCCGCCGAAGCGAGCCCGCGCCAGACCGCACCGTTGCGCACCCCGAGCAGTCGCGCCGTCCGCGTCAAGGTCGGAAACGCCCGCACCGACACGAAGCGTCTCAGCAGTTCACCCAGGTATCTGCGGTACCCGCCCATGGCCTCGTCGGCGCCCTGCCCCGACAGTACGACCTTGACACGGCTGGCCGCCAGCCGCGACAGGTAAAACATCGGAACAATCGACGTGGTCGCCAAAGGTTCCTCGACGATCGCCTCGATTCGCGGCAGAATTTCCAGGAACTCGGGAAAACCGAGACGCACGTAAAAGTGCTCCAGTCCGATCGCGCTCGCGGTCTCTGCCGCATCGGCGACTTCGTCGGTTTGATCCGGGTCGGTGAATCCGACGGTGAACGCCTTGATCCGGTAAGGGGAATGCTTTTGCGCGCAGGCCGCGACCAACGCAGAATCGATACCACCACTCAGAAGGACGCCCACCTCGACGTCAGAAAGCAGCTGGCGCTTGATCGCCTGCTCCAGCAATGACCCGTATTGCCCGATGGCTTGGGTCTGGCTCGAGGGTGCCGCCTCGACCGGCACGGGATCGAAAAAAGGGTATTCGCGCAGGGACAACTCGGGAGAGCCGAGATCGACTTCGACGATGTGGCCCGGGCGTACCTTTCGGATGCCCTTAAACAATGTGTCCGGCGCGGGCAGGTACCGCAAGCGAAGCAACTCGGCGAGTGCTGCGGTATCGATGGAGGTCTCGACGAAGCTACGCACGGCTCGGATTTCCGAGCTGAAGACGAATCCTTTCGCATCGGCCCAGTAGTACAGGGGCTTCACCCCGAAGCGATCACGGGCCAGAAACAGTTTGTCGTGCTCGGCATCCAGTAGGCCGAATGCGAAAATGCCGTTAAACTGCCCGACCGCACCGATGCCGCTATGAGCCAGGCAGTAGAGTATGGTCTCGGTGTCGGAATGTCCGCGAAAGGCTTGTTTCCCGAGACCATTTCTTAGTTGGAGATGGTTGTAGATCTCTCCATTGAAGGTAATAGTGTGACCCCCAGAGGGAGTGGACATGGGTTGCTGACCCGAGGGTGACAGGTCCAGGATGGCCAGCCGGCAATGTCCCAAGGCCACGTTATGCTGACCCACGCGCATCCGGACCAGGCCCAAGCCGTCCGGTCCGCGATGCCGGATTAATTCTAGCGTGCTTTGGTTAAACACGCGGTCAACGCTTCCCAGAATTCCGCACATCACTTCCCTGCCGAAACCCCGACGGCCGTGCGCCCTAGGTGTGGCATACGGCGCCGAATAATATCAGCGGGATTGCCCCCGACGATGGTCCAGGGCTCCACGTTGCGCGTTACCACAGCGCCTGCCGCTACAATGGCGCCTTTCCCGATCACTCTGCCGGGCATGACCATAGCGCGCGCGCCGATCCACACGTCGTCCTCGATAATCGTGGGTGGGTAGTGTCTTGCCCCTTGCCAACGCATCGGAACGTCGAGCGAAGAGTGGTTATGGCCGCTATGCAGCGCGTACACCTGAGGGGCGATCATCACGTCGTTGCCGATTTTTACGTTCCGAAGCCGACACTCCTCGTTGATCTGCACATTCCTGCCAATTTCGATGTCCGTAAAGCGACCGAGTAAAACGCGGCCTTCAATTTCAAGGTTCTCTCCACAGCGTGCGCCAAGGATTTTCTTCACCAGCAGGGCGCGCAGAGCGCCCGCCCACTTGCCAAACGGAAAGTAGCGACTCGGCAGGTTGTAGGCGACGAGGTAGTAGAAAATCATCCAGCAATACCGCATGCTAACTCCCTACCGACAAGGACTCGCGTTCAACGGCGCCTGCCTCGATCGAGATCCTCTGGGACATGGCGTACAAAAGCGGCATCACCGCCCAGCGAAGGGTATTCTTGTTTCTCCTGATCCCGAGCACGTCGATCTGTGAATAGATGGCGGGCCCGTCGGCAAACCGCCGCAGGATCGAAGACAGAAGTCGGTCTGCGAAGTCGAGGTCTCCCATAAGGAGGGCCAGGTTAAGGGCTTCCGCGTTGTCGTACAGGTCGAAGCGCACCAGGCTCAGTTTGTTGCGGACGGAGAATCGCCGGAACAGGAATGCCCGTTCGTCGAAAAGGGCACGCTTTAGGTAAGCGTATCCCGCCTGAACTACGGAGGTCGAATTCATGAACTCGACACGGCGGCCCGCCTTGAGGAGATTCTTCAGCACGATGCAGGAATGAAAGCAGTCGATAAAAGACCGGCCGTGTGGCGAGTAGAACCAGGAACCGTCAGAGCGTTGCTGCCGGCGAATGTATTGGTAGAGCCTTCTGATCTTGTCCCGCAGGACCACCCTCCGCCGGGCAGGCGCGTAAGGAAGGAACAGGCTGTACGCACAGAGAGTGTAGGAGATCGCATTGATGACCACCCGGTCGCGTCGCGGGCCATAGGACGTCGCCAAGACCTCCTCATCTTCCTCCATGACGCACAGGTCGCGGTCGAAAAACTCCAGGATCCCTGGCACGACAGACTCGAAGCGCTCGTCTCCGCATGCTTCCCGGTAGGCGATAAAGGCCTCGAGCGCGTAAGGCGTGACGGTCGAGAAGGGAGTGTTCGCATCGTAGACGATTTCAGCGCTCACGGCGTAGGGAAAGCCGAGCCCCCAGCAAGGGCCGCTGTATCCCCTACAACTGTGCGCAACCAGCCATTCCAGATGCCGGGCCGCAGAGTCCAGAAACCGACTCTCGCCGTTTTGGCGGTACAGTTTGACCAACGATAGCGCGGCCATCGCCCGCACGATCGGATATTCTTGCGTGGCATAAAACCAGCGACGACCGTTGTTGAAGAAGTGGTCAAAGCCGCCGAGGAGAGCTACCGCCAGCAACCCGGCCCGCGGTTTCCGGTTGTACAGGTCTTTGGCTCGAAACCCCAGAGGCGTTTTCCAGATGTCGTACGGGTCCGAGGTGGCCAGGTCTTCCGCTCGGCAGAACCGCTCAATGAGCGCATTCATATACGAACTGGTAGATGTCTTCCAGTCGTGCAGCAACCTGCGTCGGTCTGAAGTGTTCTCTCGCATACCTGCGGTTGAAATGCGCTATGCTCAAGCACAACGCGGGATTCCCGATCAGCTCGCTCAACAGGGACGCGAACACCTCCGGTTCACCGCGTTCAGTGAGGAAACCCATCCTGCCGTTTTGAAAAAAATCGGGCAGACCGCCCACGGCGCGTGCCACCAGAGGCAGCCCCTGGGCCATGGCCTCCAGCACCGAGATCGGCAACCCTTCTGTCCGGGAAGGGAACAGGTAGGCGTCAGCGCTCGCGAATGCCCGCCGCTTGGCCGCGCCCTCAAGGTGGCCGGGAAATTCGACTTTGGTGAGTCCGTGGGATCTGGCGTAGTCCCTGGCGCGCTGGAGCTCGGGCCCGACGCCGGCCATGATCATTTCGACGAAGGGATACTGGCTTTGCAGAATCCGGAAGGTGTCGAGCGCTTCGTAGACTCCCTTTTGCCTTTCCACCCTTGCCAAAAACAGGACACGGAAGCGCTGTTCTTTAGGATGGTCCGGAGATGCCTCCTGATCGTCGACGAGTAATTCTTCCTCGATCGGGGCCCCCTCGACGAAGATTGCTTTGCGGTATCCGAGCAGTCGCAGGCTCTTTGCAAACTCCCTGCCGAGGACGATGAAGGCATCCGCCCGACAATACACCCATCGGAACAGAGGCAGGAACACACCGGCCAGAACGCGTTCGCACTGCTTGTCCCAGCCATGAGTAAAAACCACCACCGTTCGACCAAGCGTCTTGGCGACTAAAAGCAAAACGCCATCGCGAATCAGCGCCTTCGAGCCGAGGGATGGGTTCAGATGCACCATTTCGTACCGCCCGCCGAGCAAAGTGCGGGTGAATCGCCACCAATCCCCGACCAAGCGCACCATGGACCGGCCCAATCGCTCCGCATCGGAGCGCGAACCCACCGTAAAGTAATCGATCTCGCTCCGGAAGTGCGGCTGCACGGTGCGCAAGTACTGTGCCACGCCTCCGCTCCGGTTGAGCGCAGGCGAGGTCATCAGAATCCGCAGCGCTTGTTGCCGGGCTCTTGCCATGCAGTCTTAAAGCTAGAACCGCGTTTCGACGGGCAGTTGATCGCTTGCCGGAGAGCTCACCGCGGGCGCACTCCGCACCCGCTGAACCAGCTTTTTCAGAGGATCGAGAACAGGCCTCCAGACTCCCACGATGTTGCAAACCATCTCGGGGAACCAGATGGCGTCCGCGATACTGAACCTCGGAACGAGGTAAGGATCTGTGTCCGGAACGACAAAGCGGTTCTCGGTGGTCACCGCCAGCGCGTAGCCCGCCGACCGCGCCGCCTGCGTTGCGCGTTCATCGAAAAGGCCGTACGGATAAGACAGGCAATCGACGGCGCCGCCAGTCCACTCCTCCAGCATCCGCATGCTGTCGCGAAGCTCGCGAGCCAATTCTTCTTCCGCGCAGCGCCTGACGTCAGGATGGCTGACCGTGTGCGAGCCAATGGTGACCTCCGGATATTCGCTGATGGTCCGCAGGTCTTGAACCGTGATCGCGTGCCGGCCGCCGCCGGTTTCCTTCACCCACGGGAACTTGCCATCCCCGCCGACGATACCGGAAGGAATGAACAACGTGACCGGGATCTGGTAGCGCCGGACCACTGGCAGGACGTTCTCGAGCAACTCGCTCGAGCCGTCATCGAAGGAGAGCCAGACGGCTCCCGAGGGCAACGAACCCCGCCGGTCGAGGAAAGCGATCAGTTCGCCGACGGAAATGAAGGTGTAGCCGTGCTTGGTGAGCCACCGGACACAGCCGAGAAAGAGCTTTGCCCCGGGTTTGTGGAAATAGAGTGCCGTCACCACCCGCGGGCCGAGTGCCATCTTTCTTGCGCGGCGTACGCGGCCGCAGGCAATCAGAACCGCACCCAGCATCCCGCACGTCAAGTTGCGGATGAGCAAGCCGATGGGGTTCATGTCGAACGGACCTCCACCAGGCGCACGGGCCGCTCAAGGCAGTCGCCGAAGAACTCGGCCAAGCCTCGGATGTGGACCCGATAGTCGAAGTACTGTTCGCAGATTTGCCGGCCGGCAGCGCCGATCCGCGCTGCCCTTTGGGGATCGTTCAAAAGGGCGACCATTTTGTCCGCAAAGTCCGCGTGGTCGCCCGGCCTGGCCAAGCACGCATTAACGCCGTCCACGAGGAAGTCCGCGAGGTCTCCGACCCTACCGACGATCACCGGTTTGCCGGAAGCAAGATACTCTCCGAGCTTGTTCGGCATCCTGGTTCTCGACCGGTCGTCGTCCCACAACGGCAGCAGAAGCGCTGTGGCATCGCGGAGAGACGCAAGCAGAGTGGCTTCGTCTACCCAACCCATCAGGCAAACATCTTCCGACGATAGGCTCCCGTTCTGCGCATTTCTGCTGTGACCTTCAACGACGGATAGGCCGTGTTCGGACGCCCGCTGTTTGATGGCCTGGGCGGCTCGACTCGAGTAGCTCCCGATCAGTGTCAGCCGGCAAGGGTGGGCCTTTTGAACACCAGCGAGGGCCGCCAGCAGAAACATCACGTCTGGCAGCCACCCATCCAGTGTTCCGCACCAGACGAAATTGGGGATGAGATTCTTTGCCGGCCGGGACGGCGGGCGCGTGACCAGGAAGCGGTCAAGATCGACCACTGAAGGCAGCCGATAGATCGCTAAGCGCGGGTTGATTTTGGCGGCCCGTTCGTGCGCCCAACCCTCGATCGCTTTGGAAATGACCAGCAAACCCGTCGAAGCCCTAAACATCCGTTTCCGAAAAAGCCAGCGGGTCAACGCGGAACAGCGTGGTTCGGCGGGCCACCATTCGCACATCTCCTGCACAAGCGGAAAGCGCAGCCACTGGCACAGCGCGCCAACGAACAGGTTCAGCAGACCATGCATGGCATAGAGGTAGACGGCGACGTGCTCCTCGGCCGCACGGGCTCGAACGAGCTTTAGCGTTAGACCCGCTACCGCCCGGACATAAACCAGCAACCGCGCCACGCGGTTCTTCGGCCATGCCAGGCTCGTCGTATACTCGAAGGAAATGCCCTCGTGGACGCCGCGCCTCTCGGTGTTCTCCACGAGCGGGCTCGGACCGCAGTGCAGGATGCGGTAGTTCAGGCCAGCCGCCTGCAGCGCTTTTCCAACAAGCGTGATTCGGGCGGTTCCGCCGAATCCGTACGGATAACCTTCGCTACCGCAGACGCAAAGGACCGTGGCCAGATTTTCTCGACCGCCGGGCATGACAACTTTGGGGGGCCGCCTCATCCGGCCAGCACTCTCACGACCTTAGCCGGCTGCCCGGCGGCCACCACACCCTCCGGAAGCGACCTGCTTACGATGCTGTGAGCGGCCACGACCGTTCGCCGTCCAATCTCAACACCTTTGAATACGGTTACGTGCATTCCCAACCACACGTCTTCCCCGATAATCACCGGGGAAGCGTCTCCCGGCCTGCCGGCGAGGCGGTCTCGGAAGTCGATGGCATGCCAGTCGGTATCGGTGATCGTCACGTTCGCTCCACACATGACCCGATCTCCAATCGAGATTCTAGAGGCACAGCCTATGACCGCGCCGCTAAATCCGCAGTTGTTTCCTATGTCAAGGGTGGCCGCCCGATCGAGCGTGGAAAGCATACAGGGCCGGTTGACGCCAATCAGATTGGACCAGCGACCGGAGCGAAATTCGCATCGGTTCCCAATTCGGATGCGCGATCCCGGCAGCCGACGGAAGAGGGGGATCCCGTAGAACGAGCAACTCGGTCCGATGTTGATGCCCCACCACCAGGCCAGGAATCGCGCCATCTTGGTGTCGACCGAACACCGGCTCGCGTTCAACAGACAGTTGAAAAGGTGGGGAGCGCTATCACGGCTAACGGCGCGGAGCCCCCTGCCGAGGATATATTTCCCAACGATATGTGACATCGTTGTGGACATCTAAACGGTTCCGAGAGCCCGCGTCAACCCGGCAGGCCTAATCCGTCGTCAACAAAATATGAACTGGATCTGCGGCGCAGGTCGCTCCCTAGCGGCGTTGTGCCGTCGGTTGTGGCCGACAGAATCCAAAACGACCCTCGAACTCGCACCCACCCAGGACTAGTTCCGAATCCGCGCAGCTTCTCTCTGCGCTGATTTCCCGGGCTCCCCGGGATACGCACATTCCCACGCAAAGCAAGATCGGGTAATACTCGAGCGTCAGACCTGGATTGGCCGACGAAAACATACGAATGGCCCAAAGCAGCACCACGCCCCCAGCCGTGAGTTGCAACCCGGTGGGCTTGCGCCGGAGCGCGGCGAGCGACGGCGCCATGTGCACGGCAAAATAGGACAGGAGCAGGGGTACTCCGCCGTAGAAAAGCAGGTTGAGGTAGCCGACATCGGTCCCGCCATTCCACTCCCCGCGACCCCACCGCCACGTGGCGAACGAGCCTCTGCCGAACAACAATTCCTGTGGCTTGACGGATCGAAAGAATTCCCTGAGTTGGCCACTGCGGCTGTCCTCGTCCAGTCTTGAGTAAAAACCCTCCGCCGCTCCTTCTACCTTCTCGAACGCGGGCGTCTCTGCCAGGAACACCAGGGAGAACAACAGCAGCCATGCGGTCATCCCCAGCGCGGCGAGCCACGCTGGTGCTTGCCACCGTCCGCGTTGGCGGTCCGCGTAGGCGCATAGAAACAGCAAAGCGAAAAGCATGACGAAGTTGAGCCGCATCTCCGTAAACAGGCTGCCCAGGCCGTACACGGCCGCCGGAGCGAACCGCATGTAGCGAACTCCCGAGCTTCGAGGATACGGCCTCAACGCGGTCCAACTTGCCGGCCAGAACAGCGCATTCACCACGGGCAGCATGCACCGTACGGCCTCCACGCGCGACGTCGTGCCGAGCCCGGCGATTTCGTAGAGCGTCACAGTCGAAAGCACCGCGGCGGTGACAAGGAAGGCTTTGTCGATCACCGGCCAATTGCTCCGCCGCACCGCGACGAAGAGGACCACGGAGATCAGGCACATAAACGGGCCCGTTGCGTCCACCAGCTTCTGCGAGAACAGGTCCTCGAGGGTGTAGCCTTTCACCGCCATCAACCCACCAGCCGCCAGGAACAACACGAAGTGCCCGAGGAAACCATTGGCCATCTCCCGCCGGTTCGTACACGAGAGCGCCAACACCCCCGCCGACACCAGGAGCAGGATCTCGGCGGCGTGCAGGATGTAGTAGAGGGGTCCTTTAACGATCTCCGCATAATAGAAGGGATCTGCTCCGATCTGTGCTTTCGACGCGGTGATGAAGCTCAGCATGGTCCCAAACGAGGCACCTAGTCCCAGCACCGCGAGGATCAGCACCGCCCCCTCGGTCGGTGCGTGCCACGAGGCTCGAACGCTAGGGTACAGGCTGGACGGCATTATCTCGCAACCAAACTCACTGGTACGGCGGCCGTACTCCCGGTGCTGAATTTACGCCGCATGAGCCAACCGAGCCACGGAAGCCCGACGACGACCTGGGCAATCGACACGAGCATGTAGGCCAACGCCAGCCCCCACGCCCCCTTGCCCACCAAGGCATAGGCGCCGATCACCAGCGTTCCGCCTCGTACCAGCGAAAGCAACACGCCGGGACCAGCCGCTTCGAGCGACCACATCGCATGGTTCACCGGCGAGTTGATCGCGAAGAATACCGCGGAGACGCTGATCAGCCGCACTGCGTTCGCGCCGTGCGCGAAAGCGGGACCATACAAACTCATGATGAACGGGGCAGCGATAGCAATCGGAACGGCCACCGCAATGGCTGGTACCGTAGTAACCAGGAAATTCGCCGTGAGACAGCGTTTGTATTTTCCGCGGTCGCCCTCGGCCAGCACGTTCGAGAGCGTGGGCAGGCTGATGTTCGAGGTGGCCGTCGCGAAGAAGAGGATCACGAACTGGCACTGCATGACCGCATTGAAAATGCCGGCCTCCGCATACCCGCTGGTGCGCGCCAGCAGAACGTTGCTCCACCAAATCGCAGGCGTATAGGAAAACGTCGCGAGCAGCACCGGCAGGGTAAAGCGGTACAGGATGCGCAGGTCTTCCCTCTTGAACCGGTAGGTTGCTTTGATCAGCCGGGACTTGCACAGGCGCCAGATGGCGAACCGAAAGTAAATGGTGATGGCCACCCCGGCGGCGGTGTAGCCTAACAACGCACCGTGCAAGCCGAATAGCGCCGCTCCCGCGGTGACCAGAACAAGCAAACCGACCCCTCGGATCGCATTGCCGATGGCAATCGTCCGGAACGCTTCGAGGCCCCCTAGAATTCCGGTTTGTGACGCATTGACGGCCGCGAACAAGAGGATCGCGCTCACAATCACGAGGCCGCCCGCAAGTTGCGGTGCGTTCAGCACCCGCGCACTCAGCCAAGGTGCTGCGCCGAGACAGAAGCCTCCGACGCCCACACCAACCACCAGCGCGGTCGCTGAGCACAGTCCGATGATCCTGCCCGCGCTTTGCTGGTCGGAGTTCCTGTGCTCGGCGATGTAGCGACTCGCCGTCATGCCGAGCCCCGTGCCCGCAAAGGTGAGAAACAAATTCGCAGTCGCCAGAAGAATGCCGAACTCGCCGAACCGCGTCGGCCCGAGCAGCCGCCCGCAAGCGACATTGCTCGCGAGCGTGAACGCGTTCAAGATGCTGGCGCCGGCGATCTCCCAGAATGCTCCGCTGGCAATGCGCCGCCAGAGGCTGGACTCCCCCTGCCACGAACCTCGGACTCCAGCCGGAAGCCACTCGCGCCAGAAACGACCGCCGAGGCGCAACACGCATGCAAACCCGCTCAGACGTCCCCCTTGTCCGCCGTGTTGCCGTAGTATCCGCCGTACCCGTAGCCATAACCGCTGCTCTTCGGGTTCCAGTCATTCAGGATGGTGCCGAGTAGCCAGTTTCCGGCCTCTTGCAAGCGTTGACAGGCCAGCTCGATCGCGCTGCGCGTGGTGAAATCGGTCCGGATCACCAGAATGACGGCGTCCGCTTGGCGTCCGAACATCCGCGCGTCCGGTAGGTTCAGAACCGGCGGGGTATCCACCAGAATCATGTCGTACTTGCCTCCCCGCAGATGCGCGAACAGATCGCCGAGTCTCGGCCCGAACAGCAGGCTCGCATTGGCGCCTCCGCCGGCCGGCAGTACGGCCAGGTTCGGAATCTCGGTCTCGCGGACGATCGGGGCCGCCCGTCCTGCAAGGATTTCGCTTAAGCCCTCGCTATTGTCAATTTTGAAGATGTTGTGCACCTGCGGCTTCCGGGTGTCGCCGTCGACCAACAAGACGCGCCGGTTCGTCTCCGCTATCGCGATGGCCAGATTGCTCACCACCGTGGTTTTTCCTTCGCCCGGATTCGCGCTCGATACCGCGATGACTCGAGGTGCAACGCTATTCTGCTTTGCGTACAGGATGGAAATCAGGGTATCCCGAAACGAGTCGGCAAACGGCGACGCACGACGCTGCCAAATGGCCTGCTCGGCCTCGAGATGGATCGGCAAGGGAGTCCACGAGTCAGCACCGTTGCCGGTATGACCCATTCGCGGGCGCGCGTGGTTACTCAGACGATTGATCGATGGGATCACTCCCAGTTCCGGCAAATGGAGGAAAAGTTCCGACTCGCCGGGTTCTCGAACCCGAGCTCCCCGCTCCCGCACCAAGACCAGCCCAATTCCGAGCAGCACCCCCGAAAAGAGCCCGAAAGCGAGATTCAGGGCCAGTATCGGTTTGTAGGGATTTTTAGGCGGGTGCGCCGGGTCGATCACCTGGATGTTGCTCGCCTTCATGGCCGTCAAGATGTCTGCTTCTTTGGACTTCTGAAGCATGGACTCGTATAGGACGCGTGTCGTGTCCACGTCCCGCCGCAGAATGTTGTAGTGAGCGACTTTGTCCGCTTCTTGCGAAACCACCCGTGCCTGGGAGTTATATTTCGCCGCCAGCATGTTTTCCCGGGTTTGGGCTGCCTCGTACTCGTTGCGAATGCGATCAAGTACGTTGGCGCGGAGCGCCTGGGAAGCTGCGGTGACCGCCTTGATCTGCGCTTGGATCTTCGCCACCTTGGGATACTCTGGTGTGAAGGAGGAGCTCAGCTCCGCCAGTTGTCGTTGTAGGCTCGTCAGTTCGGCCCGGTTCTCCTGAAGTGTCCGATCGTCCAGGGTCTCCGGCAGGGAGTCCGGCGGGGCCTTCGAGATGAGCTGATACCAAGACTGCTTGGCCACCCGGTCGACCGTAGCTTTTGCCAGTTCCTCCTGGAAATAACGAAGCCGCTGTTCCTCCGCGTTGTCATTCTCGGAGGTGAACGAGAGCCCGGAGGTTTGCGCGTAGCTCAGTAACCGCCCTTGGGATTCTTGTAACTTGGACTTCAACTCCTCGAGCTGTCGGCCGAGCCACTCCCGCGTATACTGATTCGTCTCCCAGCGCTTTTCTAGGCTCCATTCGATGAAGGCACCGGTAATGGCGTTCGCCAGATCGGCGGACAGTCGCGGGTCGAGCGAGTCGACCGTGACCTCGAGCACGCGCGAGTTCGGCTGCGATTGGACCTGCAAGCCCTTAGCGGCCATGGCCAAAGCCCGTTCATGCCCGAGCTGGGAACTTGCCGGCTTCGGCAAGTGCAGTGCCGCGCGCCACCTCCATGCCGCGGACCGTTCTGCGCTCGCGAGCAGTCGCTTTTCGATGTCGTTCTTCGCCAGCGCACGCTCGAGCACGGAGCGGCTCTGCAACACCTTCTTCTGCGTCTGGATGTCATATTCCGGCTGGAACTCGCTTGCGAGCGATGACGTTGGGTTGACCGTGCGGCCGCCGAGGAAATCTTCGTTCACGCTCTGCACTTCTACCGATGTCGTGGCCCGAAAGATCCGGTCTTGTGGCAGCGTCAGGAGCCACGCGAGCAGGGTAGTCAAAGCCATCACCAAAACGAGGAATCTCGCATGCTTTCTCAGAATGCGGCAGTATTCCAAGAGATTGCGCGAGTTCGCGCTGCCGCCGTCTGAGTATTTCGACATCGATTCCCACGGCTGGGCTTCGAAATCGCGCCAGCCAAGGGTTCCTCGGTCGGCCGGGGGCAGAAGTGCGCCTCCGTTCTCCGCGATCATCCACTGTCGCATGCGGCCCACGATTCTTTCGCCTCCTGGTTCCCTCTCTTGCTATTGCGCGCTAGCGGCTAAAAGCGCCAAATCCTAGGCCGGTAGCTGTCTGGCTGACGGCTTCCCGGGACCCGAGCGCTGTTCTCGCTCGATCTGCAATGTCACTTGCGTTGCCGCTCTGTTCTCGGGGATATCGAAACTCATGCTTGGGTGGCTTGGCTACGGATCTCTCGAAGACCACGGACTCGGGCGTTCGAGAGCCTCGTTTCGTAAACCGATGGCCTCAGGACCGCCTTTGTTTTCACAGGATTCGGGTCCCGCTTCAGGGTATCCGCCAGACGGCAAATGTTCCTGCTTGAACTGCCGCTTCAATGGCGCGCAGAGTGGCCTTTCTGCCCGTGCTGGTCGGGATGAACAAAATGTCGTCGCCCCGAAGTGCGACATCCGATTTCTTTCCCCGGAGAACATCCTTAAGATCCACGGCCATCTCTTCGCGCTCAGTGGCATTGGGCTCGAGCCGCAAGATCTGGGCGTGCCGTGCATCGGCAGTGGTGTTGAGGCCTTCGGCTAGGGCCAGTGCCTGTAGCACTGATATCGACTGGTGCTCGCCAAGAACGAATCCGCCTGCGCGTTTCACCTCACCGATCACATAGACCATTTCCGCCTTGGGAACCGACACGACGTCATGCGGATAGATCTGAATGTTCTCTTCGGGATCTTCCAGAATTTTTTTCAAATCGACTTCGGCGACGCTGAACTGACCCGAGGCGTCAAGCTGGGCCTTGGGCAACGGGATGCAGCCCCACTCCAATTCCCGGGTGATGCGGATGCTGTATCCCGCGTCTGCCTGTAACCCGCCGGCCAGTGCCAACATTTCGAGCAGAGTTTTGTGTCCTTGCACTTGGTAAACACCGGGTTTGTTGACCTGCCCTAGGATGGAGACCGGCTGACTGTGAACTTCCGCGACGTTGACGGCAACTTGCGGGCGAAGAACATATGCCCTCAGGACCTGGTCGAGCTTTTCCTCGACCTGCTGCACGGTCAGCCCGGACACATGGACGCGTCCGGCAAGCGGCACCTGTATGTCGCCATCGCCGTCAATCCGGATCGGCTTGTTCGCAGGAGCGAGTTCGGCCAATTCCGGTTCGGAAATCTCCAGCTGATCATCAGGCCCCAGAAGGTACGTGGAACGAGCTTGGCCGTCGCACTTGGGCTTCGGTTGGTCGAGCCGCAGCAAGGGCGCTTGCCCTTGAGCACCTGCGAGGATGATCAAACAGGAAAGGCTGGCCACCGCGACCCAGGTGATCATCATCGATGTAGATCTGGGCACGCCTGCATCCGTATCAGAGGTGGCTCGAACCAGTAAGACCGCAAGGGTGTGCTGGCTCGCAAGGCGCGGTTCCGTGTTCACGACCCGATCCTCCATTCGTCATCACAGACATTGTTTTCGAGCCCGGCCGCTTAGCCGGACATCGGAGCCATGGTGGACGCGGACGCTGCTCGCGGGAGCACTCGACCGACCATTTCGAACCGCGGAGTCCGTGTCTCGTCCTCGTGGGCCTTTTGAGACCAGGAGTCCTGCAGTTTTTCGACGACTCCCGCAACCGCATTCGAAAATCCCGTCGCCGTAAGGACATCGAGATCCATCCCGAGGGGGGATGACGCATCTTGCCGATACAGCGCGAAACTGCCCAGGCGTTTTCCGTTGCGTTTCCGCAGGCTGAACGTCAAACCCCAGTTCGTTTCTGACGCGGTCATGTCAGGATCCCAGAAGAACTGGAGATCGGTGACAGAATGTGAGTCAACTCGGGTTGGTAATTCTGACGACACCGACAAGCCGAAACCGTCAAATCCCGCGGGTTCGAGACAATGTTGCAATACCTGGCAGAGCTCGGCAAGGTTGTTGCAGGACCCGAGAGCGTCCGGTGTTCGGCGGATGTTGATATCATTGGCGATCACATGACGTTGATGCAAAGTCCGCCTCGCCATCCAAGCGAGCTCCAGGAATTCCGGATAACGCAAGTGCTGGACGCCGATCAAGACACCCATCCCCACAACGACTAAAACCGTTGCCACGGCGGTAGCACGCGCATCGAGCAGGAACAGACTCAAGAGTCCAAAACAGGCGCTTACACCGTAAAGCACCAAAACCGCTTGCCTATGGGAGATCCCCCGGCTCAGCAGCTTATGGTGAATATGCTCGCGATCCGCGTCGAACAGTCCTTTGCAGCTCAAAAACCGACGGACTACCGCGACGGCCACATCCAAAATGGGGAGGCCGAGAGAAACAATAGGAATGGCAACCGCAATAACGGTTGGCGATTTTTGTGACCCCGCGATTGCCATAGCACTGAGAAGAAACCCGATCAACGTACTCCCGCTGTCACCAAGAAAAATCGAGGCCGGGTTGAAGTTATAGCGGAGAAATCCGGCAATTGCGCCGGCTAGCACCAGGGTCAGAAACAAAATCCCTTCGTTATGAAACACTATCGCCACAACGCAGTTCACCACGGTGGAGAACAACGCCGATCCCGCTGCCAGTCCATCGAGTCCATCAATCAAATTGAAGGCATTCGTGATCCACAGGACCCAAAGAATTGTCAGGGGGAGTCCGACCAGCCACCCTAAAGGCGGATCACCCGCCAGAATCGACAGATAGGATATTCGTACTCCAGAGCAAAACAAGACTACCGCTGCCCCAGCCTGCACCGCAAACTTCAAGTACGCATTCACCCCACAAAAATCGTCAATCAGTCCGAGCAGAAAGATGATAGTTGCCGGACCCAGTATCTTTACACTTAAACTGAACCAAGAAGAGGCATCTAAATAGACAGGGATGTAATGAGCCAGCAGTACCATACACCAGAGCGTCAGGAAAATAGCGACGCCGCCCAACCGAGGTACGGGACGAACATGAACATGACGGTCGGAACTCGGAGCGAAGACCCACCGGTGTGCGACCGAAAAATCGCGGATCCAACGCGTGACTGTTGCCGAAATTATAAGAGCGGCGACGAAAACAAGAACTTGCATGACCTTCTCTTCATGCTGTTAACGTGGTCCTGACAATCAGACACTGATGAACTGGTCCAAGAAATCCAGGGGCAATCGGGATGGGTCGGGATGGACCTTATCTTCTACACCCCAGCCTTTTTAGAGTGATAGTCCAGCGACGATCTTCGCTGCCGTGCCGGCCTGTCTCGGGTTATGCCACGCAGTATGTGGTCTCGGTGGATCTCCTCTATAATTTCGGCGATTTCCCATCGCTGAAAATCCGTGTTCTTTGGCCAGTCGACCTCCGCCAACTTCGAAGTCACTTCACGTACCGCACCCACAACGCGCGGAGCCACTCCCTCTAGTGACATTGTCTCTTCCAGTTCCCAGAGTTCTTCGCTGCGTCTTGCGGCATGCTGCGGGTAGGTCGGTAATATCCGCGCGACTACCTCCATTACTCCAGGATAGAACTCCTTGCACACCTCCAAAGCTTCGTCGAGGAACCGCATTTCACGCGCGAACAGCATGGTCTCTGAAAACAAGCCAATCAAACCCTTCGGCAGGCCGGAAAGGACCATTTTCAGTGCCGACGCTTGACCTGGCGCATCCCCGACCACCTTTACGCGCACGACGGTTCTCAACCGATTCGAGAGTTCCTCGGCACGCGCCCCGCTCAGATACAAGATTCCTGCCTGACCGATTTGCGAGGCCAAACCGCGAATCGATGCGTCCACGAAATCAACATGCTCTAGACCCAGCACCTCGGAAATTTTGCTCGCAGTCCCGGGCGAAATAGAGTTTGCATCAACGTACAGTAACTGTCGTGAGCCGCCCTTCCTCACCTTGGCGACATTTCTAGCCACGGAAAGTGCCGCTCCAGGAGGCACAAAGGACATTACGATGTCGGAGCGCTCGAGCACGTCCGCCAGGGAGTCAAGGGCTCTCAGACCAGCATCGCGACACAAGCATGCGGTACGTGAGCTTCGGCCTTCAAGCGTGGTAACGACGCGAAAGCCGTTCGCCGCCAGGAGCTTCGCAAATGTACTGCCCATTTCTCCGGGGTACAAAATACCTATCGTGGTTTGAGCCGATTGGAAGTCCATGAAGAATACTAGCTGTTAGCGCAGCGATCGCCGTCCTGAAAAACCCTTTGGTCAGAGGGGGGGCGCACCGGTCGAAAGCTCCTTACCTTTGTACTGAGGACCCTTGCCCGGATGTGGCGCATGGAGCCGGCGAGCAGCCTGGCGATGGTAGGCAGCGGATCATCCCAGCGGAAAAATGGGAAGATCTGAGGCTTCAAGATGCTGCGCAGCCATTGGTAAAAACTCAGCAATCCCATCTTACTCAGCTGCCGGTACGCTCTAAAATCCCGCACCGGATACCATAACCTCATTCCAGAACGAAAGTTTGTCGGTGCAGGGTGCGAATGGCCAGTTAGCCGGTCATACACCAATAAGGCTAGGTCTAAGCCACTCGCCTTAAGCAGACAATCCGCCGCGGTAAATCGTGCATTGCACTCCATCAGTTTCAATTGACCGTCTCTCTCATCCAATTTGAACTCCGCGTTGGCGATTCCCCGAAGCCCGGCCTCTCGAAAGAGTCTCAGCGACAGCTCCTTGACCTCCGGGACATGGTCAGTCACGTGGTAGACTCCTAAGCCCATTTTCACCGGAAACCTTCGAATCATTCTTTTCGTGTAATCGAAAAGGTCGTTCCCGTTCTCGTCGAGATACGTATAGTAACTGCACAGCTGGTCGTCGCCACCAGGGATCGTTTCCACTAGGAACGTCTTAATTCCGGCTCGGCTGGTGGCATCAAAAGCCTCGACCAAATCATTGAACGTCCGCACACAAACGAAAGAAGCACCGTCAAATTTGGCTTTATGTTCGTGAGAGAGCATTGGCTTGACAATCAGGGGGAACGACAGCTCGTTCTTCAGCTTTTCAATCTGCTCCCGCTTATCCGCGATCCAAAACTTCGGTGTCGGAACGCCAGCTCTCCGCGCTGCCTGGTAAGTACAAAGCTTGTTGAGCATGCAAAGCTGCGCTTTTGGGTTTGACAGGTCCAGTCGAAACTTTTCAGAAAGTGCCTGCCGATGCTCTGTAATGAGCTCGATTGCCTCGTCGCTTGCCGCAAGCAAGACTGCATCGCGCAAGTGATCCGACTGTGGCCCCAGCAGGTAGCTTGCCCAGGCTCGTTGCATGGTTCCGGCCGCCTTGGGTATGTCGATCCATTTGCAGAACCGAGAATACTTGACCGGTGCGTCTGTATAGTTGATGGCGTAGCATTCAATCTTTGCCCTGCCGAAGCTGCGTACAATAGACAGGGCATTAGCGGCGCCCCCGAGAACAATCGCGGGCGGCCTGTTCCGCCTTGTGTTTTTCATCACTGCTGGCCCGCGCGCATCACCACTTCCGGGATCTCAGCGTGGCGAGAATCCATGAGGACTTCGTCACCGTTCGGCTGCTCGAGCAAGAGTCGGGCCAGTATGGGAATTGCCACAGCAACGCCCCCATCCCTCTGGTGGTAATGGTAGTGATATCCCGGAGTAGTGTTTACCTCCAAGATGACTCCCCCCGACTCTGCTAACGGCACTTGCGGATCCCGCGTCACGATATCCACACCCGCCAGTCGCACTCCGACGGCAGCGGCCGCAGCGGCCCCGTCTTCAATGATTGATTTGCACAATAGCTTGGTTGCCGAGACGTTGTCGGCGACGGAATTCTCGTTGACAACCCTCTTAAGCGTGACCACGCTTCCTTTCTTTGGTACAGAGGAGAGCGACAAGCCTTGCTTGGAAAGGGTTCGTCGCATGTCCAGATCGATCGACAAAAGGGCTTGTCCAAACTTGCTCTCCGCCTCCAATCTGCTCTGGTTTTCCAGCCGGACGAGTTTGCGGACACTAGACCGGCCGTCAGCTGCGACAGAGGGGCTTTTTCGCAGAACTGCATCCAAAAGCCTTCCGTCCAAGTACAAGAGGCGGTAGAGATCGCCCTCGACTTGCTCTTCAACGAGCAAATTCGAGTCATAAGCTGCCGCGGCTACCGCGGCCCGAACCAGGTCGAAACTCGTGAGAACGCTGGTCGTGACCCCACGACCGCTGGCGCCATTTGCTGGTTTAACGACCCATTCCCCTCCAAAGCGTCTTGTAAAAGCGACTGCTTGGGCGATACTGCTGAGCGTGAACTCGAAATACTTAGGGGTTTTCAGGCCCCTCTTGGTCGACAATCGGTGCACCAGAGGTTTGTTAGCGGCAGCAAAGAGAATCACGGGATCATCGATGGCGGTCGTAGTCTGCCGCGTCCGTGTACAAGCCCAGCCAAGCCGAATTTCGAGCAGGTCCTTTTCCAACTGCTCAACGCTGGCACCGAGACGGTTGGCGGCATCGCGCCAGATTCCCTCATAGAATCGAGAGCGATGCTGGTCCGCCCGGCGGTGTTCGGGGAGCTGCCCGCGGTACCAATTTCTTGCGCGAACACCGACCGATAGCAGCTTGAGCATTCCCGGATGACAGCAACGAAGGAGCACCGACACTCGGCCCTCCAATATTAGCTAGCCATGTTGCCTTTGAGCAGAGTCACACTAATCCCCCGCTTCAATCGTGGGCGTGATACAGCCGGCCTCCTGCAGTATTCTGTCCACCCACTCATTCGAGAACTGACCACGCTTCACACCCGCTAAGTAGGCTGCCATGGTGGCTCTTT
>DATEPX010000273.1:0-12027 GCA_035272945.1 Terriglobales bacterium
TCAAGCGCTCTTTGCCGCACTCAAACAAAGAGAGCGGACCATGGTGCTGCTGGATTGCGGAACCGGACTCCGCCGCGGCGAGTTGATCGGACTCAAATGGGGCGACGTCGATTTCGAAAAGAAGCAGATGAACGTCGTCCGATCCGTGGTGGAGATGGTGTTGGGGGATGTCAAGACCGAAGCCTCGAAGAAGGCCGTGCCGCTGGATGACTTCATGATCGAGGAATTGTGGGCCTGGCACAGGGCTACGCCGTACAAAGAGCCTGGGGACTGGGTGTTCGCTAGCGACTCGCTCCGCGCGGGCGCGAAGCGCGGCAAACAGCCGTACTGGCCCGCAACGATCATGCGGCATTTCATTCAGCCGGTTGCGAAGAAGCTGGGGATTCCTCACATCAACTGGCATACGTTCCGCCACACCTACTCGACGCTCCTGCGCGCCAACGGGGAAGATCCCAAGGTAGTGCAGGAACTGCTGCGGCACTCGTCCATCAAGATCACGATGGACGTCTACACGCAGGCAGTGACAGATGCGAAACGCAAGGCGCAATCGAAGGTTGTTGAGATGATTGTGCCGAAAAAAGCGGTTTCACAGGTGGCGCCAGCTTAACGTTACATACAGTTACATGAAACGACGACGCCAAATCGAACTTAAGTCTTTTGGAATGTTTGGCGTCCCCGACGGGATTTGAACCCGTGTTACCGCCGTGAAAGGGCGATGTCCTAGGCCGGGCTAGACGACGGGGACTCGTTGACTCAATTGAGTTTAACAGGTTCCTCGGTGCCTTGCCCGCTTGTACTGCGGTACAAATCGAAGGCAGGGGCAGCAAGAGGCTTGCCGCAATTGCTCTGGATGCCCCAACCGTATTCTCAGGCAGTGATCGTCTGGCTGAGCACGGGACCAGCCGCTTGTTTTGCTGTGCGGCCGGTGCCAGCAGGCGCGGGCCGATCCAGGTTGCTTGTGCCGGATCAGCAACAGACCATGAAGCTGTCCTGACGCCACGGTTGCGTGACACTCATCGCTTCAAAGACCACCATCGCTGAGATTGAGGAGTTCGAAATGATTTGCCGGCGCGTCTTCGAAGATGAGTTGCCGGTTGACTTCCACGGAGTTTGTGCGCAGGCGGTGGACTGCGTACCACGCCCCGAGTGTTACTGCGAGAAAAGCGGCTTCGGCCACGGGATCAGCGAGAGCTTTAGCCTCAAGGACGGGTATCGCAACCGTGAAGCCAAAATATCCCAGCGCGCAGGCTATGACATAAACCACGGCTGCAGGGTGAAATGGTGGATAGGTGCAGGTGAACGGCACCTTACTAAAACCAACAAGGAGAGTCTCGGTTAGCAGCAATAGCCAGATTGCCACCAGGCTCCCGTGCAACACAGCAATGAGCCATCCCCAAAAATAGACATAGATCGGAAGAGCAGCCAACAAGATGCATGCTACGAAACACAGCATTATGCGGCGTGCTAAGGCGCCTGCTTCCCGCGCGTGTTCGTCGAGTAGGAAGCGGAAGATCCAGTTGGCTTGAATGTAGGCAGGGATATCAAAGACAAAGCGAATTCCGAGCAGCAGACAGTAACCCAGGATGAGAGGGATCGACAGCAGGTGTGCTGTCGGAAAGCCGGGAACGCCTTTACCACTGAGGGCCGACACCATTTCCTGTGATGCGAAGACCGCCCCTAAACTGAGGAACCCTCCCGTGCACATAGCGTGTGCCTCGTTTCGGAGCACAGTGTTTACCGCAAATCGATATCCTGCTCGCTGAAATGGCGTGCGAAAAATGAAAAAATCAAACACGCGATAGACAACTGATGTCCATGTTCCTACATTTCCGCGAGGGACGTCGGCCAACTCGGGAAGCCGAACGAAACATCTCCGGTAAGCAAGAGCGTAAGTAATTACAGCCACCGCACACACGCACAAAAGCGCGATGAGGGCCAGGTGTCCAATTTCGGCAAGCGCCGGATCGAAGCGTCCGCGCAGTAACTGGCAGAATCCGACGAACCAAGCTGAAGGTAGGAGCCGGACGGGAGAGTGCGGGGAACGGGGCAAGTCCCGGATCATGTCGGGAACCGCAAAGCTGGTTGAGAGCATCGCCAACAGCAGGGCGGCAAGCGCACTGCGAACCAAGAGCGACACTCGGCGGAACAGGGGGTAGGGCAAGACCAGCATCAACAGTCCGGCAGTTGCGAAAACGGCGAAGAAGCTGAAGATGCTTGCCAGTACCACAACCAGCGCATGCACTCCCGCGAACCGTGCCATAAAGCTGAATGTCGGTTGTGCGCCTCCGACAATGAAAGGGAAAAGTATCGCGGAGGCACCGTTTACATCGATAGCACACACGGAGGTCAGGATCAGTACGGCCACCGAATTGGCTAGAAAAATCTTCGACATCGGTACAGGGAGATGCACCAGGTTGTGAAAGTCTCTCCTGTCCGGAAAAATGCTGTCCCACCACCAGACAGCAACTCCGCCGGCGACCGCCATCGAGAGCACGATGAAAAAATACTCGTCCGGGAAGGCGGCGGCCAACGGGTCGAAGTTAGTTTGGCCCCGCAACCACTGGAGAAATGAACCGTATTTGTCGAACAGGAAAATAGAGGCGAAGCCGCCGGGAATGGCCAGCAACGCCAGTACAACGCCGAAGTTGATATTCAGCTCTTCGTCCTCGCTGGCGTTGCTGCCGTGGACAATACGATCGATCGAGAGCCTGACAAGCAGAGGGAACGGCTTACGTGCATACGCGTTCCATTTGGCCGCCAGCGAAGTCAACCGCATCATGCTGCCCTGATGACCTCGAGGATGTCCCGCGTTACTTTGTCGGGGTTAACATCCTCAACAAGGTGGTGGAAGGTACCCTCCAGGGACGAGTGCCCAATGCGCTTCTGAATTTCGCCGGTTGGTCCGGACGCGACGACTGTGCCCTTACGAAGTATCAGCACGTGGGAGCAGACGCGCTCGACTACCTCCAAGACGTGTGAGCAGTAGAAAATCGCTTTCCCCTGCTCGCCTAAGGCACGAATCAGGTTTTTGAGAATCAGAGCGGAAGAGACGTCAAGCCCGGAAAGCGGCTCGTCGAGAACCAGCACTTCCGGGTCGTCCAGAAGTGCGGCAATCAGAAGCACTCGCTGGCGCATACCCTTGGAATAAGATGCTATTGCGGAATGACGGCTGGGGTACAGAGAAAGCAGAGTTAACAAGCTGTCGATTTTCCTGCCGAGCCGCGGCTGCGGAATTCCGCGCAGAATGCCCACCATTTCTAGGTACTCCCGCCCGCTAAGGTAAGGATACAAATTCGGCTCCTCCGGAACATATCCCAGGTTCTTGCGGAAACCGACCAGGTCCTTGCGAATGTCCTCACCCCGATACAGCACCCGGCCGCGACTTGGTTCGAGCAGACCGGTAATCATCTTGACCGTCGTACTTTTTCCCGAACCGTTCGGCCCCAGGCATCCCAGGATCTGTCCTGCTGTCAGATGGAAGGTGACACTCTCCACGGCTGGGATGGATGCGTAATACTTCGTGAGCGCAATCGCTTGAAGCACCTGCGTTCCTTTGCGCCGAAGGCTTCCCGTTTTGCCACCCGGCTATTTTTCGCGGGTCAGGGCAACGTCCAGAGTCCAGGACCTGTCGCCTGAACGTCCATGCGCTTTGCCCTGCATCCGATCGTTCGTGACGCTCAGGTCACGGTGGTACGTCAAGGTGAGCCCGGTATCGTCAGTGGCGCGGAGAGCAAACTGGAGATGTTTTCCTTCGAATCTCGCGTCGTAGATGTGCGCCGGATTTTGCTTGCCGGCTGGTCCGGCCATCCCTAGAATTCGATCGCCTTGCTCCCGCAGAACGACGCGAAGGTGAGCCGTCCCGCCCTCTTCGCCCTTCGCCTCTCCGGTCCAGGGGCAGGTCACGTTGACTCCTGCGCTAGCCGGCAGCACCGATTTCAAGGCAGCCACTGGTACGGCCAAATGCAATCGGTTTCTCGTGGGCAGCTCCTGTTTTCCCCGACTTTGACCCTATGTAGAAATCTACGTTAGCACAAAATGTCGCCTGGTGCAGTAGAATTCTACATAGGCCATTCCAAGATGGAAACGCCGGTCAACCTTTCGCACACCTCCGCGCTGATTCTGCAGACCATCAGCCATGGGTACCGCTATGGGTTTGACATCATGGACGTCACGGGTCTGCCGAGCGGGACCGTGTACCCTGCCTTACGGCGATTGGAGCGGGATCAGCTAATCCAGTCCAAGTGGGAAAGCGAAGCGGTGGCCCAGGATCGTCCGCAACGGAAGTACTATCGAGTTACCCGTTTGGGAAACGAGGTCCTCCAGAATGCCGTCAAACGCTATCCGCTCCTGGAACGTTTGGCGCCGGAGGCCAAAACACCGGGACGCTAGGGAGCAAGTCTTGAAACCGCGGCTCAATATCCTTCGTCAATGCCGGATGATCTTGCGCGTGGCCAGCTGGATCGTACCGCGGCACGAACGTGCTGAATGGCGACACGAATGGGAAGCCGAGCTTGCCTTTGCATGGCAGAGGGCAGAGGAAAAAGGACAGCCGTACGCCGCGACCCGGCTGCGATGCCAGTGCTGGGGAGCATTCCTGGATGCGGCATGGCATCGATGCAATCGTGAACCCGCCCGTCCCACGGGCAAGCACTGGTTGCAAAGGCCAACCTCTGCCCTGGTGGCGCTGGCCGGCGCACTTGCGCTGCTTGCACTGGCCAGCGGCAACTTCACCAGAATGCGATCGATCCTGTTAAAACCGCCCTATTTCGATCCCCAGCATATTGTCACCATTTCCCGAACCGGGGTTATCAGTTCCGCTGAGTGGGTGATTCCCTATTCGTGGGTTGGAATCTGGAGGAAGCAAAAACGTGCACTTGAGGGCGTCGCGGCGTACACCTGGAAACCTCATGCAACGGACGTGACGATTGGCCGGCGGCATGCGCATATTGCGTCTGTCCGCGTGGAGGATGATCTATTTCACGTTTTCGGGGTCAGGGCCCTCATGGGCCGGACTTTCCGACCCAGCGATGCTCAAGATTCCCGCATCGGTCTACTGCTGAGCTACAGCGCCTGGAGACGTTATTTCTCTGGCGATCCCAACATTCTGGGGAAAGTGGCAACCATTGACAGTCACCAAGCCAGGATCATCGGAATCCTGCCGGAACGATTTTGGTTCCCTTCTGCCGATGTCGACGCATGGCAGCTAGCGGACCCCGATTCGTTCTCAAGCGAAGTCGTTGGAGTGGTTGCGCGGTTGCGCCCGGAAATGTCCGAACAGGGGGCCGTGGGTGCTCTGGAGCGTGACATTTTCAATATGACTGGCGAACCTTTTTGGGGTCGTGCCTTAGAGGTGTGGTCGGTCCAGGAAAGAATCCGACAACCGCTGATCTCTTATGCGGGCGCTTTTTGCATCAGTCTGCTGATTATGTTTGCGGCCCTCTGGTCAGGGCGGCTCAACCTCTATCCTCGGAACGCAAAAGTCATGTCCGCATGCCGATGGTGGACCTTTCTCGCGATGAAATCCTCTCTTCTCATCTCGATTCTTCTAGCCGCCGTAATCGAGTTCACTCCTGAGCCCTACGTGTTTCCATCCGGTTCGACGACGTTCGTGACAGAATCGCTGTCGCTATGGATTTTCTCGGTTGGTTGCGTGTTCATGCTGTGGTGGTCCCTCCACGACCAGCAGGCGCGGTGCCGTATCTGTCTCAGAAGGTTGGTTCTACCGGCACACATCGGGCGCTCAGGATGCCTACTGTTGGGCTGGGTTGGAACCGAACTAGCTTGTCCTGCAGGCCATGGCCTGCTTCATGTCACTGAGACCGACGTCTGCTGGCTAGATCCGGCACGGTGGACGGAACTCGATGAATCGTGGGACTCATTATTTTCCGAAAAAACAAGTGAGGTATTAGGTTGAGTGAGTTAGCTTCTCTCTTCTTGGCAGCAGACGATAACGGAGTCCTCTCGAAGGTCAAGAGCGCGGTTTGCTCCGCGATTCCGAATGGCCGCGACAGCCTTGCGAAGTAGGCTGATCACACACCTTGAACCAACCGAGGGGTGTCGCGGCTTCAGCGCTCGCTGACGACACTCGAACTGGTAAGCTGTGTCCCAAGTACGATTCTGCCAGATTATGAAGGACGTCCGCCCACGCGGGCTGGCGTCCTCGCAAAGCTTCGCACACAGAGCAAGTGAGAGCGCCTACTGTAACGCAAGGCAAGAAGCGGACCGACCCCCTTGTGGTGCGCAATAATTCCATCCGGAGAGCGTAACTGGCAGAAAAACGGAGCCTTTGAGGCGAAGTCGAAGGCCCGGAGCAGGACTCGCTTTACTCGTCGCGTCTGCCTGCAATTTTCAGTCATTTTCTACCTGGCCTGTACAATGCGGTCGGCGCTGCCTCGACTTCGAGCTTTCCCTCCCCTGCGACTCGCTTCGACCGTTTCGGAGCTGTTCGTCGACTTGCTCCGATTCATGAACGTGGCCCTACGTTCCCGCAGCTCTCTGATCGTCGAAAACCCGTTCGCTTTCGGCCCTCGCACTGGCGTTCATAGGACCTTCACATCAAATGCCTGAAGTTCGCGGTCCAGATCCCCGGAAAAGATCGCGTCGCGATCGCCGGAATCGAAAACAAAGCACTCAAGCTCGGAGACTACTCCATTGCCGGGCTGGAGGATGTTTGTGTGGTGGAGCGAAAAGACCTTCCGGACCTCGTCCACTCCTTGACTGTGGACCGTGATGTATTTGTCCGTCGGCTCCGGCTCATGAGTAGGTACCGGCATCGCTTGCCGGAAATCGCGGCCGCCTTGAGTGAAGTGAAGTCGCCCTACGCCTATGCTGGCAACCCGAATCGCATTGCCCAGTCTCTGATTGCCATGCTCGCAGGTCTGCAAGTTCCATTTCTGTGTGCTGAGACCCACGAACCGGGTGAAGAGTTTCTTGCCTCGTACCTCTACCAGGTTCACCTCTATTATTTATTGGCTCGAAACCAACGATTACGGCAGGTTCTTAGCGGACAACAACCTCTGAAAGCCCAGGTGACGAGGATTATCGTGTGCAGGAAATCCGATGAGACGTTCGGGACTTCAAGGCGGACGGAATTTTTGCGCACCACAGCCGTTGCCTAGCCACGCGTCAGCCTGAAATGGACGGCTTTCTAAATTACTGACCGCCGGTTTCTGGTTCCCATTTTGGGAATCTTCGGGTCGTTTTCTTGAATGGGGCGATTTTTGCAGTGGTTTCACTGCCAATCTCGTTTTAGCATTTGACTACCCTCCCCTTGCAGAACCCACGGATCACAGGTTCGACCACATGAGTGACAATCGACCGGCTAGTGTCACCCTTCCGGCCAACTCTTACACTTCTGCGCGTTTTAATCATAGAAAACGACCGCAGTGTTGCCGATCTGGAGATGCCACTTCGGGATCAAGAAGACGACGCCCGCACCGGAGGCAGTTGGCGAACTCACGACCGTTAAAGCCAGGGAAGGAGCACTTATGTTTGGAAAGTTTGGATTACCGGAACTCCTGATCATTCTTTTTATTGCGCTGCTGATCTTCGGTCCGAGGAAGCTCGGGGACCTAGGAAAGAGCTTGGGTGAAGGAATTCGCGGTTTCCGGTCGACCATGAAGGATGGAGACCCGGAGCATAAAGCGTAGGTTTCACTATGAACCTTGGTTTGTCGGAAATGCTGTTCATTTTTGTCATTGCCCTGCTGATTTTCGGTCCGAGAAAACTCCCGGAGATCAGCCGCCAGATCGGACATGCGCTGGCCGAGTACAAACGTGCAACCAATTCTCTGAAAGGGAAGTGGGAGGCCGAGGTTCGCAAGCTGGACGCGCCTCCCGCCACTCATCTTGCGTCAGTCCAGGACCGGATGAGTGCGGAGCAGCCCGCAGTCGGCATTCCCGAGGAATCGGAGAGCGTGACCTCCGGGACTGGTAGGGAATCAGTCAGCCCTGAGATCGGAAACACGCCTGCCGCAACCGAGATGGCGCAGGAGGATGCGGGCACCGAGGCGGCTCCCTCCCCCCCTGAGGCAGCCGATGTCAGCCTCGAGCCGAACTGCGATTTGCTGCGGGCGGCTCTCGAGAACCTGCCGGAGCTAAGTACCCCGAGTACAGGCGAAAAAGAACCAGTCCGGCCTTTGCCGTGACAGGCAGGCGGCGGCTCGAAGCCAAGGCACTTCAAGGCGCGTAAAGACTGCTTACGAACTCCCGATGCCTAACGAATATGTTCAACATCTTCTAACAGAAATGCTCAGAAATTAAACATCGCTGTGACCTTGCTCGCAGACTTCTGTGCTCATGCGGTGATGGAGTGAATCTCGCGAACCGAAAAGCGTAATTGCTCTTCGGACCGGGCTTGGTAAGCAGCAAGGAAATGGGCCAAATGCACCCCCGCGGAATCGCCAACTGGGAGCTCCAGTAGGATTCCTTGTTCGTCGGCCTTCCAGGTCGCGCACTTGGTCGAAGTCTCGCTGCTCTTGGCAACTGTTGTCAGGGATCTCCGAATTCTGTTGAGGAAAGCCCAATGGTGAGGAGCGGCGGGCGAGCTGTCGTCCCCACTTCTATTGCAAACCCGCCTGTGTCACTTTCACGGCGCAGAACGTTCCGGTTCCGCAGTTGTTGGACGTAGCCAGGGTGGTGAAATAGATGCTCGATGCCTGAGCCTGAACACTCACGTTGTCCACCACGATAGCGCTAACGCCACCCTGGGCAGCGGGCTCTGCGATAGAAGTAATGTTCGCGGCGTTGGTGATATCGGCATTCAAGAATGCGCCGCCAGCACCTCTACCCTGGATCATAGCTACGACAGAACTGCTGCCCGCCAAACCGGTGCCGACGAAAACGCGGTCGTTCGCGCCGTTATAGATTTCGGTGATCGGAGTGCAATCATCGTGTTGTACCAAGTTGGCCGGCGAGGCGATAAGGTTGCCGGAGGGCGTGTCCGTATTATCGGTATGCGTTCCTGGGTTGATGGTCGCGCCGGCGGCCCCGGTGGCGAAGGGTACAGCGTAGAGATCGGAGTTAAAGGCCACGGAGACTGTTCCACAAACAAAGTAGTGGCCGGCGTTGTTGCCCACGCCGGTCCAATTGTAATAAGCCTGATCAAAAGCGCCGCCGTGAACATAGTTGACCGTCGCGGCCCCCGAGCCTGCCATTCCCCTGCCGAGCACCGCCACGTTTTTCGATCCGAACAAGACCGGTGTGGTCGTGGCCTGCACCAGCACGGCAGCGGTATTGGCGTTTGTATTGCCGACGCTGGCGGCATTGGAGGCCGAAGCGAAAAAGACTGTGTTATTGGTAGTGTCCACGATCGGCCCATCGAAGATGACGCCGCCGGCATTGGTCGTCAGGCCGCTCCCCACCGTCATGCTGCTTTGCGTGGCCGGCGCGCTTGCCTGAATTGCATACCCATTCCCGTTGGAGGACCCAAGGAAGATCTGCCCGCTGGCGTCGTCCAGCACCGGACTGGTCATGATTGTTCCTGCTGCTCCGGTGATGTTGACGCCCGCTGCCGCCCAGCCTCCCGTAGTCGCCAGAGCCGGCGTTCCATTGAAGACGCCAGTTATTTTGAATATCTGCCCATTATCGTTCGCTTGATAGATGACATCGTTAGTGTAGTCGTAATACGGTGAAGAACGGGTTGTTCCGAAGGCCCCGAACGTCAAATTGAACATGCAAGAGGTAGTGCCTGCCAGGCATGCAGTCCAGGTGGCGGCGGCGTTTGTGCTCGTGGCCGGCCCAACGCTCGCGCTTACCGTTCCCTCGTTGCCTGCGGTCAGGAACCGCAAGACGTGGAGGACGGAACTCGCGCCCACGCTTTCTACAAAGGCGACCTTTGTACCGTCCAGCGCCAAAACCGGCGACGTGACCACTTTCCCGTTGGCGACCGTCGTTACGTTATAGGCCCATTTGACAGTAGGATTGGCGCCGCACAGTCCGGCCGGAGCAACGCCCGAGTACAGATTTTGTAGCACGACAAGGTTTGCCTGCCCCCCGGTCACTCCGGCGACATTCAAACCGTAGACGACATAATCGGTAGTGCAGTTGGAGGCGCTAACTATAGCGTTGATGTCGAAATTGAACTTGGCGGGAGACATCCCTCGCGCGATGGTGCCGCTGCCCAACGAAAAACTCCAATCGCGCTGCAATTGGTGGCGCTTCTTCCGCCGCATGTTTCCGCCGCCACGATCGTCCTCATCGTTGTCGTCGTCGCGGCGGCGATTGAGTTGCCTCTCGGCATCCGACCGGTCCAGTTGTTGACCAAGAACATGCCCCAGCAACAGCCAGGAATGGTAGAAACGGGGCTCGTTCTTTGCCCGTTCCAAGTCTTCGATGCTGAGCTTCTTGGTGTAGATGACGTAATGGGAACTCCAATCCTGCGGGAGCGAAATCCGCTTGCCGCCCTCTTGCCCGGACAGCTGCGGAACGACCCACAGAAGCAGCACAATAGGAGCCTTCCACCGTCGTGCGTAAAGTAATGATCGCGAGCGCTCTCCTCCTTGCGCCATGCTGCATGGTTTTGTCGAGGGCATTTCGGTACTCTATACATTGGGCCTCAATCATCGGGCAAAGTCAATTCTAGGTTAGGGCTGTCCCTCATCAAAATGTCGTGCACCCGTAAAATGAACGACTTGGGATCTGTTTTGTTGCCGGACCCTTAGATAAGATTTCCGCCATGTTCTTGTGCTCCGGCACCTCATCGGCTGGATTGTCGGCGCCTTGGGTTCGCGCAGGAACCTCGTCCTGGAAAATCTTGCGCTTCGTCAGCAACTCCTCTCGTTGCATGCCAAGCGCCCCCGCCGTCGATTATCCGCAACGCACAAACTGTTCTGGGTTCTTCTGCGACGGCTCTGGTCGGGATGGAAAACCCCTCTTCATTCTGGTCACGCCACGAACCGTGGTGGAGTGGCATCGGGCGGGCTTTCGTCTGTATGGGAAATGGCTCTCCGGAGCCAAGCAGGTCGGTGGCCGAAAGCCCGTGGGCAAGGAGATTCGGGCTCTGATCTTTCGTATGGCTGCCGAAAACCCGACGCGAGGAGCACCCCGCATGCACGGCGAGCTGCTAATGCTGGGCTTCAATGTATCGGAGCCAACCGTCTCATGCTGGCTGCGACGGGCGCCGAGGAGTCCGGATGTGGGCAAGCGTTGGCTGACCTTTTTACGGAACCATCGCGAGGCCATTGCCGCAATGGACTTTTTCACCGTCCCGACCGTCATGCTTTGGTGTTCTTTACTGCTTCTTTGTAATCGGCCATGACCGAGGAAAGATTTTGCGGTGTCAACGTGGCACGAAATTCCTGTGCCTTTTGGATCGTGCAGCAGAGTGCACGCCGATCAGGGGGAATCGGTTCTGGTGGTTCGCTATTGACTGGATCGCAACATTCCAGCCCTTGACCGTGTGGCACTGCTCGCAATTGACGCCCATCTTCCGCTTGTGGATGTCGGCGTGGCAATCGGCACATCTGGCACCCACATTGGTAAAGACTGGCTTGGTGTGACACTGGTTGCAAGCCACATTCTCGTGCATGCCGCGCAAAGGATACTTGGTCTTGTTGTGATCGAATTCGGGGACAGCCCGGATGGGCTTCCAGCCCATCGCGGTGTGGTAGTTTTGGCAAGGAACGTTCAGAGTCCCATGCGGGCTCCGCGTCTCTGGGCATAGCTAGGTATTTGCCCGTCGCCAGGAATGCCCACTGGCAGCAAAGAAAGAAGCAGGCCGATCAGAAGTGTGGAACTCACAGTGCCCACCCCGATCTAACTTCCTGTACAGAACTAAACTTAAGAAACAGATAGAACAGACTGGAGAGTAGAAGGCCTCGACGCGAACCATCCAGCTAGACGAAGAGGAGTGATGAAATATTGAGCAATTCGACGCCCAGATAGACTAACCGGTTGGAGTCCATGGAAACCTGGTGCAGGGTACAGTTTGTCTTCTTGCGTGTTAAGTGTTTCGCCTTAGAGGTCAGATTTCTGGACGGTGACTCAAAAAGTAATTTCTGCGCTGGGGCAGGCAGAACTTACAAGCATT
>DATEPX010000274.1:0-34124 GCA_035272945.1 Terriglobales bacterium
CGGTTTCGACGTCGCGCAGGGTAGTGAAGCCCTGCTCCAGCGCGCGTCGCACCGACACCGTCGCCCGGGCAGCGCGGAAGGCGAGCGGATATTTCAGGATGTTGGCGTCGTACCCGCCCTGCTTCGGATCTTCCCCCTGTAAGAAGATGTGGGTATGGGAGTCGATCAGCCCCGGCAACACTGTGGCGTGAGACAAATCGATCACACTGGCGCCTGCTGGAATCTTCGCGCTGCCGGCGTCGGAAACGCTGTCGATCCGGTCCCCGCGAATGACGATTACCTGGTTGTGACGAACCGAATCGGACTTGCCGTCAATCAGCGTCCCTACCCGAATCACGACGAATTGTCGAAGGGCCGGAGCGCCACCCTCCTCTTGCGCCGCCACCGCACAACTAAGAAGTGAAAAGACCACCGCCCACCGAAGAATCCTCATGCGTCCAGCCCTCCTCGAAGCGCACGAATTGTACGACAAGGGAGTTCAAAAAGGGCTGCCCCGGATTTACACGGATTCACACCGATAAGAATCGAACCAGTTCGAGCGAATCTAGGACCTCGGTTTTCAGCCCGTCACGATGGCATCCGCTTCAATCTCGACCAACATCTCCCGAGACACCAGCGCGCTGATCGCCACCATCGTGGCCACGGGGCGAATGTCGCGGAAGAACTCGCCATGCGCCTTTCCGACTTTCTCCCAATCCGCGATGCTGGTAACAAACATGCGCGTGCGGACGACGTCCTTCAGCGAGGCTCCCGCCTTCTGCAGCGCGCTTTCAATATTCTTGAAAACCTGAACCGCCTGCGCATAGGGATCGCCCACACCCACAATCTTTCCATCCGGGCCCGTGGCGGTAGTGCCAGCCACATGAACGTAAGGTCCTACCCTGACCGCCCGTGAATACCCGACTTTGGGCTCCCAGGGCGTACCGCTGGAAATGTTCTGCCGTTGCATCTGCATGGAAGGCTCCTTCTGGTTGTGAGTTAAGTCGCTCGTCTTGTCAAACCGGTCTCAGCAGGTGAGGAATCTGCTGTTGATCACAGAGAGGCAGATTCCTCGCTGCGCTCGGACTGACAAGTTCGGAAAGTCTTGACGTGACAAATACATGGGCCAGTTCAGTCTTCTACAGCTGTCCCAGAATCGGCTCTACATCGCTGCTGGTAGCCATTTCGATTAGCAATCACCAGAGTTGGCTGCCAAAAAATCGCGCTTGCAACGTTGTGAGGGCACGTCCCTTCTAACGGATTGTGAGTTTTTGCATGCGGCTTACGAAAGGCACTTGCCTTTGTGGCTAAGCTGGGGTAAAGAACTCGCAGCAGAGTAGTTGGAAACCCTGACGGAGGCGGGTTTCAGAAGGGGCCCACATGATTCCGGAGTCGCACCCGTTGCAGCAGTTATTCGTCGAACTGGTTGGCCGGCACTACGCCGAGGAAATTGGTTTGCGCGATCCGCAGCTGATTGCCTACGTGGCCCACCTGCTCTCGGAGTTTTGCGATGCCGACCAGCTGTTCCAGATCCGCAACGCGGCCGGCCGCCCGCTGAGCGACGTCGGCGAAATGCTGCTGGAATCCGATCCGGTCTTCGGTCCCGCGCCGTCTTTCGACCGCGAGCGCCAGGTGCGCAAACACATTGGCGACTACGCCCTATTTTTCACCGGTATGTTTCCGGAAAGTATCAACCGCCTCCGACTGCGCCGGAACCGGCTGGAAAATTTCATCGACTGGATGAAAGCCGGTAAAGAAAGCTATTACATTGTTTCCAAGTTCGAGTTTTTCGAATATTCGAAGGTTGCGCCGCTGTTCGCCAAGCTCTCCGAAAACTTCGAGCAGTGCGTCTACGGCCTGAACCAGGTCAAGAACGAATTGCAGGAGATGCAGCACCCCATAGTCCGCCGCGCCGACGAACTGCTGATGTAGTTCGTTTTCACTTGTTTGTCATCCTGAGCTGTGGAGTCCAAAGACCCCCTACCTGCCTGTACGAGGTTCGCCGACGCAAGGTATTTGCGCCCCTGTTCCGACCTGAATCCGACGGGCCTATAAAAGCTCAGAGCGGCATCGCCCTGCTCCAGCTTCCTATACCGTTGAAGCCGCCCAAATTCCTGACCGGGGTCGAATTTCCGGTCATGCTCAGCAATCACCACGCTGGTACTCTTCAATACCGGTGATCCAGACAGCATCTGTAACGTTTTCACGTAGGCGTCCTTCCTTCCGTAAGGCGGATCCAGAAAAACGAAGTCGCCCACCACGCCCGCCTCCTCCAATTTCCGCAGCCCCGTGGCGACTTCCAGTTGCACCAACTGAAATCCGTCTTCGATCCCCAAGGAGTGCAGGTTCTTCTCGATCAGTGCCGCGGCTTTTCGAGAAGATTCGACGAAAATAACCTGTCTCGCGCCACGGCTCAAAGCCTCAATGCCGACAGCACCGGTGCCGGCGAACAGGTCAGACCACACTGTGCCTTCCAGCGCCTCAGGATTTCCGGCGCACAGCACATTGAAAAGCGTCTCGCGCAGCCGGTCGGATGTCGGGCGAATATCCATCCCGCGCAAGGACTCGAGCGGCCGGCTCCGATATTTTCCCGCAATCACTCGCATCCGTTATCGTTCTACGTGGTATGTCGTCATCCTGAGGCCAGCCAACGCTCGGCCAGGGATCTCGCGTGCAGTGGCTAAGTCCACCCGGGCGAAAAGCACCACCCCTGCACTTTCGTGTCCGTAAACCGCAACGGCGATGTCGCCGCCGGCGTCTAAATATATAGAATGTCCGTAGGCAACGCGGCACGAGCCTCATGAGAAACTGGTCCATCTCGGTCGGACGCATCTTCGGAATCGAACTCCGTGTCCACCTGACTTTTTTTATTCTGCCGTTGTTCATCTGGTGGACGGAGTACGCCTCGCACGGCAAGGCTGACAGCGCGCGCGATTTCGCGTTGGTGGGCATCATCTTTGCCTGCGTAATCCTCCACGAGCTAGGTCACGCCCTGGTTGCCACGCGCGCGGGCGTTCCCACGAAGTCAATCATCTTGCTTCCCATCGGCGGGGTCACGATGCTGGATGACTCGCGCCTCCTGGCCGAAAGCTCCACCGGCAAAGTGAATTGGCAACGCGACGTCCGGATCGCGCTCGCCGGGCCTGCAATGAATGTCCTGCTGGCCCTGATTTCGATTGCTTCCATTGCTGCCTTGCTGCCCGAAGCTCAACTTTGGACGTGGCCGTTTCTCCACTCCAGCAATTTGCTGCGCAGTTTTGTGTGGACAAATATTTACCTGGCGGGCCTAAACCTGCTTCCCGCATACCCGCTGGATGGCGGCCGCGTTCTGCGCGCTCTGTTTTCGAGGAAAAGCGATCCGGTTCACGCCACTCGCCGCGCGGTGGTCATTGGTCAGGCGCTGGCCATGTTCTTGATGCTGCTGGGAATGTTGTTGAACGTGTGGCTGGCCATGGTGGGCTTCTTCCTGTTCGTCGGCGCACAACTAGAAGAGCGCTCGGTAGTCTTTCACTCTGTGCTGGAGACGGTGCGCATGGAAGAAATCATGCTCACCGATTTTGCGACGCTTTCTCCTGCCGACACGCTGGAAGACGCCCTCGACAAGGCGGTGCACTCTCTGCAGGACGATTTCCCCGTAATCCGCGGCAGCGACATGGTCGGTGTCGTATCCAAGCAGAATATCCTGGAAGCTTTGCGTGCCCAAGGCAACGGCTACGTGCAGTCGGTCATGCACCGCATCTTTGACGTGGCCAGCCGCAGCGAGTCCCTGGGTTCCGCATTCCGGAAGCTGACATCCCGAAATCTCACCATCATTCCTGTGGTAGAAGACCAGCACCTGGTGGGCATCGTCACGCTGCAGAACCTGACACACTCCATGGCCCTGCTGGCGGAAAGCCGCAAACTGCGCCGCGAAGCGTTAAATCCGTAACCGTCGGCCGGTAAATGATCTGGCATGCACCACCTGGCTATTGGTGCACGCGAGATCCTACGCGAGCCTTGGCTCGCTCAGGATGACGACATTGATGAGGGCCGAGAGCACAGAGAATCCCAGCCCCTAAAAAAGCCTTATCGCCTTAGCCTGCTTGACTGCCGGAACCTTTCGCAGGGCGGTCAAAACCTCGTCCGGTACCTGTCCATCCACGTGAACGACGGCAACCGCCTCGCGCGGTTCACTGCTTTTTCCTGCACTCGTGGCCGCCGTTCCGTTTCCCACCTGCCGACCCAGAGAAAAGTTGGCAATATTGATCTTGTGCTCACCCAGAATTGTACCCACACGCCCAATGACGCCAGGAACGTCCCGATTTCGCATGTAGATCAGATTGCGCTCCAGCGGCGCTTCCACGTCAATGTCATCAATGGCCAGGATTCGGGGAGCATGGCCATGCAGAACTGCGCCCTTGACCAGGTGCTCCTGGCGGCTGGTTTTCAGAAGAATGGAAAGCACGCTGCCGGCCCCGCCCATGCCGGCCTTTGGCTTGCGCGATTCATTTACGCGCAGGCCGCGCGAGGCGGCGATGGAGGCGGCATTCACCAGGTTTGCCTTCTCCTCCAATGCCTGGTTAAGAATTCCTTTAATGGCGGCATTTCGTACCAGCTCGGTTTTCCACTCAGCAATATGGCCGCTGTATCGAATTGTGATCTCCTCTACGCTGCCATCGGAAGCCTGGGCGAGAAAAGAACCGAGGCGTTCGGCAAGCACGATATAGGGTTCCATCTTGGCGTACTCATCATGCGAAACCGACGGGACGTTGACTGCATTCTGGAACACTCCATGTTTCAGGTACTCTTTCACTTGCAGCGCAATCTGGTATCCGACCGCTTCCTGGGCCTCGTGAGTAGACCCGCCAATGTGGGGCGTAAGAACCACGTTTTCCAGTCCAAGGAGGGGCGAATTTTTCGGAGGCTCCTCGGTG
This sequence comes from Terriglobales bacterium, assembly GCA_035272945.1. Classification (GTDB taxonomy): domain Bacteria; phylum Acidobacteriota; class Terriglobia; order Terriglobales; family Acidobacteriaceae; genus Gp1-AA122. The sequence continues at coordinate 4,893 of DATEPX010000274.1, forward strand.
AAGACGTCTATGGCCGCGGCGCCTACATGCCCGTGTTTTAGTGCGCTCGCCAGGTCCGTTTCGTTGACCAGTTCTCCCCGGGCGCAGTTCACCAGCCGTACCCCTTTTTTTATCTTCTTCAGCGATCCGGCATTAATCATGCCCATGGTCTGTGGGGTAAGACCGACGTGCAGCGTGAGGTAATCGGCGACCGCGTAGACCTCGTCCAAGGTCGTCATGCGAATACCTCGTTCCTTGGCAACACTGGTTGAGACGAAAGGGTCGTGCGCGATGATCTCCATCCCGAAGCTGCGTGCCCGTTTTGCCACTTCCATCCCGATCCGGCCCAGACCGACGATGCCGAGCGTCTTGCCGCGCAACTCCGTTCCCTGCAGCCCCTTCTTCTCCCATTTTCCCGAGTGCATCAGATCATTGGCCCGGCAGACGTGGCGCGCCATGGCCAGCATCAGCGCCAGCGTGTGCTCGGCCACCGCAACGGCGTTCGCACCGGGCGTGTTCATGACAGCGATGCCCTTGCGCGTCGCAGCATCGAGGTCAATGTTGTCCACACCTACGCCGGCGCGCCCGATTACTCGCAGTTTATTCGCGTGCTCGAGCAGGCGCGTATCCACCTGCACAGCCGAGCGCACGATCAGCGCGTCCGCGGACTCCAGTTGTGACGCCAGTTTCCCATCCAACTGGTCTGGCGTCACCACGGTCCAGCGGGGTTCTTTAAGCAATTCGACCGCCGAGGAAGAGATCTTTTCTGCGACGACAATTTTCATGGTGTCTTTATTAGTTTGGTTGGCCTGACTTCGATTGTAAACGCGAGGCAGGGTTTCGCGATGTGACGCGATGCTGTGAGGGGAAATGGTCGTGCGGGAAGGGCGTCCTCGCTCGTCAGGTCGGCAGCGCCGAAACTTTTACAAGGCAGTGACAACCTGGTGACACTCGCGTCTGCGATGCGGGTTAGCCTTTCTCTTAAAGCGGAAGGTGATTGGCAGGTGGAAAATGCGGCTGAGTGCTTTCTTGCTTGTTTCACTTCTAATGCTCGGATGTGGTTACGGATCCAAGAATTACAACCCAGGCATGACGGGGGGAGGAGCCGCGCCCACGATTGCGACTCTGTCACCCGCCAGCGCCATGCACGGCGGTTCTGGCTTCACTTTGACAATCAATGGCAGCAACTTCGGTACCGATGTTGTGGTCTACTGGAATGGAGCGGCCCAGGGAACTATGTATGTGACAGGGAACCAAGTCACGGCCGCCATAACAGGTACCGACATTATGAACGCAGGGATGGTCCCGGTTTACGTTCGCAGTGGCGGAAATAATTCCAACCCAGTCAATTTTGATGTGCAGTAAGAGGGAGCGGGTTCGGCCTCGATCAAGACCCTTCTCTCCTTGGTTCGGAGGCTGAGCCCGCTGGGCAATCTTGAGATCGTTCTTCTATACGGCCGCTGAGGCCGTCTCTCTCTGCACCTGCCGCGCGTAGACTTCCTGAGCGGCCCGCAGTCCCGTTCCATATTCGATTGAGCGCCCCCCAATTCTCGTCAGCACGTGTTCCAACGCCGCGACAATGCCGATCGTATCCAGATAATCGTAGTAACCCAGGTGGGCAATGCGAAACAGCTTGCCCTTCATTTCGCCTTGGCCGTTGGCGACCACCGCACCAAAGGACTCACGGAACTCTTTGACGATGGCGCCGGAGTCGATTCCCCCAGGAGCCGAAATCGCGGTCAGCGCGGCAGCCGGACACGAAGGCGAAAACAGCTTGAGTCCCAGGGCCTGAGTTGCGGCACGCGTCATTTGGGCACAGAGTTCCGCGCCGTCAATGAGCATCTCTCGTCCAGCGATGAGATCCTGGTCGCCAATTTGCCGAATGTAATCCAGCGACGCGGCCAGCCCGGCAATCAGGGAAGTTGCGGGTGTGAAGGCGGATTCGCCCTTGGCCGCGGCTTTCCTTTCCTTGCGAAGATCGAAGTAATAGCGCGGCGACCTGGTGGATTCCATCCGCTGCCACGCGCGCTCGCTTACCGCCAGATACGCCAGGCCAGGCGGGATCATCAAGGCCTTCTGCGATCCGCCGATGATGACGTCGATTCCCCAGCCATCAATATCGAAATGCGTGGTGCCGAGACCAGTGATCGCATCAATCACCAGCAGCGTGTTATCGCCATTAGCACGGACGAGCTTCGCGATGCCTCGCACGTCATGCCGCGCGCCGGTCGAGCTCTCGGTCGCCTGCAAGTAAACGCAGCGCACATCCAGCGTGAGTTTCTTCCGAACTTCATCCAGCGCGAGAGTCTCGCCGTAAGGTGCGCTCACCAGCTCGACCGCACAGCCGTAGGCCTTGGCCAGATCCCGCCAGCGTTCGCCGAACTTGCCGGCAGTTAGCACCAGAATCTTGTCGCCGGGGGAAGTGAGGTTGGAAACCGAAGCCTCCATGGCCCCCGTACCGGAGGATGCCAGAATGAGCACGTCATTCTTGGTCCCGACAAAGTCTTTCAAATCGGCTAGCGCCCGCGTGTACAGGGCACGGAAATCCGCTGTGCGATGATGCAGGCCGAACGAAGCCATCGCCATCTGCGCCGGAGGCAGCAGCGGCGTCGGCCCGGGAGTGAATAAACGATTCTTGCGCAGCATAGGCATGAGTCCTTGTACCTTGGATGTCAAAACTAGTTTAAGCTAGCGGGCTCTGTTCTGTACGGCGGCCCTGATACACGCTCTCGTGCCGGAGCGGCAGATTCGTGTGGCCGCCGGGTCTTCGACCCGCGCTGGTTCACGGCCCGGGCGAGGCTGGACGGGTCGGAGACCGGTCCCCACAAGAATCTCGACTCAATATCACAACCTGTTGTACGGTCTATAATTCCCGGCATGACCCTCTCCGAACAAATCCAGAAAGACATCACCCAGGCGATGAAAGCCCGCGACGAGCAGCGCCTGTCCGCGCTCCGCATGGTCAAAACCGCGCTCAAGCATCGCGAAGTTGAAAAGATGGCGCCGCTCGAGGACAAGGAGTCACAGCAAGTTCTGAGTACGCTGATCAAGCAGCGCAAGGATTCAGTCGAGCAATTTCGCAAGGGTGGCCGCGAGGAGATGGCCAGGAAAGAAGAGGCCGAGATCGCGCTCATCGAATCCTACCTGCCCAAAGCCGCTGGCCAAGACGAAATTCTGGCCGGAGTCAGGGCCGTAATTGCTGAGATGGGCACCCCTTCGATGAAAGACATGGGAACGGTAATGAAAAATGTGATGGGGCGCTTCCAGGGTGCTGGGATCCGGGTGGAGGGCAAAACCGTTAGCGATACGGTGAGAGCTGAATTGAGTAAGCCCAAATAGCCGAGCTTTACCCGCCGCCCAGACGAGGACGTTTCAGCCTACCTAATTTATTTCGTCCTCTGCAACTCCCGGTAAGCCTCGCTTTTGGAAATCCCCAGTTCCTTCGCGACTTTCTTCAATGCTGCTTTTTGGTCTACCTGCTCGTTGGTCATGATCTGCTTCAGCCGCGTGCGAACCCCCGCTTGAGCTGCTGCCGTCTGGATCGAGTCTCCCGACTTGCCGATCAGCAACGTGATCTCGCCCTTGATTTCGCCGCGTTGCTTCAGTTTTTCCAGCAGTTCTCCGGCCCGGCCGCGCAGGAATTCTTCGTGGATCTTGGTCACTTCGCGCGCAATCACGACCTGCCGGTTTAACCCGAGCACCTCGACGACATCCTCCATCGTTTCAATCAACCGGTGGGGCGCTTCGTAGAAGACCTGGGTCCGAGGCGACGCCAGAATATTTTCCAGCAGCTCACGCCGTTTGCCGCGCTTGGGAGGCAAAAATCCGCTGAAGCGAAAAGAATCAGTCGGCAAGCCGCTGGCCACCAGCGCCGCCAAGAACGCCGATGCGCCGGGAATCGGCACAACCGGCACGTGGTGCCGGATGGCGAGCGTGATCAACCGGAAGCCGGGATCGGAAATGCCAGGCATGCCGGCATCGGAAACCAGCGCGATGCTGGCCCCACGTTCCACGTCCACGATGAGCTCGGCGGCCCGGGTCATCTCGTTATGCTCGTGATAGCTGACCGTGCGTTTTTCGATGCCGTAATGGCTAAGCAACTTTTGCGTCTGGCGGGTATCCTCGCAGGCGATCAGGTCCACTTCTTTGAGCACGCGCAGCGCCCGCAGGGTGATGTCTTCCAGGTTGCCTATCGGAGTAGCGACGAGGTACAGCTTCGGGCCGGGCGCGTTTCCAGTGCCGTTTAAGGGTTGATTAGCAGCATGATTGCGAGACTTCATGCCAAAAGTCTATCACTCTCCCCGGCGGCAGAACCGTGGTGCAAATTGACGGCGCGAATCCGCCACCCTAGAATCTAAGTAGCCCTTCCCAGGCAGCGCCTCAGGGAGCCCCATGCCGCTTTACGAGTACGAATGCAAGAAGTGCCACCACCGCTTCGAGCGAATCCAGAAGTTTTCTGATCCGCACGTCAAGAGCTGTCCCAACTGTGCCGGCCCAGTGCAGTTGGTCATTTCGGCGCCGGCGGTGCAGTTCAAGGGCTCTGGCTGGTACGTCACCGACTATGCCAAGAAGTCGTCAGCCCCGGGCTCGTCCTCGAATGGCGACTCCTCTGAGAAGTCAGAGAAGAAGGAAGAGGCTAAGCCCAAAGCCGAAACGAAAAAGGGCGAGAAAAAGAAATAAAGCAATCGCTTGGCTCCTCTCCCCGTCCCGGCATCCTGCCGAAAAGGGATCCCGCCAGTAATCTCGACGTTTTCTTCCCGTCCGAAGAAATTCTTTTGCGCTCCGTAACTTTTTGAGCTTCTAACCAGATTAACTAAGCGAGAAAGGCACCCGGGGTGAATGTTTTGAAGGCTCTGGAGACTGACACGGACGAGCGGCTTCTGATCGAAGCGGCCCAGCGGGATCCGGCCCACTTTGCCGAGCTGTATGAAAACAATTTCGATCGGGTCTACGCCTACATAGCGCGCCGAGTACAAAACCGCGAAGAGGCGCAAGATCTGACGGCCGAGGTTTTTCACCAGGCGCTGGCGAGCATCGCCCGTTTCCGTCTCGACGAGAAGGCGGTAGAAGCAGTCCGGAAGTGGCGCTTTGAACCGGCCGAGAAGGATGGCCGGCCGGTCGCAGTACAGGTCAACATAGAGGTCAGTTTCCGGCTGTATTAGTTTCAGATGGCCGCCTCGTGCTGGAGATCGACGGCAGGGATTTTCCCAGGATGCTCGCGGCGGCCACATACATCACAAAGCACTCCAGAGCAAAGGGTAGGAACCCCAGATATCCCGGCGCAGGCATTTCGAAGATCTTCCATCCCCGAGCCATGGGAAAAATGTAGTGCCACTTTGCTGTCGCCCAATAATTCCAGAACTCCCATAACCAACCGCACACCCAGCCTGCAATCAGGAGAGAGTAAAAGCGACCTCGCTGGCCGGTGGCAAGATCGCCGAGCAGCGATGGCAGACCACGGCTGTAATGAATGGGATCGAGTAGAAAGATGAAGCCGATCCACACCAGCACAAACAGGTAAGCGGCCATCTGCTGCGGAACCAGCAGCGGCACACTTAGGCAGATCGCCCCGAACAAGATCATGCCGCGACGTGCCGCCGGAGAAAACTCTACAGGTGCTTTCGGCTCGAACCACCCGAAAACTTCAATCAAATCTGCGGTCTCAAAGATCCCCGGTGCAATGGTCGCAAACGACCAGCCATAGCCCAGGGCTCCTGCCCAACTGACGGGAACCCCCACGTAGGTCCAATTGGCTAGGCGCAGGTTGTAGGCTTCGAAAATCAGCCAGAGGGGAATCGAAAGCAGGGCGACGCCCAGGAATTGACGCGGTTCATCATGCAGACGCGAGTGCCCGGTGATGGCCAGGACTGCTGAGTCCGCCAGCAGGATGTAGGTCGTCCACGCGATGGGCGTGAAGTAGGTGGCCACGGGCTGAATCCCGCGAATCATCAGGACTTCCGCGACGATCAGGGCCGCCAGACCGAGCCAGCCATAAACCGACAGCGGCGCCCGCCGATGCCGCCAAAACTCCGCGACCAACACGCCCACATTCACTGCCGTGATCGCGATTCCCAGCCAGACCATGGTCTGATGTTAACCCACCCACCCGAATTCATTCGATGCTCCTGCGGTGGTAGGGTAAGTACGCAGGAGGCGCGATGCCACTACAGCGCTGCTACAACGAGAGCGAAGATCAGTTTCCCTTGCCGCCCCACATCAAAGAGCAGTATGGCCCTTTCGGGTTTCCAACGCCTCGCGACGCAGGCAGGCCGTATGTCAGTTCCAACTTCGTCATGGGGCTCGACGGCAGGGCGTCATTCCGGGAACTGCCCGGCCAGGCCGGTGGCCGGGAAGTCTCGCGCAGCAAGGAAGACCGCTGGCTAATGGATTTCATTCGCGCCCACCACGATGCGCAAATCATGGGCGCCAGCACGCTGCGAGAAGAGCTCGGGCGTGACAGTAAAGGCTGGGATTACGCGGTAGCGGACGACGAATTGCGAACATACCGCGAAAAGGCGCTGGGACTTGGTCGAACAAGAGTGATTATCGTGACCGGCTCAGGAGAGGTTGATCTCAGCTTTCGTGTATTCAATTCCCCTCGCGTGGAACCGTGGATCGTGACCGCCGCCGCCGGGGCGCAGGCATTGCAAACGCGCCTGAAGGCGCCCGGGAAAGGAGCAGACATAAAAGTTGTTTCGGTGGGAGAGGGTTCAATCGTCGACATCCCTGCAGCGATGCGCGCTCTTCGGCAGGAACATGGGATTCGCACTTTGCTCTGCGAAGGAGGCCCCACGCTTTACGGTGAAATGCTGAATCGTCAGCTAATCGACGAAGACTTCCGGACGCTTTCTTTGCAGGTGCTGGGCAAAACTACAAAGCCGCCTATCGAACGTCCCACAACGTACGGCCATCTTAGCTACGTTCCCGAAAACGCCCCCTGGTTTCGGCTGGTCAGCCTGCATTATGCCCTGCCGTACCACGCATTTTTGCGAGTGCGATACGAGGGACCGAGGAGATTTGAAGCCTAAATTGACTTGTCATCCTGAGCGGAGCTTGGCTCGCGCAGCGAGCACCAGCGGAGTCGAAGGACCTCTTACCTCTCGGCGCTACAACGAACGCGGTAAGGCATTTTCACCGTGCAGGTCGCGCTCCGTGAGAATGCCTGGCAACGGCATAGGTAGTGCAGACAGGTCAGGGGTCGTTCGACTCGGGCTGAAGCCCTCGCCCAGGATGACAGCGACCGGAGGTTAGGAGCTACTTCTTGGCGGCATACTGCACAACCTCGAACACATTTCCTTCGCTGTCCTTGGCCATCATGACCCAGCCATAAGGCTCTTTGGACAGGTCTTTCCAGAATTTCACTCTCCTGCGCCGCAGCGTTTCGCGATCTCGTTTCGCATTCTTGGTAGGCAATGTAAAGCTGGGGCCGCTGGCGGGAACCTCGTCGCGCTTTTCGAGGGCCAGCACCGCGCCCTGGGTTTTGAATTCGCTGTAGGTAGGAGTCTGAAATTTCAGCGGCAAGCCCAGCCTAGAACGATAAAAATCCACCGCCCGCTGCATGTCAGTGACGCCCACGATCACAACCGCAATTTTCTTCTCCATAGATGACGCAAATCATAACGCACCTGCAGTGTGATGACGGTTGTACACGACAAAAAAGCTCCGACCGAAATCGGAGCCTTGTTGCCTTCATTGGCTGGTTTGCCCGGATGAAACTTATTTTGCGGAAACCGCAGCTTCGGCCATCAGCGAAGCAATCTTCTCAATGAGCACGTCCATGCTCTGCCCGGTATCGGTGTTGGTGTCGACGTAAGGATGCCGTCCGCCATCGGCGTGCATGACCAGCACTCGCGTCCCTTTGTGCGCCTTCTTGACCATATACGGCAGGTGATGACGATCATTCCGGCTCAGCGTTGGCCCCAGCAGCACGAGGTCAAACGCATCCCGGCGCAACGCCTCTTCCACGCCCTTGCGGCCCACCGCAGTGTCCACGTGATGGCCGGCTTTCTGAATTTCGGCAGCCTGCGAGGCGAGCACTTCGCCGTCTCCCTCGCCGTAGAGGATCTTGAGTTTGAAAGCGGATTTCGCCATGCACGGAGCGTAACAACCTGTCCTGAGCGTGAGTAGGTCACTGAAGATGTAGTACGTTCGCGAAGGGTTGCCTTACGGAGCAAAGTCGAACAGGTGGCGGCATGCACCTCTTGGACGGCTGGACCACAGCATCACTATCGTGCCACGACCTTAGTAACTCGCGCCCCGTCCCGCTCAACAACTAATCTCTGCCGCGAGGGTTTTGCATACGCATGACGAACAAAATCACTAATTCGCTGTTAGTGCTGGCGGTGGGGGGACTGATGTCGGCCGGTTCCGCTGCTGCTCAAACCGCAACCTCAGGCGCGGGGCCGGGCGTGGTTGATCCCGGACATCCGCGCGTAAATCAAGTGAACCGTCGCGAAAGGCGTCAGCAGAAGCGTATTGCCCAGGGCGTCAAGAACGGATCTCTAAATCCGCATGAGACCGCCAACCTGCAGAAGCGCGAAGCCAGCGTGCAGCGGCAAGAGCAGCGCGACATGGCGAAGCACAACGGCCACCTCACCAAAGCCGAGCAGCGCCAGCTCAATCGCCGCCAGAACCGGATCAGCCGGAGCATTTACAGAGACAAGCACAACAATAAGTAATCTGCCCCGCGGTTCGGAATCTCGGGACACAGCCGCAGGCCTGCTTGCGGCTTTTGTTTTTTCCTCAGGCCCTGCCTTTTTCCCGAAGCAGGTCCTCGACATCGCCCATCTTTTCGCCCAGAAGATTCAACTTGCGCGCTAAGCCCTGAATCTCCGCTTCAGCCCGCCGATTGACATCGAAGTCCAGCTCGCTGCGCAGCCGGTCCTTCGTGTCCTGCCGGTTCTGGCTCATCATGATGATGGGGGCCTGGATCGCAGCCAGCATGGAAAGAAACAAGTTCAGCAAGATGAAGGGATATGGGTCCCAGCCTCGGCTCCCCAATGCCGAATTGATGGCCGCATAGATGCTCAGACCTAGTAAGAACGCGACAATGAAAGTCCAGGACCCACCAAACCGTGCGACGGCATCAGCAATGCGCTCACCCTTGGTGGCCTCCTGCTCGATGACTTCGTTCGGATTGCGACTGGCGCGGATGCGCACCAGCCTCTGGGCGGCGTGGAACTGGCGGCCCAGCACCGCCAGCATGTCCATTCCCGCCATTGGCTTGCGCTGTAGCAGAACAGATATGTCGTGCCGGTCCACTTCGACGCAGACGGTTTCCTCGAGGGCCGTGGCGTCGGTTTGATGTGGTGTCTGGTCGAGCATGGAGGCGAAACCGAAGAATTCACCGTGCGTGGGTTCGTCCACGACCACTTCCTGTTGGTCTTCATCCACAGTGGTCACTCGCACCCTGCCTGACACCATGACATAGGCTCGTACGCCGGGATCGCCCGCCTTATAGATGCGTTGCCGGGGAGCGAATTGCTTCACTTCCACCTGTCCGGCCAGGACAGCGGTTTCCTCATCGTCCAGCAGCGAAAAAAGGGGAACATGCTTCAACACTTCTGGGTTGCAGGCCATCGGGCACCTCGTGCGTAGCAGTGGATCGCGCGTGATTTTCGTTGGGTATTTTATACGTCGCTACGAGGTGGCAACTTTTTCGGCGGAAAGACTAGATTCAGTTGCTCTATTGACTGCATCAGGTTCTCTAACGCATTACGAGCTGGGCCGAGCTGGAGCAGCCGGAGGAATCCCCGAAACGAGAGAGGAACTCCTCGCACTCACGCCGCACGCTAGTGAGGAAGGATTTTGTCCATTCACTCTTTGCTTAACCTAGTCAAACTGCTTCTTGAATTCCGCGAACTGCTGTTTCAGCTGCCCGACTTCGTCGCGAAGGCCGGCGACCTCCTGCTCCAACTCTGCAATTCGGTAGGAGTCGCCTGAAACCACCGCACTGGGGGGAGGCGCCGCTTCCCAACTCTCTGCCTCTTTCGACAGCAGTTGTGCGAAGCGTGCTTCCTTAGTGCCGGGCTGCCGGACCAGCATTTTGACTAACGGAGGCTCGCGCTGCATCAGGCGCTGCAAGGTTGAGTTCACCTCGTCCAGCGCCTCGAATCGATACATGCGCTCTGCCCGTCCTCGCAACTCGCCAGGGGTTTGCGGACCCCGCAACAGCAACACGCACATCACGGCGATCTCGCGCCGATCGAAGTTGAAGGCTTCCTGCATGCGATGCTCGTACTTGGTCACCCGGCTATCGGCGCCACCGGCCGGACCTGCGAGCCGTTTCTCTTGCAGCGAGTGCAACGCCTGCCGGACCACATCCTCGTCGAGACTCATGACCGGATCCCGGTTGTTCTTCTGGTTGCAAGCATTGACCAGCGCGTTCAGAGACAGCGGGTAGTAGTCCGGAGTGGTGATGTCCTTTTCTATTAACGAACCCAACACCCGGGTTTCAACCGCATTGAGAATGAAATTCACGCTGTCATGTCCTCCATGACACTCGATGGCGATTGTACTGCGACTGTGTGTGTGGCGTGTGGCGCGGGCGCCCTCGCCCGTGAATGGCCAATCCTCCCTGGCGATTTGTCTCATAAGATATGGGTGTTTTCTTGTGACGAGTGAACAGCGGGGAGGTTGAGCCGGAATTAGGCTTTCGCGGGCAAGGGCGCCCGCGCCACACGAAAAAAGAAAAGGCCACGCTGAGCGGCGTGGCCGATTCTCAAAGTTTACAACGACTACTTAGCTGCTGGAGTCTCGGCGGGCTGAGTTGTCTGTCCGGTCACCACTTGCGGCTCGGCCATCGGCTTCACCTTCACGGTGCCCAGAATTTTCTCTAGCTTGCCGAATACTTCGTCACGATCCACCGGCTTGGTTTGATCGTCGACCTTATCGCCGGACGCCCCGACCGCCATCGCGAATTCGTAGCACGCTCCATTTTCGAAGACGTGGTAGTACTTCGCATCCGCTGACTTCATCGGCCCGAAGTCCTCCACCTGGTTGAACTCGGTCTCACCGACTTTCACTTTCGACGGCGATCCCGGCTCGTTTTCCGGATGTTCGTTCTTCGGAAACGCGAACTGGGTGCATTCGTCTGCGCTCAGGCTCTTGTTCACGCTGATGTTGAACAGCGCGGAGCTGAAATCGGTTCCCGGATACGAATTGCGTGGCATCTCGACCGCCGCCAGTGCGATGCCGCCCGGCTGAACGAAATTCATCGGAACGGCAGCATTCGCAGCAAGCTTGTCGCCGGTCTTCAGGGAGTATTTCCTCGGATAGCGGAAAGAAACACCATACGTTTTGTCAATATAAGTGACCGTCGATGGCCGCTTCTTTACCACCTTCTTCGCTGCTGCAGGCTGGCTCCCGACCGGTGTTGTCGGCAGCGAAGCACTCGTGGCTGGCATCTGCGGCGCGGAGGTTTGGAGATTCTGGTTTCCGGAATCGGCCACCGCCGGCTTGCTCGTCCCTTTCGAGCAGCCATTGGTTCCCAACAGGAAGATTCCGATCGTGGACGCAAGCATCAGCGAGCCGACAGTTATGATCGTGCGGTTGGATTTCGACCCTTTGGGCGGAGTCGATTCCAACTTCTTCGGTTCGGTTTTTGCTTGCAAGTTGAGTTGCGTAAACTGTGCCATACTGGCCTCCCATCCTGGTTTCCCAAGTCACCAGAGCACATGGCAGGAGGAAGGCCACTTAAGACATCGCTGATTACGTTAGGTTTACAGGAAAGGCTGAGAAGAAGGTTCGTGGTTGACAGTAGACGCCGTGGGCTGGCAGACACGCCGGTCTTGTGTGCGGCACTGATGATGGTCGCTAATATAGGGCTGTGCACATCGCGCCTGGTTACCGCGGCCGCTTAGCTCCTTCGCCCACCGGACTGCTCCACATCGGCCACGCCCGAACCTTCTGGATCGCCGTTTGGCGCGCTGAGCAGAATGCAGGCACGCTGATTCTGCGCAACGAAGACCTCGACCCGCAGCGCTCGCGTCCTGAATTTGCCAAAGCTATGCTGGAAGATCTCCGCTGGCTGGGTTTTCGCTGGAGTGAAGGTCCGGATTGCGGCGGCCCCTGCGCTCCGTACTCGCAAAGCGAGCGACGCGCTCATTACCTCGCCGCCTGGCGCAAACTGCGGGACGGAGGCTTCATCTACCCTTGCACCTGCTCGCGCAAAGATCTGGAGCACGCGGCCAGCGCTCCGAATGACGCGGATGACGAGCCTATTTATCCTGGACGGTGCCGCTCACGAGATGATGCAGCACAATTCCAAAATCCTGCCGGAGTGAACTGGCGTTTCCGCGTGCCTGACAGCGAGCAGGTGCGCTTCGCCGACGTACACCTTGGGATACAAACCTTTACTGGAGGGCGCGACTTTGGCGACTTCATGATCTGGCGCCGCGATGACGTGCCTGCCTATCAGCTCGCGGTCGTGGTGGACGATGCCGAAATGCGCATCACGGAAGTCGTGCGCGGCGCCGACCTGCTGAAATCGACGGGACGGCAGATTTTGTTATACCGGGCGCTGCAATTAGACGTGCCGGCCTTTTACCATTGCGATCTTGTCCGCGACGAAGCCGGCCTCCGCCTTGCCAAACGCCACGATTCGCTTAGTATTCGCCATCTGCGGGAAAGCGGCCTGTCCCCTGACGACGTTTGTCACAAAGTAGGCGTCGGCGAAATCTCGCGTGCACCTTCGTAGATGTTCGTTTATTATGTGTCCTGCCTCGCGTTAACTAACCTTGGAAACCGCGAGTTTCTCCTAGTCATCCAACTACATTCATGACAAAGATCCTGGCAGTCCTGTTTTTCGCAACAACCGTCGTGCTTGCGACCGCACTGGGAGCAACGTGGTGGTTCGCTTTTCAACTCATGCAGTCGACCAATCCGTCTCCTCCCGAGCCGTTGCCTGTGCTCTTGCCGAGCCCGCAGGTGTCGCCGCTGCAAGTGCGCTATCAAGTCGACCTGCCGGGTCGTGGTGAAATTTTTCCTGCTCTAGCTTCCAGCAATGCCAGGGACTATTGGCCGGTCGCGGTGCTCACGATTTCGAACGCGTCCGATCGTCCGGTTTTGCAGACTATTTCCGCGGAGATTCCGGAATGGAGCCGCCGCTCCACAAAGACCCTGATCGTGGGCCCGCGCGAAACGCGAGTGGTCCACATCAATCCGGAACTGTTGCCCGAGGCTTACCAGAACACGGAAATTCGGCGCGTCTTGCTGGAGGTGCGTGCCAGCGGACCCGGCAATCAGCCAGGATTCGACCAGGCTCGTCCGGTGTTTCTCCATGCTGTTTCGGACCTGTACTGGGGGAACAAATTTGCCAATGCCCAGTTCGTTGCCCGCTGGGTGACGCCTCATGATCCGGCGGTGATTGGTCTGGTCTCCTCGGCCCGAAATTACGCCCCCGCTGGACGACTGGCCGGATACCGCTTGCCGGGCAACGCTCCTGACCGCGTATCGGCGCAGGTTCGCGGGGAAGCGCGTGCGGTGTTCGAAGCGATGCGCCACATCGGCATCAGCTACGTTGACAGCCTCTTCACCTTCGGGAACTTCAGTGGAGAAGCGCAGCGGGTGCGGCTGCCCCGCGAAACTCTGAATCAGAGCAGCGCCAACTGTGTCGACGTCTCGGTGGCCTTTGCATCGGCCATGGAGAACCTGGGCATGGATCCGGTGATCGTGGTCGTACCCGGGCATGCTTTTGCCGGTGTGCGCTTGGCTCGCGATTCGCGCCAGACTCTTTACCTCGACCTGACCGTGTTGCCCGAGGGCAATTTCGAGCGCGCCATCTCGCGCGCAGGATACTGGCTGAAGAAAACACCTGCCGATCAGCAACTGGTCATTGACATCGCTGCCGCTCGCGCACTAGGCATCTACCCCATACCACTGCCGGTGCAGGCGAAATCCCCGATACCGGGATCGCCTCAGCGGGAGGCAACGAAGACTACCAGTTAGATCTTGAGTGGTACAGTCGGGGGATACGTTGTCGCGGTTGCGGGAAACGGGTTGTTGGGAACCAGAGGTGAGGTCGTCACCTTCGGTCTTTTATCCCTAGACTCCAATGGTCCGTAGCAGCACTCCAGCCAGACTGCCCCCGATGAGCGGTCCGAGAACCGGTACCCCAGCATAGCGCCAGTCCGAGACTCCTTTCCCTTCGATAGGCAGCACGGCGTGGGCGAGGCGGGGCCCGAAGTCGCGAGCAGGATTGATGGCATATCCAGTCGTGCCCCCGAGTGAAAGTCCAATGCCCCACACCAGAGCAGCGACAAGGTAAGGTCCCAGGCCCGACGCTGGTCCTGACGCAGCGACTGCCTTGGAGAAGATGGCACCCGCGACCAACACCAGGACGAGGGTTCCAATAATTTCGCTGAGCAGGTTGGCAGAGAATCTCCGTATTGCAGGCGCGGTGCAGAAGCATGCTAACTTGAGACTCTGGTCGGGAGTTTCTTTCCAGTGTGGCAGGAAGTGCAGCCAGACGAGAGTTGCGCCCGCGAAGGCGCCCAGTACCTGAGCCACAACGTAAGGGAATAGCTTTGCGAACTGCCCCGACGAAACCGCGAAGCCCAGTGTCACGGCAGGATTGATGTTGGCATCGCTGCTGCCGCAAGCGATGGCTGTAAACACCCCCGCCATCACTGCAAACGCCCAGCCGCTGGTGATCACCATCCAACCGGCACCTTCCGCCTTGGAGCGCTTGAGCAAGACATTCGCCACCACTCCATCGCCTAACAATACGAGTACCAGCGTGCCCATGAACTCACCAAAACATTTCCCAGCCATGTCTGGTCCCCTCTCTTGATTTCCTGTCGTTTAGTTCACCCAACCGAGGACTTGCTGGCCGGGCTGCACCTTGCGGGTCATAAACACTGCCCGCGATTAAGCCTGCAGTACAAGGTCAAGCAATGGACTGGGTATCCTGCTCCTCTTCATGGGCGAGGTCAACCTAGTAATCATGATTGCGGTTGCGGATCAATGGTGCTTTTCTCCGAGTGCATGTCAAAGTACGCTCAAATCGCCACTTGAGGTCCGATCGGCGTTTAGTCGTGAATTCGCCCTGGTCACGCACATTTTTGAACTGACGAGCAACATTGGGATCGCTTGCTGGTCATTGATTCCCACCTCACTTCTATTTTCGCTTCCAACCGCATTCCACATCATCTTTGAATGTGAAAGCAAAATGGCAAACAACCAATGAAAAGCAGAATCAAGCTGGCGTTGACCATCCTGGTCTTGCTGCTGGCAGTTGGTTCGCTGAGCCGCTTCCTGAACTGGATGAATCTACCCAGCGACTTGTGGTTCTGGAGTGGCCTGGCATGCGGGGCGATCTGGAGAAGAGTGTCCTTGAATATCATAGTCCCCGCGCCGACCCGAGCTTAGATTTCAACGACGAGTCCATCGTATGCCACTTCATATCCATGTTGTGCTGCAAACCCGACCAAGTCGTCATGCGCGGGATTACCTTCATGGGCGATAGGGGTCGCGAGAACCCGTCCGCGCGGACTCAAGACGCCCTCGGCACGCAGAAAAAATAAGAACGTCGCGCACATCTTGTTCTCGCTTAGCCCAAGCCGCCCGGCTGCGTGGGGAAGAAGATTTGTTCTTGCAGGATGGGAAGGGTGATCGTTTCACCTTTCCGGCGATACTCCAGGATGCTGCCACGCTTTCTCATGGGATATTTCTTCCCCGTCACGAAAATTCCGCAGCGTGTCTCGCAACTCACTGTGTATCTGCGATTCGTCTGCTCGAGAATCATGGTGGGACTGCGAACCTCGAGGACCAGAAGGCCCGGCTGCAGGATCGGCAACAAGTCATTGGAATGCGCTGCTAGCAGCCATAGGCATACGCCGCCGAGCAGAACGATTGTGCCCCAAAGCGCGATCCGTCTCATCTCTCAAGCTCTGTCCCTGCTCTGTCCCTGCGCAAGGTTAGCAGTAAACCTCACCCCGATGCCGACATCAAAATGATGGGCACGCATTTTCGTACAGCGCAGGAGGGACACATGGCAAGCAATCCGCAATTTTCGCAGCAGAAAAGACCAGGGCAGGGCCCGCAGGTAGCGCCCACGATCCAGGTACCAAGAAAAAAGCAGTTTCCGTGGCCGGTGAGCGCACTCATCATTGCTGGCGCGATGCTGATCGCGGTAGTCGCGTGGCTACCGCGCACGCCGAAAGCCCGGCTCGGTCCAACTGCTGCTCAAATTCCAGCCCAACCCACTCCCGGCCAGATACAAGCTAGGGCAGCCGTAGGTACGATCAAGGGTATGAAGGCTCGCATGCTGCGAGTATAGGCGCAGAAATCTCTGCGACAAGGTCACCGTTGTAATCAGCACTCAGAACCACCTGCACAGTGTTGGTGCGACAACAGCTGTTGCAGGGCTCAGAGCACGATGGTGACAAACTCGAATCCTTCCGCTTTGTATCTCGTAATCACCCGATCCGTTGCGACTACCGTATGTGACCGGTCGGCGCCCATAGCCATGTGGCTTCCGTCATGCAGCAGAATGACATCTCCACCGCGGATCTGCTTCCTAACCTTCTGTTCTACATGATCTGCAGAGGTTGTCTTCCAGTCCCAGCCGGTAACATTCCACATCACGGGCTCCAACCCGAGCGAGCGCGCCACCCGCAGTGAACCCGGCCGCCGCCCTCCAAAAGGAGGCCGGAACAAGCGCGAGTGCTCTCCGATCGCATCATTCAACGCAAGGTCGCAATCCCGCAATTGCACTTGCGTTTGCAGGTTGGAGACAAAAATCAAGTTCGGGTGGGTGAAAGTGTGGTTCCCGACGACGTGTCCTGCTTTAGCTACCTCGCGCGCTATGTCAGGGCGTTGCTGCACATAATGGCCGATCATAAAGAAAGTTGCGCGAACATCGTGTTTGGCAAGAACCTCGAGCAAACCCAAAGTGTGAGGATCGTTTGGCCCATCGTCGAAGGTCAGCGCAAGTTTTTTCGACCCACGGCCTAATCCGATGAAGGTGCGCCCATACCACTGCCCGGTGGGCGCCATGGATTGATAGCCCGCGGTCGCCAGCGCTGCCGCTGTCAGTGCAAAATACCCGAGCATCGTAGAAATTGTAATGGATTGCCAATTTCCAACTGTCAATTGAAAACTTCGCAGAAACAAATTGGCAATTGTCAATCGAAAATCCACGATTCCAGGTTAACTCATCGCACAGTTAACTCATCGCACAATTGCCTCTGAGCCGTAACCGAGCTATGCTCAAATTCTCATTTCCTTCTAGGCCATGGCCAATCTCTTTGAGCTGCCCCGCTACATCGCAGTCGAAGGCCCCATACGCGTCGGCAAAAGTACCTTGGCGAGGATCTTAGCCCAGCGTCTGAATGCCCAGCGCGTGATGGAGCCCGAAGACAACCCGTTCCTCTCTCATTTTTACGAGGGGCAGCCGGGAGCCGCGTTCCAGGCTCAGTTTGCCTTCCTGATCCGCCGTTTTGAGCAGCTTCAAGCACTCGACTTGGGCGCCCGCTCGCAAAAAACCGTGATCGCCGACTTCATTTTCGAGAAAGATAAGCTCTTCGCCTGCCTTAATCTGACTGATCAGGAACTCGATACCTACAACCGCTTCTACAACTACTTTCGCGAGCAGCTGCCCACGCCAGACCTGGTGATTTATCTGCAGGCGACGCCTGAGGTCCTGAAAAAGCGATTGCGCAAGAAGAACGCTGCCGGTGAGAAGGCGATCAATGAGGAATACCTCGAAGAGGTAGTGAAGGCCTACGAGCACTTTTTCTTTCACTACACGTCATCGGACCTGTTAATCGTGAACACCTCCGAGATCGACTTTGTAGACCGCAACGAGGACTTACAGGAACTCCTGCGCAAAGTCTCGGCCCCCATCAAAGGCACGCAGTATTTTCTGCCCCTAGGCTCCGAAGAAGCCGCCAGCGCCTAGCCGCACTCATGTGGCGACGGGTCTTGCGTGGGGACGG
Source organism: Terriglobales bacterium (assembly GCA_035272945.1). GTDB lineage: Bacteria > Acidobacteriota > Terriglobia > Terriglobales > Acidobacteriaceae > Gp1-AA122. Next base: position 22,811 of record DATEPX010000274.1, read on the forward strand.
GTCTTGGACCCGTCCAGGCCGGGCGCAGCTCGGCTATTCGCAGCACTGGACGTCTAATCATTTGTTCTTTCTTACGCCCTCCCGCATAATTCCGGCATCGCCAAATCGCCTACAACTCGAGCGGGGAAGGTTTCGCGGGCGCCGGTACCCGCGCTACATCGGCCTCACCAGAGTGATATGCGCCTGGGACGCATCGTCCGCCTGCTCATGGACCACGCTACCGTGGTCGTAAGCGGCACAAAAATTTCCCAGGAGATCGGCACCGCCCGCTCCGAAGTCTGGCGCCTGGTTCAGCAACTCCGCCGCCTGGGCGTCGACATTGCCGGCCACCCCGCTACCGGCTATCAACTGCGAGCCGTCCCCGATCTTCTCTTGCCCGACATTCTCGCCCCGCTGGTAGGTGGAACCATCTTCAGCGAACAAATTCATCACTATTACAAGATTGGATCGACCAATATTGCTGCTATGGACACAGCGGCAGCCGGTGCGCCGGAAGGTAGTGTCTTCCTCGCCGAAGAGCAGACCACTGGCCGAGGACGCGGCTCGCGAAACTGGCATTCGGTGCGTTCCGCCGGGATTTATTGCTCGGTCTTGTTGCGGCCGCCGCTTCCGCCGGCCGACGTCCTCATCCTGTCCCTGGCAGTAGCGCTCGCGGTAAAAGCTGCCGTGGAAGAGATCGGCGCCAATCTCAAGGTTGACCTGCGCTGGCCCAACGACCTGCTGTTGGAAGGGAGAAAGTTCTGCGGCATCCTGACCGAAATGAGCGCAGAAGCTACTCGAGTTCGCCATCTGGTGGTTGGGATCGGTATCAACGTCAATCACTCCGATTTTCCAGCGTCCATCGAAAGGGAAGCGACCTCGTTGCGACTGGCCACAGGAACGGAATGGTCGCGCGTGCAGCTGACCGCCACTCTGCTAAAATCGCTCGATCGCGAGTATCGCAACCTGCTGAAGGAGCCGGACGCCCAAGGCTCGATTCTGCGACGTTTTTCCCAGCAATCGTCCTGTGTGCGCGGAATGCAGGTTCACGTGGACGAGAACGGCGGCTTCGACGGCATCACCGAAGGGCTCGATCCGCGCGGCTTCCTGCAGGTGCGCACAGCGCAGGGAGTGCGGACTGTGCTGAGCGGGTCAGTAAGACCGAAATAGCGATAACGCGCGACGCTGGCATCCTTACCATGCTTCTCGTTCTCGATGTCGGAAACACCAACACGGTTCTCGGAGTCTTTGACGCCTCCGGCGATCAGCGGCTGGTAGCGCACTGGCGTGTCGCCACCATCCAGACCCAGACCGTCGACGAGTACGGAGTCCTTTTTCGCAACCTGTTCGCCATGGACGCGATCGAGGTTTCCGGCATTCGCGGTATCGTGATTTCTTCCGTCGTCCCTCCGCTGGATTCCATTCTGCGCCAGGTTTGCGAGTGCTATTTCAATTGCAAACCGCTGTTCATCGAGCCGGGCGTAAAGACCGGCATGCCTGTGCTCTACGACAATCCTGCCGAAGTGGGTGCGGACCGCATCGTGAACTCGGTTGCGGCTCTTGAAAAGTACGGAGGGCCCTGCATCGCGGTGGACTTCGGCACCGCCACGACTTTCGATTGTGTCTCGGCGAAGGGCGAGTACATCGGGGGAGTTATCTGCCCGGGCATTGGCATTTCGGCGGAAGCGCTGTTTGGCCGCACAGCCCGACTGCAACGCGTGGATATCCGCAAACCTCCTCGCATTATTGGAACGAACACCGTCGCCAGCATGCAGTCCGGGCTGTACTACGGCTATCTCGGCCTGATTGACGGCATTCTTGAACTGCTGCTCGGGGAGATGGGCAAGGACTGCAAAGTTGTGGCGACAGGCGGCCTCTCTGCCCTGTTTGGAGGCGGCTCGAAGTACATCAAGACAATCGACGACTTCCTCACCCTCGATGGCCTGCGCATTATTTGGGAGCGCAATCAGGCGGGCAGACCTCGGGAGGCGGCCGCCAATGTACAGAACTCCGAAAAGGCTGATTCGTCCAAGCCTTGGCCCGGCAGCAAGGCTCGCCGCTGAGTGGTCGTGGAAAATTACTTCAACTACTTCACCGAAATTGAAGAGCACTTCCAACGCCGCCGCGGTACAGGCCTGTTGCTATCCACCCTGGACTGGGCTCTGATTGAGACCTGGAAGGATGCCGGCATCCCGCTGGAAGCGGTGCTGCGCGGAATCGACGCTGCCTTTGACCGCTACGAGCAGCGTCCCTCAAAAACCCGCAAGGTCAACAGCCTTGCCTATTGTTCACAGGAGGTGCTGGCTTCTGCCGAAGAGATGAAAGAAGCGGCCGTAGGAGCCGAGAAGCAAGAAAAGCCCGGCCAGACCCTCGGCTTTGAACCCGCCGACATCGCCGCCTACTTGCGCCGCAATGCTGCCCAACTGCAAGCGGCAAAATTTCCCGTGGTTGGCGGAATTTCCGCCCAACCCATTGCCCAGGAGAGCGCGCGTACCCTCTTGGAGTTGGCGGAGGATGTCGAAACCAGCAAAACTCCACGCCGCCTCGAGGAACTTGAGCGCCGCATGACTGTGCTCGAGGAGAAGCTGTTTGCCGTGCTGCTGGCGTCCGCTTCTGACGAAGAGATCGTTGCCGTGCGCGCGCAAGCCGACCGCGAACTCGCTCCTTACCGCAGCAAGATGCCCGCCGCGCAGATTGATCAACTACAGAGGCAGTATGTGCACAAGCGCTTACTCGAAAAATACGCTCTGGCTCGTCTGAGCCTCTTTTATATGTGATCGGACTTGTAGCGCCGGCATCTTGCCGGCATGCATGTGTCCGTACACAGACGAACACTGCTAAACAGCCAGTTCGTATCAGGGTATGGCTTCGGCCATACCGACAGAACCCCCCCGTGCTATTGCCTTTAGGCGCTGAGAAGAGAGATGTGGAGACAGCGATTCCCTGATACAAGCCCTTTGCCGGCGCCCTGGGGCATAAAATCATTCCTTGGAACTGAAGATCGAGAAGCTGATCTACGGAGGGGATGGCCTGGCCCGCCTTCCTGCCGACGAGCGTGGGCGGGGCAAAGCCGCCTTCATTCCTTTCGTTCTGGAGAGCGAACGCATTGAAGCCGAAATCGTAGAGGAAAAACCAGGTTTCGCCCGCGCCCGGTCGCAGAAAGTAGCCGAGCCGTCGCCACACAGAATTGATCCCGGCTGTCCTTACTTCACGCAATGCGGTGGATGTCATTACCAACATTCCACCTATGAGCACCAGCTGGAAATCAAGGCGTCCATTCTGAAAGAAAATCTGCGCCGGATCGCCCGGCTCGAACTGGAATCAGAACTCCTGATCCATCCTTCACCGCCATGGAATTACCGAAATCGAACGCGCCTTAGAGTGCGAACACTGCCCGAGTTTGAGCTCGGTTATTACAGATTCGGATCGCATGCGCTATTGCCCGTTGAGGAGTGCCCCATCAGTTCGCCGTTGATCATCCGAGCAATCCAGTCGACCTGGGAACTCGGACGTGCGGGCACGATTGAAAGCAGCGTTCTTGAAATCGAATTCTTCGCGAACGCCGACGATTCGCAATTACTGATCGAAGTCTACATTGATCCGAAAAGCGCCAAGTCCGATCGAGAGCTACCCTGGGCCGAGACTCTCAGCGGTCTTCTGCCGGAGCTCAAAGGCGTCGCACTTTTCCCAGCGGCTCTGCGAGACCTAGCCTCCGACCCAGCGCCTTTTGCCGTGGTCGGCACGGGCGAACTGATGTACCAGACCGCGCACCAGACTTATCGCGTCAGTGCAGGATCGTTCTTCCAGACCAACCGATACCTGACGGATGAGCTGGTCAAGATCGTAACGATGAACCGCCGGGGACGCACTGCGCTGGACCTGTACGCCGGCGTGGGGCTGTTCTCAGCAGTTCTATCTCGGGAATTCGAGCGGGTGATTGCCGTGGAGTCGTCACAGCAATCGGTCGCCGACCTCGCATACAATTCTCCTGCCAGCGTGAAAGCCTTGCGTGTCACGGTGGAGCAGTACCTGACAAACGTGGCCGGAAAGGTTCGGCCTGATCTGGTGGTGGTCGATCCACCTCGCGGCGGGCTTGGGGAGCGCGTAGCTCGTGGTGTTGCCCAATTAGCCGCACCGGTTTTGACCTACGTCTCATGCGATCCGGCAACCCTGGCCCGCGACCTGGTTCCACTGTTGGCCGCCGGATATCGCGTTGGGCAAGCACATCTGGTGGATCTGTTCCCGCAGACCTTCCACCTGGAAAGCGTGTTGCAGTTGGTCCGCTAGGCTTTGCCAGAGCCCGGCAATAGCGCTCGTTCCTCCTTCGTTCCCTACAGAGTTGGACCCTGTCTCCGCGCCATCCCAGTTCTGTTCAAACGCGACAGCCTCTGCTCGATGCGGTGATTGCGTTCTCCGCAGGGATTGTTCTCGGCCACTGTGCCTGGCGTCCACCGCTCTGGTTGCCATCCTGGTATTTCTCTCCAGCACAACCCATCTCGTCCACCGACGGCTTAACCTTTCCGGAGTGCCAGTTCTGGGCGCGCTGTTTTGGCTCGGCGCCTTCGCCATCCAGGTGCGTGCACCCACGCCTTATGTCGACATCTCGAAGTAGGCGGACGGCAGCGAGGTCCTTATTACCGGCACGTTTTGCGCGAGGGCAATTTCCGGGATGCGGGATTCGGTGGTGTGCGTCAAACGTTGGATGTGCAAACCGAGCAGGTCACCAGGGAAACCTGCGCGCGCAGGCAAAAAATCAGAACATCCGAGGGCTTACAGCATGCTGCGGAGATTCGTTCGACTTCGGAGGTATCCACATTCGCGTGCTGTCCCCCCCCACCAAACTCGCAGGTTGCGAAACAGCCCTGCAACAATGACTCACTTGCTCTGCAGTTCGTCTAGGGAGAAACGGCTGTGTTGGCAGAGGCGGATGCGGAGAGGAAGATGGAACGGGTAAGCACAGAGCAACAACCGCGGTCAGACCTGCTGAAAGGTGGCACACAACGGAAGCATGACTTCCACCATCCCTGAATTGTTGGCTGCCGTGCACCCGCGATTGGCAGTTATCTCGGGGGGCGCACACAATTCTTTCGGACATCCGCGCAGAGAAGTCCTGGAAAGGCTGGCGAACGCGGGTGTCTCTGTCTATCGAACCGATCTCGACGCCTCAGTGAACCTTCTACCTGGACGGGCAGACGATCAGCCCGTCGGTTCCTCGCTGACATCAATCTCGGCGGTCTCGTCCGCTTGCCGGTATTCCTCGATGAGGAGCCGAGCCTGGTCAGCGTCTTCCTCGCGCACCAGTATGATGCTGCCACCCACACCGGGGTAAATATTCTGGGCGGCGTCGGTGGAGGTCACGTCGTTATCGATGCCCGCCGATTCCAGTAGGCCGCTCACCACCAGCGCCTCCGATTCCCGCTCGGCGTCAAAGACTTTGACCAGCTTCTCTTGGGGATTGGGACGTTCCTTGGTTTCTGATCGATTGGAAGGGTCTACCATGGAGTCCTCCGCGTGCTACCCAGATTGTAACTCTCTCACGAAGCCGGGATATCCGCTTTGTTTCTGTGCCGGCTAGGTACCTAAGTCCAAAGCCCTGAAGGGGGTTGCTTTCAGCAGGCAATGCGCGACAATGGGCCCAACGGGGTGAGGCGAACCCGCCCCGGCGCTCGCACATCCAATAATCAGGATCCGGCCATACCCTGCGGGACGGGCCGAGTCCTCATTGGGGGGCCCCATGGAGAACTCGGAGCAAGGCGCACAGGGTGGGAATCTGAGCGAAGCCCAGGAGGAAGCTAGAAAAATCCGCCGCCTGCAGGTCATGATGAGCATGGTCATGTCCGTCATCAGCCAGGACCCGGACCTCACCATCGAAGAAGCCTCCGAAATGGCCGCCAACACCAAACGTGCCGCCCTCGCCATGTTCCCCGACAAAGAATTCGCCTACGACATCCTCTACAAGCCCCGCCTGCAGCGCCTGATCAACGAACGGTTCAGAATCCAGTAAGAAATTGTCAATTGTCGATTCTTGACTGTCGCTTGATTGTGGTGTGCTCTTGGTTTTTCAATCAACAATCGAAAATCAACAATTCCCCGCCGGGTGCCCCCCAGGTTCGCGTCCCACTTTGGACGCCAACCTGGGTGGACAGCGAATTGACCCTTCCCGACCGACGGTCTAGACTCGCCTCTCAGTGGGGTGTCCATGAAAAAATTTGCCGTCGTTCTCGCGCTCGCGCTGTCCTTTACTCTACCCGTCCTGGCCGACGACGAAGGCCACCACCACGAAGAGCTGACTCCCGAGCAACTGGGGACTGTCCACTTTCCCGTGTCCTGCGCGCCGGAGGTGCAGAAGCCCTTTGAGCGTGGCGTTGCGCTGCTGCACTCCTTCTGGTATGAGGAAGCCCAAAAGGAGTTCGAGGACATCTCCCGGCAGGACCCGCAGTGCGTCATGGCCTATTGGGGCGAGACCATGAGCATGTGGCACCAACTTTGGAATAAGCCGGACGCCACTACGATAAAGTCCGCCAATGAGTTACTCGCGAGAGCCGACGAGGCGAAACCCCAGACGGACCGGGAACGCGAATACATTGCCGCCATTGCAACCTTCTATCGCGATTCCGGCAAGCTCGACCACCACGCCCGCGCCACAGCTTACTCCCGGGCTATGGAGAAGATGTATCAGAAATACCCCGACGATCGGGAAGCAGCAGCGTTCTATGCGCTTTCGCTGCTCGCGTCTGAGCCGGACAACGACACTACATTCGCCAACCGCAAGAAAGCCGCGGAGGTGCTGGAAAAACTCTTTGCTCACGAGCCCGACCATCCCGGAATCGCGCACTACCTGATCCACGGTTACGACACGCCGCAACTGGCGCAACTCGGACTTCCGGCAGCGCGGCGTTACGCCAAGATTGCTCCGGCCGCTCCCCATGCCTTGCACATGCCGTCACACATTTTTGCCCGTCTGGGACTCTGGCAGGACGATATCGATTCCAATCTGGCCTCGATTGCCGCGACTCGCAAGACCGCCGCCATGCACATGGGCGGCGAAGGTCACCAGTTTCACGCCATGGATTTCCTGGTGTACGCGTATTTGCAGAGTGGTCGCGAAGCGGAGGCCCAGCGTGTGATTGAGGAAGTCAAGAGCATGCCCGCGATGAAAGACATGTACGGCACAGGGTATGATCCGCGAAGCTTTGCGCTGACGCTTTTCCCGGTCCGGTATGCCTTGGAGCTGCATCGCTGGTCGGAAGCAGCATCTCTGACTCCGGTTAAGAATGCTACAGAGGGCGACCCCGCGATAACCTACTTTGCGCGCGCTATAGGTGCCGCGCACCTCGGCAATCTCGAGCAAGCGCACCAAGACGTGGGTCAGATCAATAAGATCCACAAGAAGCTGCTGGCAAACAAGAAGAGATCCTTTGCTGATGCTGTCGAAAAAGATCGGCAGATAGCCCTGGCTTGGATTGCACACGCAGAGGGTAGGGACAAGAAAGCGATTAAAGCCTTGCGCGCGATGGCCGAGAAGGAAGAGGCTACTGGCGAGAGAACCGATGAGGGTATCCCAATCCGCGAAATGCTAGCCGACCTGCTGCTGGAGGCGAAGCATTCTGAGCAAGCCCTGGCAGAATACCAAACCGATCTGAAATTTAATCCCAACCGCTTTAGTGCTCTCTACGGTGCTGCACGCGCCGCCGAGGCTGTCGGACAAAGCCAGAAAGCCAGCGAGTACTATGCCCAACTCCTGAAAGTATGCGAGGGCTCCGCGTCTGACCGGCCAGAGTTGGCGAGGGCAAAAGAACTCATGGCCAAGAAATGAGATCGTGTGGAGGCAGGTCTTCGACCCGTCTTGCCCGGATCTGAGACCCGGGCCCACACATATCAAATCAACCATCATTATTGTTTTTCGATTCTCTGCAGTCGAAACAACAGCGATCCCCATCCCAGCTTGGACTTCATCTGCACGGGAGTGCGTTCGGCATCATCGGAGAACCAGACCGAAATCTTAGTCTTGCCTTTCAACGGACCGGAGGTTGGTTCGGCAATCAGGCGGATGGCCTGATACTTACCTGCCGGCACTTTGATCTGTTCTTTGGCTTCGACCTTCGCGCTCACCTCAGTCGTCTTACCTCCGTCATTAATCGGAAAAGTGTAAGTGCTTCCCGATTGCAGTGGCTGCGAAGCCAGGTAGTAAAACCCACTAATCATGTCGGTTACGCAACCGGGGATATCATTTTCAGTGTGCTTGGTTTGATTGCTCTTTAGATTTTTCTCATCCAGCACACTCTTGTGGTTGGCATAGTCGAACTGGACACGCGTGTCGCGCTGCCGCGAACCCTCTTCTGTATGCTTGGTCACCCGTTGCGAACAAAAGGTCTGCGGATTGAAATATGCTTCGAAGCGATCATGAATGCCGTACAGCACATTGACCATACCCAGGGAGTCGGCGTTGGCGCTCACTTTCTGTTGCTGCCCGGCGGCTTCCATCTTCACCCGCGCGATGCCGGCATTAAAAAAATGCCATTCCACCGCGTAGACGTAAGTTTGTCCATTCGGGAAACGGTGGTTAACCGGAGGCGCAAAGATCCGGGCCGCGGGGCCAATGGTGGCATTAGGCGGCGGATCGGTAGATTGCGCATCGCTGCCCCAAAACACAGAAGGAACACCGCAGACTGCTACCACTAGCACGGCAAACTGCACATTGGTTACGGATTTACGGGACTGTCTAATCAAGAGAATAACTAAGATTTCTGAATTTATTGCACCTATCGCTTGGATGCACTTGATAGCTACCTCGACAGCCAGCGCATTTTTGCGACGAGCGCCGCAATCATGAGGGCAACTCCAAGTATCGCATTGTACTCACGGTGCTTCCAATACAACTCTCGCGAAAATGTGCCGCACGCATTGCCAAAGGCAGTGAACCGAGGCAAGAGGCGCGGCACATGGCGGGAATACTCCTCATATTTGGGAAACTTCTGCCGAAGAAACACCTCCTCCGAGCGGATCACGGGAAGATAGACTGCCGCAAACATGACGGCCATGACAATCACGATCACCCAACTGCGCGCCGCTACCGCAAAACCAGCCGCCAACACCAGTGAACCCAGATAGAGCGGATTTCGAACATAGGCATAAGGCCCGCTCATCGTGAGCTGCTCGTTCTTGGTGACATGGCCGGAGGCGATTCCGCGCATGACCAGTCCCGGCAACGCTAGGCATCCTCCGGCGAGGATTGAAAGGGATGTCGGCTGGGCCAGCCAGACGTACAACACCGCGAACCCGAATCCCAGGGGAACGCGGATGCGGCGTGCGATTTGAGGCCAGCTAGCCACCTGAATCCTTCAGCAGCTTGAGTGCGGCCTGGATGACATCTTCCGGGCTGATTTCCAGCATTGCCTCGTCCGCTTCTTGACGACGGGCGTGTGTAGTAGGACTTAAAGGATTGCGTAACACGATGCTGCGTGCCCCGAAAGGACCGTTGCGGGCAGGATTGGTGGGACCAAAAATCCCCACCACAGGTATCCGAAGTGCGGCCCCTAAATGCAGGGGCCCGGTGTCCCCGCCGATTACCAGCCGCGCACGCCGCGTAAACGCAATTAATTCGCTCAAAGAACCAGACGTGGCGACCGCTGCACCGCCGCTCGCTGCCTCAGCGGCGCGGGCCACGTCCTCCTCCCCGGGACCAAAATTGATCAACGATTTCAGTCCTGCCGTTTCCAACAAAAGCTGTGCAACCTGGCCGTACCGTTCGGCGGGCCACTGCTTCGCCCCCCAGCCTGCACCCGGATTTAGAATCAGGTAATCTTTCCCGCCCAGAGCATCGAGCGTTCTTTGGCAGTTGTATTCGACAATCTCGTCCTGCGGAAATGCTACGACCGGCAACGACAGACCTCGCCGCGCTACCGCCGATGCCAGAGAGAGGTTCTGCTCGATGATATGAGTGCCCTGGGCTTGCACCTGGCGAGTGTAAAAAAGGCTGGCCGCGTTCTCCCGAGGCTGGGCGAAGCCGTAGATCGTCGGCGCTCCCGACCACCTTGCCACCAGCGCGGAACGAATCGCGCCCTGAAAATCAACCGCGACCTCATAGTTCTCGGCGCGCAGATCGCTGATGCTGTTCCTGATCTGCCCCCAAGTGCGACGGGAGAGAAGGGATCGTCGCCATGCGCGCAAGTTGAAGGTATGGACGCGGTCAACCAACGGCCTCCGCGGCGAGAGTGCTCCCCCCGGTCGAGCGGATCGCGTGCGCAGTAACTCCGCCCAGCGCTCCTCGACGGCCCAGCCTATGGTCGTCTCGGGAAAAGCCTCTCGCAAAGCTGCGACGGCGGGCAGGGTGTGAATAACGTCGCCCATGGCGCTCAACCGCACCACCAGCAAGTGCCGGATCGGGCAGGTCGACGACTCTGTCCGTGCCGCCATGGTCAAGACCGCCGCTGATTCAGGCGGGAGCGGATGAGGTCGCTGGTGGAGTGGTCTTTGGGATCGCCCACAATCGCCACTCGGCCTCCACACTCCCAAACCACATCGCCTTCCGGCACGCTGTCCGCCGTGTAGTCCGTTCCTTTGGCATGGATGTCGGGACGGATTTCCCTGATGAGTGCCCGCACGTCCCGTTCGGGAAAAATCACCACTGCATCCACATCGGCAAGCGCCGCCACGATTTCAGCGCGCTCTTCGGCCGGCATCAGAGGACGGCCCTCGCCTTTCAGCGCTCGCACTGATTCGTCAGAATTGATGGCCACCAGCAAGCGTCCCCCCAATTCCTTGGCAGCATGCAAATAGCGCACATGACCGACATGCAATAGGTCAAACGCCCCATTCCCCAAAACAATACGCTCACCCGCGCGGCGCCACTCGCTCACTCGCTGGCGCAGTCCTTCGCGGCTCACGATCTTGGGATTAGCAGGCGTTTTCAATGGGGTCTGATCGCCACGGGAGAGGTTTCGATCGCGTGTAAAAGTTCCGGCTGTGACACGGTGGCGGTCCCGCGCTTCATCACCACAATTCCTCCGGCGTAATTTGCCAGATGGGCGGCCTCTTCTGTGCTGGCGCCGGCCGCCAGCGCGGCGGTGAACGTAGCAATGACAGTGTCGCCGGCTCCGGTCACATCCGCTACTTCATCGGAGCCATAGATTGGTATATCGAGCGGCTTGTGCCGCTTGTTGAACGCCACCATGCCGTCACGCCCGCGCGTGATAACCAGCGACTGCAGCCCCATGCGCCCGATGATCTGCTCTCCCGCAGAGATCAGCTGCGACCAGTCCTGCCCGATTTTGATGCCCATGGCGTCCTCGACTTCGGGCTCATTAGGCGTGGCCGCTGTAACACCTGAATATTC